>NZ_JBFUHL010000034.1:0-65980 GCF_056402415.1 Paenibacillus sp. P4_A9
ACCCTCTCAGGAGGAGCTTCTCCTAAAAAGTTTGAGATTCGTCCACCTTTTCGACCTGAATTGGTTATCTTAGGAAAACCAGGTTTGGTATGTCCTTTTGTACTTTCTAATACATTAATTAATTTATTAGATTTATACTCAGTCAATCCTACTCCCTTCAACCAACCATTAATGATATTTATATATGACTTTTGTGTCTTATCCGCAAACATTGAGGAATCATAGGTTTCTTTGAAATACTCTCCGAACTCCTCCATAGAGATTTGGAAGTTAACTCCTGATCCTTCAATGATATTTTTATACAAGATATGTTTGTTAAAGAAATCTACAACTTTTTGAAAGGCTTCTTCCTCATTTTCATGTAAAAATTTAAGGTTTTCCCCTTGTCTTGTTGCATTTCCAAGCATTACGAAGTCTCTTACTATATTTTCAGCAGCATCTCTACCGATTCCTAAATTGGAAGCAAAAACTGAGATTGTTGTAGATCTAAGATTAAAAAGCACTATCAAGGCTATACAATATCTTCTAAACTGGGTTTGTGGAATGTAGGCCACAGGTATATGAGGAACCGTGCCAGTAAGAATATAATCACGAAATATATCCCAATAAAGGATTAATCTTTGCCCTTTTCTTAAGATAATACGTTTATTAATTAATGATTGGACGGTCATATCACCGTAAAGCTCAACTACTTGAAAAAATTCAATAGGGGATTCTTGAGCTACCTTTTTAACACAAGCAAGTTCAGCAGTAGTTAATTCACTTGTATCTTTTTCAAATAAATCACTTATGCTTAGGCCTTTTCCTAAAATTTCATCTTGGTGAATGCCGCTTTCTACCAAAGAAAAAACATGGATACAGAGCTTTTTTAATAACCAAGGATACCCCTGACAATGGTCCTTTAGATATTTTTTCAATATTGGGTTTAGCGGTTCACCTAATTCTTTTGAGAATATAGAAAGAGCCTTATTTATATCTTTATCAATAAAAGGACTTAAAGAAAATTCCCTTCGTCTGTCTGCCAGTCCATGCCATAAATGATAAGCAGGATGATCGGTAGGAACAGTTCCGTCTGTTTTCCAAGCAAAACCTATAATAAAATTTTCTCGAATACTATCGACAGAATTACTTAGACGACGAATACTTTCAAAAAGTGGAAAAAGTTCTTTTTTCGAAAAAATCTCTTCAAATTGATCAAACAACAAAACAATTACTTTATTTTCAGACTTAAGAGTCTCAATAATCTCATTGATTGATTGGTCAGAAAGTGGATTATTCGTGTCTGAAATTTTAATTGGTGTATTGGGTTTTTTTATAAAATTTGATTTAATAGCAGAATTGAGACACTCTATTAATGAGAACTCTGCATATCTATGACTTGTGGCTGCACGAACGTCGACAGCATATACGTAGTTTTTGTTCTTATGTCGTGAGGTTCTAGACTTCTCAACAAGCTTAAGTAGTACAGAGCTTTTCCCCCAGCCAGAAGGGGCTTTTAAAGCCAAGAGTCTGGTTGAAATAGTAGAATTTCTAACATTATCAATAAATTTAAAAATTTCTTGAAGAAGTTCATCTCTCCCTACAAAATCCTGAGGGCGTGACGGTCGATAGTCTGCCCATTGATCTCCAGCAGAAACTGTTACAATACTATATGCTTCTTGGGTCAACTGATCTTCAATTACTCTTTCATTATTATCGTCGTTATGATAAAGCCAGTCCAATTCATGAAACGAAGACGGTATTTTCGCAATTGAATCCACGGTTTGTTGATTGGTGACCGGCTCACCTGTTTTAGAGTCAAATAGCATTACTGCATAAGGTATGCCAGCGGATGCATGAATTAATGGAACGGCCCAAAAACGCCCAAGGTTAGTGATCAATAATGTTACATTTTCTGAAAACTTTCCGTTAGACGGGTATCTTAATGAGAGAGGGTTACATACTTTACCTGAACCCACAATTAAATCAATCAATCGATCAGGGAAATATATTTGGAGTTTTTTTCTTTGATCGAAAGGTTTCTTCTCCCACTCTTCAACAAATCCCTTTGCATCTTTTCCAAGAGAGCCTGTTGATAAAAGCCAGCCAGAAGAAACGTTTCTATAAACAACATTTCCTAGTAATTTTGTAAATACATCAGCTGAAATAGTGTTGGTATCTTTATAGGCTTTGCATTCGACATAGATTTCTTCGGAGGAGATTTTATGTTTTGCTAATAAGTCTACTTCAATCCCGGTTAGTCTAACTTCTTCTATAACCTCAAATTGCATAGATTCAAGAACTTCTCTACCTAGATTTTCTAACAATTTTCCTTTTTGAGTTGTTGTAGTACTTTCGCTAACCGCTATTTCTATCATTGCGACCAAACCATCACGCACCTTAATTGAGTTGATTTCCTATTATTAACATTATACTTCTGTCAATTAAATATATAAAGAAGTATTAGTGATTGTTTATATTAATAACTGTATTATGTCAGATTACTTTAGGAAAGAGCGAAAACATCGATGGTGCTGAAAATTTTGAAAAAAGCACTGTCCTTTAGTTTAATACGGGCCGAAGCACTCTGTAATTGCAATTTGCCTTTTCTTTTCAGCGGTCAAAAATTACAATCTTTATTTCACAGAGTTTTTGAATTCGAATCGCTTCTTCCTTCTTAAAAAGCGGCGAAACTGTCTGTATCGATAAACGAATCCTTCTTTTAGAAAATTATTCCTGCGATAAGGTAGATGAAGCTTTTTCCTTAAATTATTGTATTCTTTGAAGACATACTTTAGGAACTTTGCATCAGAATCATATGATGGCCATTGTACATGGGACATCGAAAAATGGTATTGGTCTTCGGCAAAACTATTAATAAACATCTCTAATTTGTCATCAGCATACCTGGTGTGTTCTTTCAGTATTGCCTCTATTGCATTGAATTGAGAATCTACAATGCCATCGTATCCGTCTCCTGGATGAATCTGTGATAAAATTACTTTTACGATAGGCTCATATATATATTCCAAACGTTTAGTTCTCTGTGTTCTTTTTAATTCACGGTCTGATCGCACATTGGTGAAATAATGTGTGAAAAAACTCCCTGCGATTCCAGCACCTAGTAATGAAGTAATAATGGCGCCAAGGACTACCGGCTGCGTAATAACACTATAGTCAATATTCATACGAGTAACTAAATCCTCCATTCAAATCACAACTAAAAATTAATCAGATACTCTTAGATAATTATTCTCCAAGAAGTGCGTGCTTCATATTTTCCATCATTGCATAAATTGAAAAAAGTCTGTCTTCGCCTGTTTCATCAAAAAGGCGAATTACCTCTTCACATTTCTCGATATGAGAATTAAACCCGGAATTCACATCTAAACGTCCTGATTTTTGAAATCGTTCGATTAACAAGCGATAATTATCGATCCGACTTACTGGATTTGGAATTATTATTTTGTCTGCTTTAACGATGGTTGGTGCTAGCGGGACAACTGTTTTCATTTTAAATAAAGAAACCCGATCGTGAAGTTGTTGAATTAGTTTTGCATTTGCATTTACTTCCTTTGTCATCATCTTTTCTTTTTCAATCTGTACTTGTTCTTCCAATTCAAAATACTTCTGGATAGTATCTTGAATGTAGAATTCTTGTAACGCAGTCTCATCAGTACCGTACCATTTAAATTCAGTTTTACTTGTATCCAAAGAAAGTAGCTGATCAATTGGAATAGAAAGGGCTTTATGAAGCGTATATCCCCACGCATGAGCAGTAGCAGCTCTTTGGGACTGAATAGGAATGAATCTAACTAAGTGCCCCTCAAAGGTATTCATGTCAATGTACACCAGGCTACAAACGCTCAACGGATGTATGCTATGGTTTATCGGGAGTTGCACAATGGCATTCTCCCCCATGTCGCGAATTAACTGACTAACAATCTCCTGCCATTTCTCATCGAAGGCGGTCGTTCGCATCATTACTCTTTCAGCTTTATATAAGCTAATTTGAGGCTTATCAGCATGCTGTGAGTACCAGGCACTATCCAATAAGAAAAACGGCTTAAACCCTGCTTTATTGTAAGTCTCTAATCGTTTTTGAATTGCGGTATGGTAGCCATCGTCACTCCGAGAACCTGTTATATAATCAACAGCCCAAATATCACCGTTCGGAAAATAGATGAGTAGGTCAGGAATAATCCTCAGGATCTCCTTGTAAAGATATCCGTATTGAATTTCTGCCCCGTGTATCTTAAGTTGACCCTCAAGAAGTTCTTTCAACAATACTTTCCCAGTATGGTGCTGCTTTTGGTTCTCAGTAGTCCTGGTTGTCGTATATCGTGTATAGTTCTCTGATCCGGGACAAGATAGCTTATCAGAATGGCGAAAGAAGCATGCACGATCCTCATTTAGGACCATCTCTACCGGTGAATTGCAACATAAACATGCAATCCCCTTTGCCCTTGATGCTTTACGGTACTTATCCTCCATCTCTTTTTTGACGAGTTCCCAACTCATTCCTGGTGGATACGATCTACGTAAATGTTCAATATCAATTTCGTCAAATAAGGCTCGAGCTACTTCCATTAATGATCACCTACGATTCTATTATGGGTTGAGTGTTGCAAATGGAATATAAACATTAACGACTTAATTTCCACGCATTTACCTCGTTTAGAGGGTGATATTCTTAGGAGAAAACTCATCTAATATAAATACAACACTACAACGGGTATTCCTTCCAATATTCGACAAATATAATCACTAGATCAGTTTGAGTACCTGGTTTGTACTMTTCTAAGGCTTAGTCCATTCGAGATGCTAGAACGCAGATATATCATTTAGCCCTAAAATCTCCAGCATAATGTCTTCGATCCACTCAACGTCCAGCAATGGTATATAGACGTCAATCGAAATTTTTAATCCTAAATGCTCATCATCGTGGTCACAGGTATCTTTCTGATTTAATTTGCCCAATAATTTATAGGCACCTTTACCTAAATTTAGAAGAATAGAGCGCTGTTCTCGAAAAGTAGCCTCAGGAAATAGTTCTAGGACGCTTTTAGCCGCCGCTCTCATAATGCTCGTTATCTCCCATTCAACCCCCTTAAGCACTACTGCAGCAGCTCTCATATCATCACCGTTGGCGAGAGCAACAAGAAATTTTGCCGCCGCTCCAGTGTGAATGAAGTGGAACCACAAATTCCATTCAAAGTGGGCCGGTATTAAAGTAGTTACTGAGCATTCCTCCCCTACTTCTGTAAGAATTGGCTCATTTCTCAAAAAGTTCTTCGCAGAGGCCCAGACAGTTGTTTGTTCTCCATAATATTGATTAATGATCTCCATAAATAAATCAATTCCTCCTTTTTAGCCCTCTGACGAAAAAAGCACCGAACAAATAGAGGGTTCCCCCCCTATCCGTTCGGTGCTTMCGCTACGGCATCGCCTATTGGCTTTCATTTATCATATCATCTCAAAGATGGTTTTGTCGATTCACGAATGTAAATATAAGAGTTCAGCATACTCATTTTAATTTACTTCGCTTAATATCGGATCACGTTATGTTTAAGATTACGGATATAGATTGACATCCTTAGTAATCTGCGAGGAGAAGATCCCCTCGCGCCTGTATTCGTCCCCGTATCGGGATGCCAGTTGCCGCGTTTTGTTACTCGCAAAAATATAGATGCTGATAGGAACCGACAAGCGTTAAATCTATCTACTAAACTGAAAATCTATGAGACTAGTATACAAATCTATTATCTGGGTAATACTATAAATTATCATTCTTAGGAAGAGGGGTCTTATATTGAAGAATGTAATAAAATTACGTTTCAAACCTAAACTTAGCCATATGCCAACAATTGATATGTATATGCACGCAGCTCGTCTGCAAATGCTAATGAAGATATATCAGGATACTGTTGATTTCTATCACCTACTACAACCAAATGACCAAGCAAAGATTGATGAAATCGAACGTGAGATAAACCACATTTTAATTAATATGGATCATTGCGCCAAGCAAAATAAAAAAGAAGCGTTGGGCCAACTGTAGGCTTAACGCTTCTTTCATTATGTACGCGTATTCCAATAGCGGATTACGCGTGGAGCTCCGTACCGGGGCACACCTCTAAAACAGAGTTTGTTGCTGGCGGCTGCTTCTGGGATCGATCCTCAAGAATCAATACAGGAGAATTGTAATTGGGGCTTCCAACAATCTGGGAAACAGGATATGCTTCCATCTCATGAGCTGAAAAAGGTTTAAGCATGGTCCTTAAGGATGAAATGTCTTTATAACCTCGATCTAGCCAACGAGCCTCGTCATCTGGATGTATTATTACTGGCATTCTGTCGTGGATGGGAGAAAAAGTCAAATTCAGAGAAGACGTCAGTATGAGAGAATGAACTTACCTTCCCTTCGGGACCATCCCAGGTATCGTATATTCCTGCCAAAGAAAAGATGCTACGGTTTTTCATTACGATGCGCATCGGCTGCTTTCCATAGCTCATTTGCTGCCACTCATATACGCCATCGACCGGAATAATTGCCCGCCGCCTTTGAAATGATTCTCTGAAAGCTGGCTTTTCCGTTATCGTTTCGGATCGCGCGTTGATTGTCTGACTAGCTATTTTTGCATCTTTTGCCCACCGCGGTATAAGTCCCCATTGGAGAAATCCTGCTCGTCGCCGTGATCCGTCATGGATGATTGTAACTTAACCCATAAGTTTGCCGCATTGGAAAGCTTATGCTTCAAATTAAACGTGGCAAACTTATGCTTCCAAAACAAAGATGAAATGCTCGAGAATGCAGGAATTATACGCGAATATTGTGAGGATTTCGTGAGAATCGGAGACTCATGGTACGCTCACCGCGCAATTAGGCGTAAATCTGAGTTGTAGATGCCTTCTCATGTCCGAGAATCGCCTGTATAAATTCTAACGGTGCACCATTATCTAACAATTGGCAGGCATAGGTATTGCGGAATCGGTGTGGATAGCTTTACAAGAATCATTTCGGCTTTCGAAATCTTCTTGTCTATTCGCCTAGGGTATTTTGTTCTTATTACATGACTTTATTATCGATAATTCACAAAAGCGCATAGAATCAAGGTTTTCGTGAATTATCGTTGTAACATCTTTAACAAAGGGAACCGTTTTTCACTTGCTTGCGTTACCCTTTTGTTACCCTCAGCGAATAGTCAAATTAATCAAAGAGCTTTTCATCGTGTGTTCTTTCACAACTGCTTCCAAGAGATTCTTACGCCGCGAGTTCCTCCTACGACCGTTATTAACATCATGGCAGTAGCGTACTGTAACATCTTTAACGGTTGTTAATGGCGATATATCAAGGCTTGTGCTTACTTCTCACTGTAACATCATTTATATTAAATCATTGAATTTTACAGTATTGCGTGAGCAATTTATGATCATCTATTCGACCACATTATGTGGTCTTTTTTTTGTGAAGTTGGTTCTATTGGGGAGCGTATTTACCTGTTCAGTTCTAGGACCCGATGAAGCCTATGCAGCCGAGCTGACCTCTATTAAAGAACATTATTAGACAAAAATGAAAGAGGCCATTTCCCATTTGGCATTAGCCGAAGCAATTGATGCACAGATTAAGGTGTTTTATTTTACGGCAACGGATTTTCCGATTATTGAGGGGTTGCGCTTGAAGTTGCAAGCGGAGTTGGGGAAACTGATTGGCTTGTAGCAGCTTATGAAATAAAGGCGCGCGGACTAATATGTTCTGCGCCCATTTTTCATTAGCTGTACTACTCTAAATCACAGCGCTTATCTTTCAAAGTGCCAGACAGCTTCATGTACGGACCCTGTCGTATCGGCCAGTACTTCAATCATTTCATTTCCCCCTCATCGTGCTGCCTCGCAGTTATAGATTTTTTCATGATGAATGTACCAAATAAAATTAAAACGCTTCCATGATCATAATTTACTTTTCATGAACAATTCCGTTCAAACAAAAAAGACAGTCCTTCACCCGCATTATGTGCGGACGAGAGAGAAGATCTTGCTAGTCAGATTAATACTTTGACAACTATTTTCTTCACCGGCTCCGGCTGCTGTACGGCAATACAGGGCATATGGACGTCCTGCGGCGCCAAGATCGTAAAATCCCCTGCTTGAAGCTCGAAGAAAGTTCCATCGCCATCGAACAAAGCATAATCACCATCAGCCGTATACTCTCTCGATACTTGCATCATATCGATTGGGGCATATCCGATTCGTTCAGCACCGGCGGCCACGAATTGAATGTCGAAATAGCGTCTGTGTGCCTCCCACTTCCCCGCATCAGGCTGCTTGCTGTCGTAATGCTGCATTAGAAAGTAAATATCGCTGCCTTCAATCTCGTACTTGCCCGGTTCCAGATCGACAATTGAGTTTTCCTGTAAGTAACGTAATCCTGTTGCAAGCCTCGGATGCACTCCGTAGTACTGGGAAGCATTTTTTAAGCTGTCGATAATCATTGTTTCACACTCACCCTTCAATCTCCGTCTTTTAGCAAAAACCGGGCGCCTTTCCGATACAAATCTTTACTAACCATATGACCTGAATCAAATGTACAATAAACTTGACCGGTGATGACGCTTCTGCATGTCCATCACACAACCATCGGTCATAAAATTTGCAGCAGCTGAGAGTGCTCACGCGTTTGTCGTGATAGCCGATTAACATATACAGCAGTTTATCGAAGATACGATGCGTATAGTTGGATAGGCGCAGGCGATTTACTGATTCGGCATCCTTCTGATCCGCGAACTCAGAAAGATCATTCCAATTCGTAACTGGTGCGAATACGGCCGCCTTGACAATTCTAGGTTCCGACACAGGTAAACGGAAAGCCATGTAACCGCCTCTTGATGTTCCGCCCACCACGATCCGATGCGGTTCGACGATCCCCAAGCGGTTACTCCCCTCTACAAGTGCTTTCGTGTCATCCACGAATAGCTCAAAAGGATCTAGACCGTGACGGACAATGGCAGTCAGCCCTTTAATTCCTTTTCCATACTGTTCTATACGGATCCCAAGGATTGGTAAATCGAAACTTTCATGCTAGGTGCCCAGCCGCAACGAATTTATCCGCTGCGATACTGAAGGGGGATTCGAACAGTGAAGTTCGCCAGCCACAGGCAAATGTCAGAAGAATAGTCGATCTTCTAGAGTGACTGGTTCTCAGGACTCCTAACATAAAACTTCAAGTATCTGCCAGAAACTTAGATGTTGTACTCCATCCGATGTTCATCGTTCATCGGACAACTGCCTCCAAGCTTCCTGTACAAACGAGTCAGCCTTCCTCTCTTCTCGATAGTGCCTCGGACAGAACATCGGGGTTGTTAATCGTCATCCCCATAACACCGCAGCTCAAAGCGAAGTGCATGAGCTCTTCCGATGCTTTAACTCCGCAAGCTCTTACTTCTAAACCGTGGGATTGTGCCAATTGCACGTCTTCCATTTTCATTTGCTGGACTTCCGGGCAAATTTGCTGCGCTCCGATTTCTTTAAGTAAGGCGATAGATTCTTTATCAATTTTTTTAACAATTTGACCTATTTTTAGCGATGCATCCTTGGCTCGTACCGCACGCAGATTGTCATAGATAGACGAAGTGATTGTGATCCGATCTCCTACTCCGTAATGGCTAATTAGCTCCAGAACTGGTTCTTCGATGTTGCGATCCTTGAGCTCCAGAACGAGAGTGAGCGTTTTGCGGCCGAACAAGTGAAGAAACTGCTCAAGCGAGATTAGTCTCTCCCCCGTATAAACTGAGGAAAACCAGCTGCCGGCGTCCAAATCCTGCAATTCTTTCCAAGTATAATCCCCAGGAGCCCCCGAACCATTCGTCGTACGAGCGAGATCCTTATCATGATGAAGGAAGACCATGCCGTCCTTCGATATTTTCAAATCCGTTTCGAGCCCGTTCGCCCCCATCTCGATCCCTTTATAAAAGGCTGGAAGCGTATTCTCAGGAGCATAATGCGAAGCTCCCCGGTGGGCCAAGTTTAAAAACATTGTGACCCCTCCTTTCTTAATTTCCGTACAACTGGCTCTTGGACAGCTCGTTAAGCAATGGCTTGCCTTCCGCGAAGCGTCTGATATTTTCTACAAAAATGCCCCATACACGCTGCGGATAATGTATGCTTTGCGAAAAACCAGAATTGTGCGGAGCCATGATGACATTCGGGAATTTCCACACCGCTTGTTCTACTGGCATCGGGTAGTAGTAGTACGTATCCAGCGCCACACCTGCGATCCATCCTTCCACTTCTGGTATCCTGTATACCTGAACGAATCCTAAGTTAAATTTTTATGTGCTTTGGCAAGCTGTTCATACATAGATGTCTTTAAGTCTCTCAAAATTGGGAAGTATGGTCTTATTTTTCTATTGGCATCCAGATCCACTTCTCCGATTGTAATACATTCCCCTTCATAGGGTGCTTTGCAAATTATCGGATTGCCAGGCACTTTTGATTTGGTATCGCCGGCGCCAACAATAAATCCGCCGCCCCAATATTCTGTTTGTCCCTCATTTCCCACTAAATTGGTATATGCAATATTCACCGTATTTTCCATTGCTCTAACTTTTACTATTGGTTCGAAAATATCTTTCTCGAACGAAGGCGATCCAGATATTCCGACAATTAAATCCGCACCTTGCAGTGTAATCAATCGTGCAAGTTCCGGGAAAAAGATATCATAGCAAATCAACAGTCCAATTTTCCCGATAGGCGTATCATACACTGCTACTTCATCGCCATTTTTAAAAAATCTTCTGTCTGGGAATGCCCCCGGACCCATAGTATCGGTTGCATGACCGGGCAATGTATTTTTACGCCATTTCCCAATAAAGCCCGCAGGCCCAACAAGAGCAGCAGCGTTATAGAGCACCCCGCTGATGCTCTCTTCTGGCATTCCCCAAATAATATGAATATCATATTCCTTAGCAACGGTTTCAAACTTTTTAGTAGATTCTCCCGGAATTGACTCTGCAATCGAAAAAAATTGGTCACCGCAATTGTACCCCGACAATGCAAGTTCCGGGAATATAACCAAATGCGCTCCTTGTTCCGCCGCTTCAATAGTTAACTTCTTCATTTTTTCAAAATTTGCTTCTTTATCTGCAGTTACCGGTGCAATTTGACCTAAGGCTACTTTTATCACGTCAAGCCTCCTAATACAAGGTTTATGTTCTATATTACATTAAAGAAAAGAGGCATTGCACAAGTATTTACTTTCATGTTACCTAGTCCCCCGATAGGGGGTGCTGCATTAATCAGTAACATTAGAACATCAATTGTCTTGTCGGTATTCACAGCAAATAATGAGATCAACCATTTTTTCTGGTTGACCACTCTCTAGTAAAAAAGAGCTGCTGACAAGCAACTCCTTCCACTGTGAACTTTTCGGATAGCTCTTTCATGTTATTCGATAGCCGGCTTTAAGACGACGGTTTTTCCGGTCTTACTACTTTCTTTGGCAGCCCAGACGATCTGTAGGCATTTTAATCCTTCTTGAATATCCAGTTCTGGCTTCTGCCGGGTATCCAATAGTTCCAGGAAATCCCTGTCCATTTCCCGGAACATATCGTCTCTTTCCATGGTTAAGGTTTCTACGCGACATGCTTCATCGTCTTTATGATAAATATGGATACAGCAAGTGTTCCAGTCCGCCATTTCTAATAGTAAAGTTCCTTCGGTCCCTATGTATTCACTATATCTTCTTCTTCGCTGCTGGAAAAAGTCCAAATGGATACTGGACGTAAGGGATCCTTTAAATTTGATCAAGAGATCGGCGATGTCGTCGCCGGCCATCTCTAGATTGCTGAGTTTACCCGTAATAGCCGTAACGCTTGTGACAGGCTGATCGGCTATCCATTGCACATAATCCGGTTCATGACACATATCCAACGTTACGCCCACATCTTCAGAAACCACAAAGAGCTGCCGGTAATCAATGTTCGGCCTCGCTTCGGCCAAATTTTCCCCCATGGATGCCCGGATATGGATTAATCTTCCGATCTCCCCTTCCCGGACCAGCTGTTTGATTCTTCTCAACCCAGCATGATAGCGAAAGCACATAGCTACCATGACGAACCGTGATTTTACTCTCAACAAAGATTGGAGCTCCTGTACGCCATCCAGATGGACAGTCAGCGGTTTTTCTGTCATCACATCGCAGTTCGCTTCAATAGCCAGACGAGCTTGGGCAATATGTAAATGTGGGGGAGTGCATAAAATGACAGCGTCAAACTGATCCTTTAACGCTTCTTCGTATGAAGCATAACCTTGTGCACCTTGTATTTCACGGAGTGCCAAAGCGAGCTGGGAAGCGGACTGATCCGCTAAGCCGATCTGTTTGACCCCTAACTCCTTAAGGATGCGTGCGTGTCTTTTTCCAATCGAACCGCATCCAACGATCAATACTTTTTTATTCTCTACCATACCGTATAACCCCCGTCTACAATGAGGTTGTGCCCAACCAAATAGTCTGATGCCGATGAGGCAAGGAACGCGAAAGGTCCTTTCAGATCGATTTCATCGCGACCCATCCTACCCATGGGGACTTGCTTCTCATAATGATCGACGAAGGGCTTGGGTTGATTGCGAAAGAATCCCCCGGGAGAAATGCAGTTCACATTAATTCCATGCGGAGCATATGCAACGGCCAGCCCCTTCGTCAGTTGGATAACGCCCGCTTTACTCGACAAATAGTCCGGGACAGTAGGAGACAACCCCGTTCCCTCGTAGATTCTTAAATCACGAGCGACAACGCCATCAATGGAGGCAACATTGATGATTTTACCGCTTTTTTGTTTTTTCATATGCGGAATAACGGTTTTACAGCCTAGGAATACGCTTGTTAAATTAGAATCCAGAGTATACTTCCATTCGTTCAAAGGACGATGTTCCAAAAAATCAATCAAATGATCTTTATTTCTCAAATCATGTTGAGCCTGGGTTACTTTCCGCCCTCCGGCATTATTGATCAATATATCGATTTTTCCGAATTCGGAGATTATCCGACCGATAACTTCCTGCCAGTTCTCCTCGTCTGTTACCTCTAATGCAACGCCAATCACGGCAGTCTGCTTCTCCCTGCTCAATTTCTCAGCCATTGACTCAGCCTCTGCCTGGTTCCTTCTGGTTAATACAACGGTGGCTCCCAGTTCCGCCAACGCCTCGCATGCATAATAACCCAGGTTGACGCCCCCTGTAACTAAAGCTACCTTACCGGTTAAATCAAACAGATGTTGTACGGCAACTTTCTGCATGTTGTCCACCGCCTATTGGAATTTTAGATCTCTTTGCTTATAAAGTCTGAGAAACGGGTATAGTGGGGTTTTTCTCCGGGCTCGATTACGAACAGGGAGTAGAGATTGGCCTGTTTGGCCTTAATCCGAAGTCTGTATCTGATGCTGCTGGATAAGATTGATCGCTCTGCGCCAGACCAGAGCACATGATGGGAGGTGGAGTCTCCCATGACTGGAATGCATTGTTGAAGACCATACCCTTCCACGACAGTTCCGTCCAAATTAGCAATTTCAACGCGAACCCATCCATCTTTACCAACATTTGCATTTAATCTAATATCGCTAGAAGGCAAGTAACAGGGAGTCGTGATGAGTTCGCCCTCCCCATCATCGGCTCTCAATGCAACAAAACGGTCGGGCTTGATTGTCGCCATTCCCAACCCGGCCCGCTGCGAGTTGTGCTCCCAATGTCTTCCATGGATTATATTTGTACCCGCATAATAATATCGAATCTCGTCGTTAAGAAATAACGGAGAAGAAGCGCACTGTAAATTCCCCTGATCCCACTCTCCTGGCTTGCCGTGAGCGAGAAAGGCTTTCCCTTGAGCGGCCCGATGCCAAGCGTAACCAGAACGGGCGTAAACAAATTCGGCTTCTTGATAGCCGCGCATCGTGGTGGCGTCGTCAGGATCCACATGGTACATCCATAAAGAGCCGATCTCATAAGGGCCATATGGGGTTGACCCAAGCCCGTAGAACTGGGTCATTGGAGGATCCCCTGCATCTGCCTCCAATACCATGCGAGGTTCGCTGCTCCAATGCTTGAAATCCCATGATTCACTGCGAAACACCCTTCGTCCGTATGTACGCTTTCGGTGGTAAGCAACATACCTTCCGTCCGGTTGACGAAGCAATCCCATCGGACAATCGGGCCCCGTAGTTATTATTGGGTGATCTTGAACCTTCCTCCAATTTATTCCGTCTGGGCTGTGAAAGCCGAAGATCGGTGCTTTGGACCCGCCTCCAGCGCCTCCAACCAATTTATACTTCCAATCCTCGCGGGGATCCATCTCATCGTAGATGACTGCCGCACCGTGTATATCATCATCCAGAACAATGTTGGTCTTTTTGCCCTCATAGAGGAAGTTGTCAAATAATGGTTTATTCCAGACCAACCCATCGTCGCTTTCCGCATAGGCTAAATGGAGAACTAACGGCTTGGATACGACAGAGTACCACATTTGGAACGGCTTTCCTTCGACCTTAACCACGCTGCCGTACATCGTAAAATTTCCATGCTCCCACGGGTCTTCGCTCAGAAGAATAGGATTGCTTTCATACTTTACGGGTTGTTCTAATTCTCTTGTAAATCCTTGTATACGGCTGACCTGGGAATAATCCAAAAACAACATTTTCAGCATGGCGTCCCTTCTCCCTTTCCCCCTTATTAATCGTGAATTGCTTACAGTTGCCGTCTCGTTCTTTCTTCAAGAAGAAGGCGAATCCATTCTTTTACGAAATGCCCATTATCGTGGTAGGTCCTCCCGCTGATCAAATGGCCGTCCACTACACATGGCTCATCCACATAAATACCTCCGCACACTTCCAAGTCAAATCTGCATTTAGCAACTGTCGCCATCCTGCGGCCCTTCACAACACCCGCTCGGCAAGGAATTTCTACCCCATGACACACGCTTGCCACAGGCATGTTCTGGGCAAAGAAATAGCGCGTTATCTCGATTAAGGCTGGATCGTCCCTGATATATTCAGGAGCTCGCCCACCGGAGAAAAAGATGCCGAGATACTCCTCCGGATTGACATCCCTAAACGCAATATCCGCTTGAATGGTATACCCCTCATATTCCCTCGTTATAACCCAGCCAGATTGGGGTCTTTCATGCAGCACCATCGAATACCGCCGTTTATCCGGGCCAGCAACGACAGGTTCGATCCCCTCTTCCTTCACTCGATAGAAAGGATACAGCGTATCCACTGTCTCTACTGCGTCTCCGACTATAATTAAAACTTTTGACGGACTCTTACTCATGCGAACACCTTCATTTTATAGATTTTCTAGTACAGCCACTCTCAGTATTTCTTTCTCTTCATCGGTAACACGTTTGAACGGTCTTCTGCATTCTCCGAAGTCCAATCCCATTTGATTCAGAATTTCTTTTTCAGCAGGCAGGACCCCCACCTTTATGATCGCGGCAATCAGATTGTTCACTTTTGTCTGTACCTGTCCGGCTTCCGCCATTTTTCCTTCTGCAAAGAATTGTTGCATAAGAATAAACTTTTCAGCCATTACATTGTAAGTGCTTCCGATGCCTCCATCAGCCCCCATACTTAATCCGGCAAGAAACATCTCGTCAAAACCGTTATAAACGAGGGCCTCGCTGTTCATTTGTTTCACTCTCTCCAACAGGAAAAAGTCAGATGAAGTATGCTTAATTCCGATAAATCGGTTGTTGCTCAGAAACTCCCTAAAGATTTCCTGATTGAAAGTAACACCGGAGAAGGCCGGAAAATTATATATAATCATCGGTAAATTAACTTGTTGGACGATATCATAATAATATTTTCTTATTTCTTCAATTGAATAGTTATAGTAGAAAGGAGCAACGGACGATATAGCGTCAACACCAATCTTTTCCGCATGTCTACCCAGTTCGATCGCCTGATCCGTGCCAATGTTACCAATATGGTAAATGATAGAGCACTTTCCTCTTGATTCCTGGGCAGCAATATCCAGAATATACTTCCTCTCTTCCAGGGAGAGCAAGAAGGCTTCTGCCGTGCTTCCTCCTACATAAAATCCGCTAACACCCTTATCGAGATTCAGTTTGATCAGTTTTTGCAAAGCTCGTTCATTGATTTTGTTTTCTTTTGTAAATGGCGTAAGAAGAGCGGGAAAGATGCCTCTCAATTTATTCATTTCATTTACTCCTCGTCTTTATGCTCATGTTTTTATTTACCGCTGAGTAGCGCCTGGGCCAGGATCTTCTCAGCAATTTCCATTGTTTTTAGAGCATCGTTGAAATTGGAGGATGGCTGAGTTCCCGCTTTTAGACAATCGATGAACTCGCGATGTTTCGCCTGGAAGCCTCCGTACTGGAATTTCTCGTTCCCGCCCGCCACTTCGCGCGGGTCATAAGTCACACCCAACTTATCCCCATCCGTGTACAGATAGCCCTTGGTCTCCAACTCCGCTTCTGCGCAAATGTTCGGCGCATGCATTTCAACCGAGAAAATTCGTCGGCCGCTCGACCAGCTATTGAGGAGATACCCGGTTGAACCGTTGTCAAATTCAATGGTCGCAGAAATGAAGTTAATATCAGGAACCCCGATCCTCTTGGTCGTGCTCTCGATTTTAATGGCTTCTCCACCACACATCCAGCGAATCATATCGATAGAGTGTACGGTATCGTCCAGCATTCGATCTCTCGCTCCAAGGAAGGGAGAGATTTCAGATTTGTAAAATCTGCATACTGCATGTGTGATTGGACCGCGTTTCAGACATTCCTCGCGGAGCTTGACCGCCAATGGCGAGTTGCGCCTTTGAAAACTGACTTGAGTAATGCAATTGTTTTTCTCGGCGACGTAGGCTAATGCTCTGGCTTGATGCATCGTGATACCGAGAGGCTTCTCGATATAGAGATTCAAGCCGCGCTCCAGGCACCACATCCAAATATCGTACATGATATGGGGCTGTCCGATCACGTATACCGCTTGCGGACCAGTTTCTTCGATCATTTTTCGATAATCGGTATAACGGTTTTGAATCCCGTATTTATCGGCAGTTTCATGAAGTGGTCCCGGGAATAAATCGCAAATCCCCACAATTTCAACATCGTCCAAAGAATGGAGTGACGGAAAGTGAACACTATTCGCCATTTTTCCCGCTCCGATAACTGCTATCCTCACCTTCGCACTCATATGTATACCCTCCTGTTGTTCAAGTATTGAGACTATTGATCAGGATGACTTGATTTTGCTCAGCAGAAAGATTGGAAGCCTCCATCAGCTTGGTCAAATCGACAGCCAGATTAATGTTCTCATCAGCTTTCGTATTGTTTTGGATATGCGATACCCATTGCTCGTAAGCAAACGGCTCGCGTTGCGGCTTTTCTACCACAGTCCACTGCTTCGAAGCCTCCTCGCCAAACCTAGTCGTACGTAGCTGAACCGTATGTTCCGGGTACCCACATAGAAGCACACCTTCGGTGCCATGCAACTCCATACTAAACGGAGAAAAAGGATTGACAAAACTTGATTCAACAATTCCCAGTGCTCCATTAGCATATCTCAGCACCGAAACCGCATTGTCTTCCACTTCCTTGCCGGTCATATAGCCGTAACTCGCGCTTACGCTTTCAGGCATACCGAGGAACAAGCGGGCTACATACATAGGGTGGCACCCTACATCGATCAAGGCTCCTCCATAACTCTGCTCAATTGTGAAGAAATGGGAGAAGTTGCGTGGAGGATACTTCATAACGCCATGGTTCGATCTCCGCACCCTGACCGAAGTCAGTTCTCCCAACCACCCTTTCGCCAATACATCCTGGATCGCCAATGTGTAGCTTTCATACAGCTGAGGCAGAGAGACCGTTAGTTTAACACCGGATTGGTTAACCGCCGTAAGAATTTCATTACATTCCTTTAGTGTAGGAGCGAGTACTTTTTCCGTAAAAATATGCTTGCCCGCCTTCGCCGCCTTGACCATCACATCACAATGCCTGTTCGTTGGTGTGCAGACAATTACAGCGTCGATTTCCGGGTTGGCTAACAACTTATCGAGATTCTCATAATATGGAACGCAGCGATCTTCTGCTTCCTTTCTCCCGCGATCCGAATCCTCGTCCCAGAGAGCCACAATTTCCGTATTTGGATGTTCCATCGCTTGTCTATAATAGTCTTTGGCATGAATGTGCCAGAAACTGAGAATGGCTACTTTTAGCATCAATTATCTACTCCTCTTTTAAACACTCCAAGGACACAGACACTTCCGTGTCCTTGGTGAGATGTTTGCTGTGTCAACAATCTATTTCTTTCCGACTTTCTTATCGTAAGCTTGCTGATAAATGGAGAGATACTGCTTCAAGCCCATACCATCCAGTGTCTTTACATAATTATCCCATTCCTTGTTAATATCTGCATCGCCATTAATAAATTTGGCTTTCATCGTCTGCATATATGTGATGAGATTCGTTTCCACTTCAGCCACTTGAGTTGATTCATCCTTGGTGAAATATAATGGCGGAACAATCTTATCCACAATTTGTTTGTAAGGATCATAATTCACCTTAGTAACGTCATAATACATTTTTTCTTTGTCTGGGTACGCCTTGACCGTCAGCCCTCTGTAATAGTCCTTATCCGTCAGATAACCTAGTCCCAACCCATCCCATGTACGGTTTTGTGTGCCCGTTACCGGATTGATCACCGTATACACCGATTGCTGTTCGTCACGACCCTTATCACCAGGTTTCGCCATGTCCCAGTCCTTACCCTGAACCCCAATATTTGCGCTGATACCTACTTCTAGTTTGTAGAACGCATCCGCCCAACGTATGGATTCCGCAACGTGCTTATTCGCTTTTGTAATCATAAATTGTCCGTTACTTATATTGTCATATGGCACATAGGTGGCCGTCATTAGTCCAGTTGGTCCTTTTAACGGTTTGATCGGCTGGAAATCGACCCATCGTTTGCTTGGGCTGTCGACAACGGTAAACGAAGATGGAGAATGTGCCGGTGCCGCACCCAGAATCGGAACATCCGGATTTTCCGCCATTTTCTTTAAGCTGGCTCTGTCCTGAGTAAGGGATTGTGGAGCTATCAAACCTTCCGAATAGAGCTTATGTAAGTATATTAAGCCGTCTTTCCAACCCGGTTTGTTGTAAGCGACATCTATTTTTCCGTTTTCCAATAACAATCTCTTTGTGGAATCATCATAAATAAAGGCGTTCATCAGAAAGACTTCAACTTCAGACGGCGCTGAACCAATTGCAGCAGCTAACGGAATTTCATCTTTCTTACCGTTGCCGTTGGGATCCTGATTTTTAAACGCGAGCAGCATTTGCTCGAATTCGTCAGGTGTAGTCGGTTCTTGCAGGTTCAATTTTTTTAACCATGGTTGGTATACATACATTTTGCGGTCCAGCGCGCAATGGAAGCAGTCATTTACTCTAGGTAACGAATAAATATTGCCCCCGGGAGCAGTAATCGCTTGCTTGATTTCTGGTCTTTCATTGAACATCTTTTTTACGTTGGGAGCATTTTGCTCAATTAAATCCTGCAGTGGAATTATGACCCCTTGGCTGCCATACAACATTTGCTGCGCTGGTGATACATCTAGGTTCAAGATCACATCGGGCAAATCGCCGCTAGACAAAGCCAAATTTAATTTTTCCTGCAAGTTTTTCGGATCTGCAATCGAAAAATCGACATGAATGTTCGTTTTTTCTTCTAACCACTTGGTAAAGCCATTCGTATTGAAATCCTCTACATCTGGATTGCCTTTCATTAATACTTTCAGTGTGATCTTGTCTTTTACAATGGGAAATTGGTCATTGGCCGTTACCGCATTATTCGGACTGCTCGTGCTGACAGAACTGCCCGCCTCGCTGGTCTGCTTGTCGCTGCAACCGGCCAACAATAGTGAAAGCGCAAACATAATCGTGAAGCACAGGATATACATTTTCCTCATATTGCACAATCCTCCTTCTATTTTTGTGATTCGCCCCACACCGTTCTCCGAAAGATGTCATAATCTCAGTTGACTTCTAGACAAATTAGTTATCCCTTGATTGAACCGATCATCACCCCCTTAACGAAATATTTTTGAACGAAAGGATAAATAATTAGAACAGGGAGGGAAGCCACAATGATGAGTGAATATTTCAGTAAATCGGCCAAGCTTTGTCTAGCGAGCATGTTTTCCTCGTTGACTACCATACTCGGATCGACTTGATTTTGGATAAGAATACTCCGTAAAATTAACTGTAACGGAAACAGTTTTTGCTTATCTAGATATAGCAAAGCATCGAAGTAGGAGTTCCAGTTGTGGACCGCATAGAACAAGGTAATCACGGCTATTATCGGACCTGATAAAGGAACGACGATTCGCATCAGAAAGGTCAGGTCGTTACACCCGTCGGTTCGTGCCGCTTCCAGCATTTCTTGGGGAATATTCGTTTGAAAATAAGTGCGTGTGATAATGACATTGAACACGCTCAATGCAGAGGGGAGGATCATCGCCCAACTGGTATTTAGTATCCCGAGATCCTTCACGACCATATAGATGGGAATCATCCCCCCACTGAACATGATCGTAAAGATGAATAATAGCATGAAAAAATTTCTGCCGATAAAATCTTTGCGCGAAAGCGGGTAAGCAGCCACAATTGTTAGGATTACACTAATTGTGCTTCCGACGATCGTGTAATAGAAGGAATTGGCAAACCCTCTCCAAATCAATTTGCTTTCAAACACCGCCTGATATCCCTTCAATCCGAATTCTACAGGCCATAGAAAGACTCTACCGGACACCACTGCAGTAGATGAGCTGAATGATGCGCTAATGATGTAGATAACTGGATACAGCACGCTCAGGAAGAAGAGAGATAGAACCAAATAATTAACCAGATTAAACATCTGATCAGATCGAGCTTCCCTGATTTTTGATGGCTTCGGTTGGATATTCATTCGTTTGCCTCCTACCATAGGCTTTCCTGACCTAACTTCTTCGAGATTTGGTTGACGCCGATCAGCAGGAATAGATTAATCACATTACGGAACAATCCAATAGCCGACGCATAGGAAAAATCAACCACCTGGGAAGTAAGCCCAACCTTATAAACGTATGTATCGATTACTTCGGAAGTTTGAAGATTTAACGGATTCTGCAAGAGATAAACTTTCTCGAAGCCAATCTCGAGCATATGTCCGACATTCAGAATCAAAAGGATAATCGCGATAGGCAAAATTCCTGGAAGATCAATATGCCACATCCTTCTCAGCTTGCTGGCCCCGTCCATGACAGCTGCTTCATGCTGGGCGGGATCGATCGTTGATAGCGCTGCCAAATATATGATGCAGTCGAAACCAACGTTTTGCCAAACCCCCGACCAAACATAGATGCTCTGAAATAAATCCGCTTTGCCTAAATAATTATCCGGGCTTCCGCCAAACAGTTTGACAATTTCGGCAACAATCCCAATGCGCGGGTCAAGAACTTGATAGATAATGCCGACCATCACAACGACGGAAATAAAATGGGGAAAGTAAGTCACCATTTGAACTGTCTTCTTGAAACGGATGTTAGTCACATAGTTCAAACTTAGTGCAAGAATGATGGGAAAGGGAAAACCGGCGATTAATTGATAGAAGCTCAGTGCGACCGTGTTCCGGATAACTGGCCAGAATTGGTAGGAGTGGAAAAACCGGTTGAAATAGTGGAATCCGACCCAATTACTTTCCCATACACCCTTTATCGGAGAAAAGTCACGAAAAGCGATTTGAGCTCCATACATTGGGATATATTTGAAGATTAGTAGGTAAAGCAAGGGCAAGAGCATGAGCAAATAGAGTTGCCAGATTTTCAACATTTCCTYCGATAGTGATTTCTTTAGCTTCGATGATCCCGGCGCATTCTGTTGGATTTCAACGCTTTTCAAATGCGATCCCCCGTTTCTATTTCTTGTAATACAGATTAACTTAATCAGTACATTTCTGTAATACCAATTAATGTACCGTTAACTCTTTCACTACTGTCCCTGACTATCAATTCAGGATGAAGGATGACCAGTTTGTTTCTGCTGACGGTCTCTCCTTTGATCAATTTGAGCAGTATTTCAACCGCTTTCAATCCTATTTGGAAGGAGTCGAAATTCACAGTCGACAGCTTTACCGGGAGTTTCTCACAAATGTGGTTATTACCGTAACCGATCAGACCGATATCTTTTCCTACCTTAAGTCCTTGGTCCACTGCAGCTTCATAAACACCCGCAGCAATTTGATCATTGAAGCAGAAAAACGCATCCGGTCGTGGGTGATTCGACAGAAGCTCTAATGCCTCCTTGTACCCTGGCTTTTCCTCCGTAAACGAATCTCCAAAAAAGACTAATTGTTCCTCCAGTTCGATCCCCGCTTCGCCTAAAGCCGAAATGTAACCCTGATACCGCTCAAGTGAAGTGGAGTATAACGGACTGGAAATATAAGAGATTTTTCGATAACCGGACTCAAGCAAGTATTTTACAGCCATATAAGCTCCATAGTAACTATTGGTCGTTACTAAGGGGGCATCCACCCCAAAAACGCCCCTATTGCAAAACACAAATGGAATGTTCATGACTTCTAGTCTTCTGAAGGGGGAGTCATCCGCTTTCTTGTCAATGACTGGAACGATTATGAGGCCCTGAACATTGGAATCAATCAACTTATTTATGTAATTGGTTTGTTTTTCCACTTTGTTATCCGTATTACAAACGATAAGATGGATTCCGTTCTGATTTGCAACATCTTCAACAGCACGCAACAGGGCGGGATAAACATCATTCATGATATCGGGAATCACCAGCCCCCAGGTAGAACTACTCATTAGTGCCGAAGCAGACTGAATATGTTCCGCTACATAGGTACCGCTTCCATCACGTGCATATAAATAACCTTCTCCGATCAGTTCCGAGATCGCTCTTTCGATCGTTGTTCTGGCCACTTTAAATTGTGTTACCAACTCATTGCGTGAAGGAAGCCGTTCATGCGGTTTTAATGTTGTAATCAATTCTATTAATTTACTTTTCACTTCAACGTACAGTAATGAAGATTTATTGGGTTCCATTCCTCTCTCCCCCTATTTACTTATCACACGCTAGTAACCTTACATACTGATTTAATACCTGTATTACAGGTAAATCATAACCCATCCCAGAATATGGTGTCAATATAAAAAATACCGCCGAAAATCAGATTGTTTTGTTTCATTTACACCGACTCATCCTATTTCGCGAACGTACCCAGTTTCAAAAAAACAAGGATGTTATAGCACGTTAGACTGGAAATTCCTTTTCGACATTTTCCCGGTTTTTCATAACAAGGTTCTACTATGGAGTCTAGAAGTTGATACTTTCGGACACTTTTATGCTACTATTTTTTCACCTTTAAAAACCACAACCGCTTTGTCCGAAAGTTAGTCTAGAACAACTTGTATGAAAGTCTTACATACTTTTCGACACGAGATAATACATGGAGTTTTGTCGGATATGAACGAGTAATTCGATAATTAATATCCATACCATGTTTTTACTAATCATTTAATAACTGTCAGAATGAGGAGCCTCGATAGCTCAATATATCATCGGTAGTTTATGGCATTAGTTTCTCGTCCTGGCCTATGACTATTTCTATTCAAAAAAAAATAAAGTTGCAGAACTAACTGCAACTTTTACTTATATCCAATCTATTGCTTCTACAATATCGAGATTAAATTCATCCAGGAACAAATTGATTAAATACTTACATTCTTCATTTCCACCCCAGTAACTCGATGACATGGTAATAGTATCAAGAGCTCTGCAAAGTAAAATGGTCATGACCTCGTATATATTCATAGTCTGAAAATACTCGTTATCACTAAAGGCTGCACGCGGCAGCCTTTTAAGGTTTGTTCAACCATCGTTATTCTTTAATTCAAGAGAAAACTGGTTATATACTATCCCATTTTCAGTTTCGTTAACTGACAGTAAAACAATACAATAGATGGCTTTTTTTATTCATCTCCTATGTTGAATCATAAGTTGGCCATAAGTCACTTTTTGGTAAATAATATTGCCACGGGTACAGAATATCGACTCTATTTATACAAAAATAATAAAGCACCTGCAAATTATGATATGAATTAACCCCTAGAGAGCATATCAATCAATCTGATGAAGCTTATTTAATCAGCATTTAAAGGCATTTTTTTAATATTGCAAACTAATACTCCATTTGATTACATTTTTATGGGTTAAGTCACAATGATATACTTATCAATTTCTGCATAGGAGCTGCATTGTATGTAGGTGAATAGTTTGTGGGCATGTCTGTAACATCCATATCGTATCGGTTAGAAATTTCTTCTAGCGTGGTTGTTAGAGTAAACCGTCCGCACACAGTACTGATCACCTCAATCCTTTGGCATATGTTTGTGTGATAAGCGAGCTTTACCTAAAGTGAAAATAGATCAAGTTGTTCTACATTACTCGGTTCTGGACTGATTGTTGTTTCATTATTATTATTCCCAATTGCAGGGGAGGAATTACTAACAATAATATTGTCCAGTACTTCTTCTGTGGCAACTTCAATAGTGGTGCTGAGTAGTGGTAGTGTAAAGATTTGTATACAATGACTGCAAATGTACTGATAACCTCTCTTTAATGAAAGGGCTAATGATATACGCTTTTCAAGATTTAATATATTAGATTGGGCGCATTGGCCCAAAGAGAATCTCGCAAAATAGACACCTCGCTAAATGGATAAATTTTTTCTGAAGGAAATCAGTGTTGCTATTAAATGTCTTCATTAATAAGTAGGTATGCTTCCATGTCAATATCAAAAACGATAATGTTATCGCTAACGTCAAAAACCATATCATTAATTTGAGTGTGGTCGAGAACCAATTCTTGTCCGTTCCCTTTATGCTTTACTAGATGTTTCATCCTGCGATCCCCTTTCGATTGATCGACCCTAGAGAAAGTGGCCAGATTGAGTTATCTTCTATTATATCACTATCATTTGCATACGTCTGTCTGTGAAAGGTTGGCAGTGGTTCCTTACTCCTCCGAGTTAAAACATTGATCTAGGAATATGATATTGGTGGTGTAACCAAGATTGATTGTATATACTTCGCTTGTCATATCTTAAGCGGTAATCAATCACCTTTTCTCAGTTGTGTGAATTTGCTAATACTGGGTACAGTTAACTGAGCAGCATTGGAATGCAACATTAAATTTCATGCTGCTCACTTTCTATATGCTGTTATAAACGCGGTTCATACCGGGCACTCACACTTTACTCAATTTTATAAATGTTTTCAATATCATAATCTTAAATTATAATTATATATAACTTATTAAAGCAGGTGATTGATTACTTATGGATACAGAGAACAGTGATTCTTCTCATCGAAAAAGGGAATGGGATCAGAAAAATGAAATGGCGGTTAAAATCGATGGTAAAGGCAAGAAAATAGGCGACATCGTAAGAATTTATTTATCTTACATGGAGTCTGGGTTCAATCTTTCTTTAGAGGAAGCGGGTGCTTACCTGGGCTGCTCTTATGTATACGTATTACAGGAATTTAAACCGAAAGTGCCGCACATTAACGTCACCTCGATTATTCGCAAGGCTATTCGGGAGTCTGAGGAATTTGCTGATCTCTCCGCGGATACTATCACTCTGTTACAAAAACGGATTTTACTTCACCGATCATCATTTCAGGAATTTCTTCAGCTGCATGTTCAGCGCGAACACCGTTACGATCTTCTTACATATGAGGCTTTTGAATCAAATGCTATGTTTGAAGGGTTTGCACAGTTGGCTGGCAGCCAATCTAAACTAGCTCTCTTGGCTGAGGCATCCTTAAGCTTGTTTAAGAAAGAATTCCAATTGCATACGATATTACTTTCTGTGAATGAGATTCCAGACAAACTTTACAGTCTTCAAGAACTAAAACATCATTTTATGTATAATCATAACGCGCAGGTCTATAATTTATTGCATAACAAAGGAGTAAATAAGTACCGCTATGAGGGGATGGTTCGGTATGACTTAAAGGAGATCGAAGCAAATAAGGATATGATTCCGATTCCACAAAGTTATAACATTGCGGAATGTATTGAGCCTATCATTGCTCAAGCCTGCATAGCTTTCGAAATGCGTCGTGCTCTAAAAGGATTAAAGTAAATGGCAAAAGACATTTCGTATATGTTTCCACAAAGAGCATTTGGCCACAATCATGACATCGATCTGCGACACAGCAGATATGCGAGCAGCAGTTACGAACACCACAGGACGGTGGAACTATGGAATTCGCACACACATACAAGCATTGCGCTCCCCAATTTGAAATTTTCGATTATCCATTGAGATTCAAGTTCCTTTCAATTAAAGGTGTTGAAGTTTTTCAATACCTTCGATTTATCTAGGCAAAAAGTTTAACACCAACCACAGGAACAATAAATGGGCTGGATAAAAGCTCCTCCATAGCCATTTAGGCACTTGATACTTCGGTGAAATCACTTGTTGGTCTGAAGGCACCCAAGCAAGCGCCAATGTTGGAATGATACTCCACAATTGAAGTGGTGTATGGAAAGCATAGAAAGCAAAGAAATTGATTAAAGCATGTAAAAAAATTGCTTGGAAACCACGAGAATATCGGTAAATCGCGACTAGCAGCAATGCGTAGGAGCCGTAATCAGTTCCAAGAATATCAAGGAATATTCCCGCTCCCATAAACCAAAGTAGTTTTGTCAGTAACTTATCTGCAGCTTCTACACGGTACAAAGCAAACACAATTATAGTAAACGCGGCAATGACATTAATTGACTCATTTTTGAACAAGAGCGTATATGGTAGTTGAGATATGATTGCGAGGAATAATAAGCGAATCATATACTTTTGGGGGTCACGAGTATACGACATCCCACTTGCCACACCGAAGGCATATATTGGAAAAGCTATCCTTCCAATGATCCTCCAATCGGGGATATTCGGAAACCAGACATAACCTATATGATCGATGATCATTGTAATCATTGCTAGCCACTCCATAAAGTTCCCCCTTTATTGTCTTGATAGATTAATAATTAACTGGTATTCTCGGACGAATCTTCGATTGCGCCGCTACTAACTGTTCATTATCGACGTGAGTGTAAATTTGCGTAGTTGAGATATCTGAATGCCCTAGCAGTTCCTGCAGAGTACGAAGATCTGTGCCACTCCGGAAGTGTTGAGTTGCAAAGGTATGCCTCAATTTATGGCTGCTAATTTTTTTCTCTTTAAGTGTTGGGCGATCTTGTTTAATAAGGCTTGACGTTCGATCGATTATACTTTGTATCGTTCTACGTCCAATCCTGCGTCCTTCTTGTGAAATGAAGAGAGCTGAGGAATCTCCATCCTTGGGCTGCACCCTCTCCTGTAGATATTTTTGGAGTACGACTGCAACACTATCATGAAGCGGGACTGATCTCCATTTTCTACCCTTACCCATAAAGTGAAGTGACGGCTGTTCGCCAGTTTGAAAATGCTCGAGGTTTATAGAATGTACTTCACTTACACGTAGACCCGCATAGGCCATCACAAGACAAATGGCAAGGTTACGGAGTTTGTGTCTTCCATCGACGTATTCCAGGAAATCCGTGAGCTCCTCCTCGTTCAAAAATACAGGGGACTTGTTCTTTTCAACTTTTGATTTGGGCACAGTGATGGCCGGATTACCAGGGATCTTTTCAAATTCGAGTAGAGCCTTATAAAAACATCGTATTGATGAAATCATGCGGTTAATTGCTCCATCACCAGCGCCACGATCTCGCATTACTTTTTGAAATCGCATAATATCGACTTTAGTTACAGATGTTGCCGGTACCTTCACATAATCGAGGAAAGTGATTACTTCACGAACATATTCATTTTGCGTACGTGAGGTGTAGCCACGATTCTGAAGATAAGTTTGGAAATCGTCTATATCTTGTTCATAGAAAGACTTCAAGTGGTTCACCTCTAAGCTTTTCAGTAGAGTAAAAAAAGGCGTTAGATCGAATAAAGTTGCTAAAAAATATAATCAAATGAGCTTAACTAATATTAATGTGGTAAGGCCGCAGACCCAAATACTCTCTAAGCCGACAATCACTCTATGGTTTCTTCTTGCTTTTTCTTGACCGCTAGTTAGAGAGAGTGAATATATATTAAACCCCAAAATGATAGATATTACTGTGAAAACAACCCAACCAAACGGATACAATTGTTAATCCTCCTAATGGAAATTGGTTACTTCTATTCAGATGACTTACCGCCTTCCTCAGACTTCGAATGCTGAAGCTTGGCAATTTCTTCTCGAAGTTTATCGCGTTGCTCGTACTGTTCGCGGAGCTTCACGGTAGCGTCCTCGCGTTCCTTTTCTAATTTCGCTTGATACTCAGTCCGGATGCTCAGCAATTCACGTTCTTTCTCCAATTCCTTACGCTCCGAAAGTCTTTCCAGAGTTTCCTTATGACGTTCCTCAACTTCCTTGTGCTTCTTTTCATTGTTAGTATCCGAAGTTAAGAGATCAGACTCCAAAACTACAATACGACTCGATTGTGTATTGGCAATTTCCGATAACCTGTATACTTCTGCTTTCAAAACCTTGTTCTCATTCGCCGCTGCCTTGTACTCGTTCACTATTTCGGAAAGCGTCGTTATTTCTTGTCCGCGTTGCTCCACAATCAAGCCCTTATCACGGACTGACTCTTGTAGTTGCTCTATTAGCTTCGCCTGAGATCCATTTTCTTTTGTGAGTCGGCCTAATTCGTCAGACTGAGCCTTTAATTCTTTCTTAAGTTCGTATATCTCTCGCTCTTGATTAAATATAACATCGGCGCGAGTTGCTAACACCTCTGAATGCTGCTGGGACATATTAAGCCGCTCTGCCGCTTCCGTATTAATCATTCCGATAAATATTTCTGTGTTCCGACGTGTATGATATTCCAACTCTTCGATTTGTTTGTAAAACTGTTTACATAACAAATGTTATGTAATGTAACGTAACTAAATAAAAAAAGAAGAAGGTCTAAAGTCTAATGACAAGAAATTAAGATAAAAACCCGCTTCAAAATGAAGCGGGTTTCTATTAATATAAGCTTTCTGTTAAGAAGTAAATTCTAATTGTTGAAACTCCACTCTGTTCCGAATGTGCCTACTAGATACAACAACTTTTCTCTTACCAGTACCATCAGATTCAAGATCCAAAGCATAATAAGATGGAAACCTCTCACTTACTTCTAATTTAACCAATTCAGGAGGAGCAACAACAATCCATTGAATACCAAGGGCATCTGCTACTCGAAAGATTGGGTCAAGGACATGCTCAGATACGGCATTAGCAAATGGGTTGTCGTTGATAAGCACAGAGCGTTTCGCTTGTTTATCACGGCGCCTTTTTTGCGTTGTAATCATGATCGACAAGAGCGTGAAAGCAGCAAGTCGTTGTCCTCCACTACCTGTCGATTCCTCATCCGATCCTTGCAAGAATACTTCCCAATCCTTGAAATATTTTTCGTAAGGCTTGTCAACCCAGAATGTATTCTCAATGTTCATGTTATAAACCTGCATCGTTGGAAAAGTATAATTATACGCTGCATAGACCACATCACCAGGGTCTAAACGTTTACCTAAGTCACCCTTGTTGAGCCTGCTAAATTCAACCTTTTTATCCTCGATAAACCGAAGTGTTTGACGAAATAGCTCTTTCATGCGTGATTCAATTTCTTCAATCCGCGGCATGCTTTCATCCTTCAGCTTCATCAGAGGGAATGAATAACTATAGCGATTCCGGATCGACATGCCTTTTACCATCTCACTTATATGATTAATGATTTGCCGGCTATGTTCTGTCGCAGTTTGTACCCATCTGAGCTCAGCCTCTTGTGCTTGGTTAAGATTTGCTTCCTCACGTTCAAGAATGCCTTCATAGATCGTCTTAGCTTCAGAAATTTTTTGTCGAACCTGAACTGCCTCATCCATGACAAGAAGACTATCGAAAAAGTCATCTCCGTGCTGTTTCATCTCATCATCCCACTTGGCTTCCTTAATCTTCTTCTGAACACCCTTCACCGCTTGAAAAGACGAAGTTTTAATGACACCTAGTTCCTTGTCTAATTCAGATGACTTCTTAACCCAATCCCTTACAGCACTCTTTGCATCCGTACCTACCTCAATATACACATCCCGAGGTACGCGATGGTTGCTTTCACTAAGGTGCTGCAACGCTTCGCTGGATTGCTCCCAAATCGATTTTCTCCTCAAAGTTTCACCAATACTGGTTTTAGCACTCTGTAACTTTTCATTTGCCTGGGATAACTTAAAATTGAATTCCTTATGCTGATTTTCCACATCAATACCGCTTCTATAGTCTACTTCCCATGGTTTGAACTCATTTTCAATTTCATTCTTTAATTTCTCGGCGTGTGTGATCATCGTCCGCTCTGAACCTTGTAAGTCTGATAATTGAACTTCATACTTTTGCCTTTTCAAGTCAGCTTCCTCAAAATCCTCTTCGTGCTGCTTGCGTCGTAGCTTCAATACGTCAAGTGATTCTGTTGGCGTGACTTTCTTTTCCCACATTTCATTTAAAGCAAAAAGCTCACGTCTTTTCTCCTCTTGTTGGTGTACATAGACTCCTTTAAAAGTTTCGAGTCTCGTCATTTCAACACTAGCCTGCTCAAGCGTTTGTTGGCAAACTCTCCAGTTACTGAAGTACACTTCTATACTCGACGGGATTGTTGGCCAATATGCAGGCGGGAAAATACTTGGTACATGTGATTGAAAATCAAATGCAGGTAAAGCAGGAATTGCTTCTCGAAAACGCTCAAGCTCCGGTTGTATGCTATTCTTCCAATCAGAATATAATCTCTTCTGCTCTTCCAGCTCTTTCTGTGCTTCCTGTTTATTATCGGTGATCTTCYGGATCTTAGCCTTGGCCAATTCCTCGTAGGCACTAAGTTCAGTCAATTTTTTCTCATTTAACTTATGATCATTCCAAGATTTGTCCAACTCTTCAAGTGCGATCTTTTTGTTTTCAATATCTTTTAATTCTTCTTGTAACTCCTGCAGAGTATTGCGCACTCCGGCTATCTTGTTTTGAAGAATTTCAATCTCGCGTTTATGTTCACTAATCAGCATTTTCTTGCGCTCACATACTTCTTCAAGTGCCTGACACTCTTCCCCCAGTTGTTCAGCGCATTGCTCAGAATCCAGCGCTTTTTCAGTAAATTTAAGTGCGCTTTTAAAGTTATTTAAATCAGCGAAAGCATGTTTTAATTTATTATTTCGCCGCTGCAGTTCTTCTTCCGCTTCAATTAAATACATTTTCAAAGCCTCAGGACTAAAACCAATTTCATCGGCTCGATTGGATACCGTAATGAATGATGGTGAAGACAAGCCGTCGATAATCTCAACAGAAAATAGTGGAACGGGATGGAATAGGACACGGTTTTTAAAGGCGGCAAGACGAAGCACCTGTTCTCGCTCCTTCTCCAAAATAATCAGTCCGTATGGGAGGAATATCGCATTTTGTTTTAATCGCTCCCGCTCCGATTCAGATCTTTCTTGTATAAACTCTGTTCCCAAAAGACAGGTATATCCGTGACTTTTAATAGCGTCCCTTAATTGTAGGATGGTTGGATTGGGCACCCAAAAGCCACCTTCAGTGATCATATTCTCACTTTCTAAACGGCGTATTTCTTCTTCTTCCCGTCTTAGAGCATGTTCCATTCGTGATGCCTCAGCTGCTAACTCAGGAAGTTGTTCCTTTAACCAGGACACGTATTTCTCTTGATGCCATGGTAGCTCCGAACCTGAGAAGGGCTGAAGCTTAATGGCTGCATCCACTTCGAGCTTCAACTGTTTCATGTAGATATCATTAAGTGATTGTATAACCGCTTCTTCCTGTTCTACTTGAGTTTCTAGCTTCACGTTGTCACGTTCAAGATTTGCACACTGCTGACTTAACTGACCGTTTAGATCCTTTTCACATTCAAAACTCTCGATGCATCTTTCAAGGTCCTCTACCGTCAATTTAATGAGTTGAGGTAAAGTATAGGTATTGTTTACATTGTACCTAGCTTCCATTTCTTTCAACTTACTTTGGAATGATCTGATCTTTTCTTCTATGATTCCAATATCTTTACTTATTTTTCGACCCTCTCCATGTACCTCATTAACCTCATTTTCAGCCATTTGGATATTCGTTCCTAGTACACTTTGATATCCAATTGCATCATTAACTGTTTGACTGAGATTTTGAATTAGGCTTGGCCATTCCTTTTCAATGTTTTGTTCCATTTCCTCTTGCTGTGCTTTTACATCTGTGAGCTGCTCCCTCATCATTAAGGACTTGATTTGGGAGATCGTATTCTCTAATTGTCTTGAGATATCCTCATATTCCTTACGAGTAATTGCGAGCTCTGCTTCTTCTTTTAGGTGTTTCTTTTCAATCGCATTCGATTTTACCGTCTCAACAGTTGCTTTCAACTCACGAATTTTCTTTCCGAGATCTGATAGCTTATATTGCTCTTCAATGTATGTCAGGTTCTTTAATTGGAACCTTGCATCTTTCACATCGTCATCTGCAGCATGCCTTTCTATCTCTAAGGTTGCCAGGTCACGCACAGCTTCCTCTATGCGCTCTATTAATCCGGATTTTAGATAGCTGCCTCGTTTAGCGTGATTATTCTGCTCCCTCTCCGAATCCTGCAACTTCAGGTAAACACCATCAACTTCTTCGAGCATACCAAGTAAACCAGTCATTGCTGACTTTCTTGAAAGAAGTGTATTTAAATTATGCGCAATCTTGGCAACCTCAATAAAAAGTTCTTTTAGATCCCGTCCGTCTCGACCCACCAGCCGGCGAAGATTGGATTCAATGGATGGAATAATCACGTTCCGGAATAGACCGTCATTATGGTCTGCACCTAACTTCTCAAAATGAATCGTGGTTCCAGCTTCATTTTGATTCATATCGAACATTTCTTCCCACTCATCAGCGAATATTCCATGTTCTTGCAAGTAACCTCTAAATTTACGAAGATCGTATTCACCGTATAATCGGATCTGCTGAGGAAACTCCCGAGCATAATCCTCCCATCTACTCAGCGGCCATGACTCTCCTGTCTCCTCATCCCAATATGGGAGTTTGGCAAGTCGGTGATCACTTGATGAATCACATTTAATTGTGAACAATTTATAGTAGACATCTGTTTTGGGAGCATTATCACCATCTTTAACTCTTCGAGCCGAAATCGCGATGCCCGTAACAAGAAATCGTTCTTCGGCACCATCAAGTTTCCACTCAAGAGCCGAATATAATGTGTAAGGGTTAAAACCGCTACTTGAATGAAAAAACTGAGAAACCCGTCCTTTTCCTTTTTGCCAATCCATCATCGGCTTAAAAATTTGAAAGATTAGCTGCAGAATAACCCCTTTCCCAAAACCATTTGGCATGGTAGCCAGTGCATGGACAAGGTCTGTATCATTTGCGAACGATAGATAAAGGTTATCCATAAAAAATTGCTGTTTATTGTATTTAACGTTTGTTGCTCGATATGCATTAATTGCACTCATTATCTCTCACCTCGTTCTGTTGCTGAATCGATTAATCGTTTCCACTCCTGATAACGCTGCTCACTATGATAAAGCAGCTCCACTCTCTCGTGTAACGCTTCTAGTGCGGTTACACGTTGATCCGATATTTTCACCAGCTTTTCCTGTTCAAGAAGTCGCAAAGCCATGTGCACAATACCAAATTTCGTCCTGACGTTCGGCCTGAGTTGCTCATCTTCATCAGGCTGCAGTTTTGTTGTGTCCCATAGATTAATCAATTGAGACATCGCAATCTTTTGTCTCTTTCCAAACTCGGGATCATTCTCAAGAAGCTTATCCCAATATTCAAGGACTTCTGATACGCGGGTCGTTAATTCCAGATATCGAATTCCACCATACAAATTGATATGCGACCCTTTAACGCTCTCGCCGTCTACTTCACTTAAATAAACCATGATGACGAGATGAATCATATAGAGTTCAAGCCTTGTTTCCACTCTACCATCGTTTTTACGCTCTTTCATCTGGTCTTTCATCTGCGTAAAGTTTGTGGCAAAGATTGATCCTTTAGGCTTTGTCACTAAGTGTACATTCATGTTGCCAACAAGCACTTGAGTGCTGGATGTATCTGCAAACCGTTTGACGAGTTGCTGGATGTTCATATCGCGGAAATAATTTTCTACAGTCGTATCACCCTTCTTTACCACTTTGTTCTGCAGCAAATGCAAAAATATACTATGTGCTTCATGAATCTGACTAATGTCGTACATGCCTAGCCTCCATTATGTTCTTTAGGAATTAGTGTTAATGTAAAAGGAGAAATACTTACTAAATCGTTTTGAATACGTTCCCCGCCATCGGTACGTACTCTAATTCTATATTGATTTGTTATTTCTATCATTCGGGGGTCACGCTTTACGATTTGTTGTAATAGCACGGCCCGGTCGTCTTCATACTTGCGAACCGGTGATAGGGACGATTTTAATTCAAAATCTCCATCACGGAATTTCATCCACATCTCTAAGGCGTCGAGCGTCCAATCCCCAATATGACAATCACGAAGCGCACAGGTCTTCTGATTGTCCTCTAGAGCCTCCTTGAATACTGGAGTCCATAAGTTTGCAATGGCATCCCAATCGATTGGCACCCTTTTTGTGCTTTTTATCACGGGGGTATCTTCTGTTTCCTCCACGGCGGTTGCAACCCCGGTATCTATTTCTCCCACATTATGTTCATCCCATACCCAACTGAGCGGATAGATGAATTCTTGCTTCGGAGAAAAAAGTGGTTCCAGTATACGTTCAAATCCATCTTCAAAAATAAACCCTTCGGAGAATATATGCTTCTCCCATATATCCTTTACAAATGACCGGTTATAGTTCAAAAGCCGTTCAATCTCTCTTTGCAAAGCTATTTCTTGAGAATAGTTCTGCACTACAAGCTCGGTTAAGTTAGAATGTTCTCCTACACACTCATCCACTTTTTCCTTCAGATATTCAATATCCCGGATAACTTTAGGATCCCTCGTATCTTTTAGCTTCTCGTGTAAAATGTTGTCCATCTCATAAAAGAGTTTTTTTTGTTCCTGAAACTGCTCCTGTAGGCTTTTGCGACGTTCCGTGTGTTCTCGCTCTTTTGAGAAGATTGATCTTGGGTCTCTTCGCATCCGTTTAGCGTAATCTCTCTCCTGCGTGGCTTTAGCACGGACCGCAGCTTTCACGTGATCCAGGTTACCAAGTGCCTTCTGAAAATTGCCTTTCCGAATGAAAGACAACGTATATAACTGCTGAATCTCGATGCCGAACTCGTCAGCCATTTCAAGACTCAGAAAGATCAATTTTTGGCCAGATTCAGATAGCTTCCAGATTTGAGCGTCAGACTTGGAGCGAAGCATAGCCTCGGTATCTTCCGTAAGGTATAGGAAACGCTCTTCCTCAAACGATGATGTAGATTCGTTGTAATACGATGAAATAAATGGCTCACGATACTGACCGATCCCGCTGGAGAGAAGCGCATCTGCTAGCCGTTCAATAAAATCTGAATTGGCTTGAACGCCAACCTTAACCATGATCTCTTCAGCAATCTCTTGTAAATCACGATCTGTACGTTCTGGGTTATCTCGCAGTTCGCGGTAAAAGATTTCAAGGAGCATTAAGAAGAGGATATCTTTATATACCTTGGAATATTCGGTCGGTATTTGAATCCCTGTCCCGAATTGGAAACATGGATTTAATGTCTTCTTGCGCTCGTGGTATCGTTCAAAAATTTCCTCATAAATAGCCATGGACATACTCCTTGCATATTGTTTCAAAATTAACTGCTTCTTGCGGTATCCGCCTATTAGATTTCCATAAATCATTTATTACACTGCTTGTTTCATCATCAGTCTGAAGGCGTGATATGAACTCCTTAACTGCATTAGATGTAAAATCACCATTGGCCGGTGTCGTTTTAGTATGATTCCGTATCATTGCCCGATAAAGGTTTGCAGCTGGCAGAAGTGGGTATTCTGGATAGTTCTCGCACAGATCTAAGAATATGGATAGACCGTATGGATCTAAGTCTCCAACATAATAGATCTTCTCTGGAGCCCCGATTTCATCAATAAATGGAAAACTACGCGTAATGTGATATCCCTCACCGTAGATCAATACATCCACCTGTAAGTCATAGATATGATTAAATTTGATTAAAGCACGCTTAATGGTATGGAAAGCTGATAAATTTTCCACAATCAGCGCTTGTTTGAATGAAGTGGATTGGGGATTTTGCCAAAAAACAAATGGCTCCCCATATGATTTGGCACATAAGTCTTCTAAAGTAATGCCGATACGCTTTAAAAACTTATCCCCATCTTCTTTTTTATCTAGCCACTTTTCCCACCCGAATAGTTCATAAGACCGTTCTTCTTTCGATACAAATGTTCTTGAATCGCGAGTTTGTAAAAACTGAAGTACAGCTTCAATTCGATCCCATTCTAACTTTGTCTGCATTTCTGGATGTCGTTTATAGTATGCTACGTTTAGATTTCCTACTTCAGATCTGATAAACTGTAAATCATTCCATGAATCGTTTACCTCAATGGTTCGTTTCTTCCACTTTAATGGCAAACTAGGGACCTTGCCGTTTTCATTGTTTGCTTTGAGAGGTATTATCTCATCTTCATCTTGAAGCTTCTGAATCTCTTGATAAAATTCAAGGTATCCACCAGCTCTTTCATATTTATCTAGGCCGCCGAACATTTGCATGACTTTATCTTCAAGATCATGTATTGTGAATTTATGTTTAAATTCGCCTAAAAAATTGATAATTGAATCACGTATCAATAATGCAGCCCCCAGTTATTATAGTATTCAAATATTGTACCATATAATAGGAAAACCAATTTGATATACATCGTTAGCAAAAAAAGGATAAGACTAAAAGAACGGCAAGTGCGCCGTTCCTTTTTAAAAAAATGTATATATATAGTTCAATATACTACTTTCTATCCTGATGCGAATATTTTTGCTATAACGAGTGTAGTGATAGGAATAGCATTTGAGAAGAACAGTGGCCGGTCTTGTATGAACACTAATTTAATGTTTTTCTCCATACAATCTCATCCATATGATAAGTTGAAGATGGACAGTTTTCATATTTATGCACATTAAATAGAGAAGATTGAGTGCCTAATGTAAAGGAGAACTCCGATGGTAAATTGGAATAGGTATTTGAGTAGTTATCATCTTCTCTTTCAAAATCTTGATCTATGATGAAACAGATTTCGTTAATATTTAGTTTCCGAGCATAGATTTCCAATACTCTTATGAGAGCGTCTTTTATAAGGAGTTCATTTTGTAATTCACTATTAACGCACACATAAAAATTGATTACTTGCAGCCTTGATATTGCATTGGCTTCGGATACGCGCAAATTTAAGTCGAGTTGTATCGAACTTAATACATATTCATTTTTTATAGTAGCAGTTCTATACTTACTGGTAGGGGTAATGCTACACGACACGCCAACCTCAAGGAGTAATTGCCTTAAATACTTAATATTTTCAGGACTAAATACTTGATGCAGCATAAAAATAGGTCTTTCCTTATTTGCTTCTGAAATTCTATCATAATCTAAGACAGATGGATTATCCTCTATTAGGTCTTTTATATTACAATCCAAAGCTTGAGCTAAAGAACGGAGGCTTTCCAAACTGGTATTTCGTTGAGGGTTATTTATTAACTTTCTAATGGTATTAATTTGTAAATTACATATTTTATCTAGTCCATATTGTGATATTTGTTTTTCCTCCATAAGTTGTTTCAGGTTGTTTTTGAATTCCATTCCGCTTAACCCCTCTCATTTTTATATGTAATTTAAGTATACAAGCGAGGAACGGCCGGTAGTAGATACATTTTAGTGTAGGGGTATTATGGTAACATTAGAGAATTTGAATCTCCTTCTAACCCGCTTTAAATCAAATTCTTTGTTATATTAATGTGACACGATCAAGAACATCCGCCTTATCCGCTCTGTATCATAGAAAGATAAGATACGTGGTTCAATTTGTATTTATCCAATTAAATTTAAGTATCATAGGGTTATTTTTCGAATATATATCGATTGATGCTGTAGTCAAATTTTGGTCTTTTTTTACAAATTGACCCCCGAAAATCCATAACCCATTTTCATCCATCAATTTTATTTCTTTCGTTAAGTCGTTCTCTATACCAAACTTCTCTCCAATTTCAAGATCACTCCATATATCTAATATATCAACAACATTAGACAAAAAATTTTGAGCAAGATGAATCAGTTCCTCATTGTTACAATCATAATAATCGTATGCTAATTGATCGGAAGAGCAGACTATTTTAACAAGTTCTCTGCCATTCTCAATTCTATGGAGTAAGCTAGCATTCTCTATCGACTTATCAGTACTACTATCCATTTTGTTTAATTTTTCTAAGTTTGTTCCTAAAGCTTCCATAATAGAAAGTAAGGTAGCATTTTGAACATTGCCAGTTGATTCAAATCTTCTAACTGTTCTCTCACTTATTCCTGCGATTTCTGCTAATTGTTCCTGTGTCCATAGTTTTAATTCTCGAAGTTCTTTGATTTTTAATCCGTTATGCATGGGGTTACCTCTCTTTCAAACCTTCATTTGATATCAGTATATACCTAAGTTTATTAATATATAAGGTTAGCAACAGGTCAATCATAGGTCATTTTCAGGACAGTTGCTCGCAGGGAATTACCAGGGTTACTAGTTCTAAACAGTTTTAGATTTCAAAATCGGGCAGCCATCGTAAGTAAAGATTAAGATTGACACCATTATTTAGAAGAGAGTGATCTTACGAGAACGTAAAAAAGACATAACCGCATGCGGTTACGTCTCTTTTTATCCTCCATCATTATGCAATATAATCATCCTCATCTATGCAACTCTGGTCCCCGCTTCTCTGACTACTACAGATTCGAAAGTGAAACTGATTAACATGTATATGATTCATCCATTCATTCTCTCAATAACATCTCTCATATCAAGGCTGCCGCACAATACTTTTAATGTACCAGTTACCTTTCCCTGTTGTGGCATTGTTGATGATGTTGTCAAGTAGGACGGTATATATCTGATTCCCACCTTTTTTCATTTTTAATTGAACTTTAAAACTCTTCTCTTTTGAGTTGCTGGAATCAATTGGAGTTGTAACATACGACAACATATCACCAGGCTGATAGATTTGAACGAATCTTTCCAATACTTCGCGTGAATCTCTACCCTTTTGATTTGAGATGGCGACCATCAAAATATTGGGATCAAATAGAGCTGCAGCACCATCTAATTTCCCCTCATTGATTAATGTTAAAAATAGATCGATCTTATCTGTTGGATTATTTGGCTGCACAATTTTCGATTGATCCACTTTACCTGCATTCACATCAGGAATCTTGCTAATGTCGGTAACATCATCCTGGTTGTCTTCAGCCTGCTTAGTAATTAACCAAAATTGTTCTTTTAGGTGACTATCCTCTACAAGTAACTTTAACTTGAACGAATAACTTTTAGTTTTAAAAGATTTAAACTTCACAGAAACATTGATATTTGCTTCGTTCCCACTAATGGTTACTCCTATAATTTCTAGGTTAGTAGCTGATTTTTCAGGAAACAAAGTTACAAATTTTTCAACTGCAGCATGGCCGCTCATGCCTTTTAGATTCGATGTATATTCAAGTAGTGTATTTGGTTCAACTAAGCTAGATGCGTTATTAATGTCACCATCGTTGATGTATTGAAGATACCTAGTAATTACTTGATCCGGCGACTCCTCTTGTTGGATTTCATCACCGACAACTGGTCCGCTGTTTTGTATCTGCTCTGATGATAATTCATGTTGTTGCGGCGTTGTCAATGAAGTAGATGATTTTGGGATGTGGCTGTATATAAGGAGGCCGATAATAATTACGAGCCATAGTCCACCTATTCCGATTGCCCATTTCATTTTCGCTTCGCCCCCTTTATTTGTGTAGATAGCCAATTGGGTTCACTGGCGTATAATTTTCTCCAACTAATACCTCAAAATGTAAATGGACACCATCCGAAAGACCCGTTTGGCCCATAAGGCCAAGGGCTTTCCCCTTTTTAACTTTTTCATCGATCTTTACTTTGAGGGTTCCTGCTACCATATGGCCATAACGGGTACGAATGCTATTCCCATGGTTAATAAGAACGCTATAACCATAACCGTCATTGCGGTCACCTGCCCATTCAACTACGCCGTCTTCAACGGTATATATAGGGTAGCTGAGGTTATTACTCCTATCATCAGGGGTTCGAGAAATATCTTGCCCTTTGTGCAATGCTTCCTTCCCTTTCGTATTATCGTATCGCCAGCCATATGGGCTACCTAGAATAGCCTTTGTGAGGGTCGGGAAGATCCAAGTTGTACTACCTGGAATTACAGGAGCATCTGCAATTGATCCGCTGGAAGAGCCATCACCATAACTGCCACTAGCATTTAAGATTTGAAAGGCATCGATAAAAAAACCGTTGTATCTACCTATTAATGAATGACTAGGATCATTTTCATTGATCGATAACATGGCCATACTTGCATCATCAGTACCAAAGTCTAGTTTCATGAGGATTAAATCAAATTTCGAAAAATCTGGCGTTCCACATCCGGAAAATAGTCCACCGGTAATATCACCGATTGGTCCTGAATAGCCCACATCTTCGTAGGGCTGACCTGTTGCTGGATCAGTACCTTTATCGAGATCGTATTGGGTCAAGTTGTACTCGTGAATCAATGACCTAAGATTATAGGCGTAATTAACATCGGTAGCATAGCCTGCAACTTGTAACCCATTCGCAAAAGCATACGGGTTTTTTAGAGATAGTATAGGCTTATATCTGCCATTATCGAGCAAAAATTGTGAATGTCCATGGAATCCTTCAGTAGCATTCGCATAAACTCGGAAATTCGCATTTATAATAGATTCATTCCCAAACCTATCTTGTTCCTTTGTTTGATATTGCACAACGGGACCTGTCCAGCCATCTCCATTTTGCGCTTTAATTCCAAAGAAATTGTAGTATTTTGATGCTAACTCGCTGGGTTGCCAGCCACTTTCTTGGACTAGTTGAGCTAAAGTGACGGCAGCGGGAACGCCGCTTTTTTTCTCTTCCTCCGTAGCAGCAGGACCATATAGTATAAAAAGGGGATGAGATTTGCCTGAAGGTTGTCCTTCTACCGTTCCACTGTTTGCCGAGCCAGTAGATGTTGATGGCATCGTGCATGCTTGTTCGTCTCTGACCCAAAATGTTTTAATGACCGTTGTGTTACCTGAAGATGTAGTCGAAGTCTCTTCATGATAGCTAATGTTTTCAATTCGATTCCAGGCGTGAGCTGTAACCAATAAATTTACTGACTCTTCGTCTTTGCTCTCTGATCTATTGGTTGTAGTTTCGACTTTAAGTTTTCCATTTTCGTCATAAAGCGGTTCCCCGTCCTCATCCAAGATCTGTTTTTCCTCAGTCGTTTCGGTTATTGTAACGGTTGTATTTGTAAACTTCTTATATGTAAGATCCGGCTTCAAAGCGGAAGCAATGGGTTTAGGATCAATATCAGTATTTTCCAGATTATTTCTAGTAATTCGAATGTTATCAATAGCTTGAACAACAAGCATAGGCGGTCGATACTCCGGCAAATCAGACGTCTTGACGATAGCTGATTCATATTGGCTTTTGAGCTTCTGTGCCATATCACCGCTATCATCGTTGCTCAGCCAGCCAAACGATATAGAAACATATATGATGCATCCACCAACTATTATTATTAGAAGAATAACGATTAACGCAGGAATTCCTATATAAAAAAGAACAACCGCTATTAATTTAGCAATTAGCTTCATTATCAACTTTGCTAACATTTTTATCAGTTTCTTTGCGATTTCTTTTAGTACTTTTTTAACCATCTCTTTGGCATAGTGTTTACCGGCCTCTAGGGCTTTTCTTCTCATCGAAGGAACTGAGGACTCTTCTTGATCGTTGTGTGCTGCCATTCTCGGAATATCCCCCCCGAATAAAAGCCCCCCGTCCGAACTGACGAAGGGCATTATATAATTAAAGATGGTTACCCGAAGGATTAAGACGGTTGCTCCTGTTTCTTAGGGACAAAATTCCGGCGTCTTAAATCAACTGAAGCATCCTGTTGAGATGGACTGATAAACAGGTTGGCATCCATTGTCTTGCCGCTATAGGCCGACTTACCTTGATCGTTATGTAAATAAGAAGCATTGACATACTCAACCTTGGATCCTCCGTCTTTACCTGCTCCTTCCGTACCTGGAACAGTGACAGCTTCTTTAATAGGAGTTAATCGCACGGAATTCCCATTACCTTGTATTTGATAAGGAGTAACAACGGTTGATCCCTTTTGAAGAGTTGAGTTACCACGGCCTAGATTTGAGATAGGCTTAAATTCACCTGTTGATGCGTCTTGAACAGCGAGTACGCTTGAGTTTGCTGTTTCTAATGCGTAAACTGTGTCCACTTTTCCTTTATCTCTCATTTCCGTCAAAGTCGAAGGGTTCAATTTTCTTCCTGCTTTGGAATTACGAGCCATGCTATCGCCGATTGCGTATCCGCCTCGTCCGAATACCATCTCGCCAACTGTACCCGCCCTTTCAGCAGCACTTTCACGCTTCTCGGCATTAATATTTGATTTTTGTTCTGGTGTAAGTGTCTGGGGATTACGCTTTGCTTCTACTTGATCTAGGCCGCCCTGGGCAGCGGTTGAAGCAGCCTTGGCAGTTTTGGCGGTCCAATCACCATCTCTATTGGTCATTTGCCCATAGGCATTACTGAAGTTCGAAGGGAAATCCGCAATTCTCTTTTCGACTGCCGCAGCGCCTTTGCCAGCGGCTTTACCTCCCACGTATCCAGCTACGCCTGACCGATAGCCTGCCCCATCTCCTACGGCCTCTCCAATCTCGCCTCCGATGTATGCACCCGCGCCACCCATACCTGATCCTGCAAATCCAAATGCAATTCTTCCTGCAGCTCTGCCGAAGCCAGCACCAATCTCACCAGCTGCACTCAGTTTACGTTGGTGCTTTGAAATAGGACGTCCAGATCCGAGATCTGCCTCACTTCCTCCGTATGAGGCTCCAGACGTTCCGCTTCCGGCCATGTTACCACCCATACCTCCCATACCAGGTAGCCCACGACCTCCTCCGGATGACTGTTTATCCGTTGGCATACCTTTTGAAGCTTTATATCCGTTACCTAAACCCTTTCCGACTGACATCATGCCTTTTGTTAGGTTCATGATGCCTGCTGCTCCTACAAGTGTGCCTGCGGCCGCAAGTTTCCCGCCAGTTTGCGATGTCGCTCCGAAAATAAATCGAATACTTTCAGATATGGGGATAAACAAGCAGAGTCCGACAACCATTTGGAACCAACCCATCTGATCATCTATTAAATGAAAGTAAATCCAATACAGGACTGCGTGAATCGCTTGTGCAATAATCTGTGACCATAGTTCTTTCCATGCTGTGAAAGTAACCCCATGTAACATGGGATAGAACATACAACTAATCCATAGTGGTGCAAGAATAACCAGAATCGCAATCATAAATTTGCGCTGTAGATAGAATACTTCCCACCAGATGGATACCCCGCGAACGGTTAGAGAACACGCAGCGCGTGCAATTGGAGAAGTCAGTTCGCTCGTATTTTGACATAGGCTGTTCATTTCCACCCGGCTGGTAATATTCCGTCCATCATTTGGAATAGCGGCCCCTCTATTATCAACAACGACTTGGGGGGATTTTAAATCGTTAAAAGCCATCTTCACAAAGCCGTTATTCAGTGAAAATAACGAGGATGCAATTGGGAAAAACTGTGCAATCATGATGGTAGCTACCACTGTTTTTACTAAGGCATCATTGACTTCGAATTTTAGCGTAGATGAAATCCTGCTATAAGAAAGTAGCACGCCTGATTTAAGTACTGAGAGACAAATGAATGCGAATGATAATCCTGCAAACATCCAAAATCCACGGTATATGACTGTATTAAATTGCGTTGTCGTAAACATTCCCCAGACTGATCGATCCTCGCATGACTTAAAAAAAGTCCCCGCGATCCCGCAGCCGTTATAAAATATGTGATCGGCAGGATCGTGAATTCCGCCTAATACTCCAAGCAAGAAATCGATAATCCATGTAAAAGGTGCCGTATACCATGGATCGCCACTACCTGCGAGTGCGACCGGGGCAAAGATTGATGAAACTATCGAAACCAGTCCCAGAGAGATTATTAATCTCTTCATCTTCTTTTTTTTCCTTTTTAATCCCTTGGGCTCCTTGCTCACCTTTTTTTTAAATAAGGACATATTACCCCACCTCCGGAAGCAGTCCTTGCTCTTGCAACCAGTCAGGGTCCGTGTCGATAAATCGTCTCATTTCTTTGCTTACGGTTACCTTAATAAATGCTGAACTACCACCGACTCGCATGATTCCTTCACCGCGTGAGTCATCTTCTTCCCGCTCTGGAGGACGGCGGCATATAACCTCAAGCTCTCCTTCGGATAAATTGAAAATACTCTTCAATTGCAGCTTTTCATCAATAGAGATTTGCCCGATACGGAGGAATAAAGCAGTTGTAGCGTTTTTAACCAATGCGATTCCACTTGGATCTTCTAAGAAAGGGGTAAGGTCTTGCGTGATAATGTCGGCGCCAGCATTATACTTACGGGAGCGGCGCGCTAAATCCTCGATAAATTCCATCGCACCTGGAATTCGTTTCATTTTCCAAGCTTCTTCAATTTTAAGTCTCTTGCGGAATTTACGAAGGCTTGGTCGTTTAATGAAGTATTCCCATCCAAGAGTCGTTATGACAAGCATCATAATATCAAAAATACGCGAGCTTTCGATTGCTTTAATATTAAAGTTGATCCAGCAGACATTATCCAACATATTATCAACCGGCAGATCATCCCCAAAATTCGTTTGACCATCGATAAGGGCGCCATCCGGGAAATCACGCAAATATCCGCGAATAACGGTAAGAAGACGTTCAGCGTACTTTTCTTTTAAATCTTCAAATTCGAGAGTGTCCCAATCGACATTAATAGCACAATTTTTGAGTAATCGTCTGTACACATCAGTTAAGGTTCGCTCCGGTATACGCTTACGCACTTCTTCTACTTCGCGAGTATAACGGTTAAACTCTGGTACGAGTTCTGGTTCATAAAGTGTTGCAGGATCATCCGTGATGCCAGCATCATGGTAAGTATCGAGAATAGCTTTTTTTAGGTGAGTTTCTTCTTCACTTGACATTCCGCCGAGTAGGCGATCAAAAAATTTCAGAAGCTGGCCAATTTTAGGACCAAGCGGTACAATTACAATCGCTTTTTTTCGGCCGACAGCGTCTGTTATTTCAACCTCTTCTTCAGATATTGCAAATGGGTTAATGCAGACATTACCACCTTCGCGAATTTCCACTTCGCGTCCACCGAGGAGCCTGCATACAGGTCCATTCTCACCATCAGGGTCTATCGAGAATATCCGATATCCGAGGCATATCTGTGAACTAGAGATATATTTATTACTGAATGATTTTCCCGATCCACTTGAACCAACGATCATTGAGGAATAGTTATCAAGATACTTCGCAAAAACATTAAGAAATTCCATATTTCCTGAGTGCATGTTGACACCTAGGGGAACACCGCCGCTAAATGGAATTTCCGAACTGTAGAAAGGTGAAGCTGCCACAATTGCTGTGCGATCGAAAAACCTCCGATCGTTCCGGTCATCAATCTTGTTGTTTGCAATAGGTAACGTAGAAATATATCCACTTCTCTGCCTGTTATAGAGCACTCTAAGGAAATGATCGTTACCTAGCAAATCATCCTGCATGTGCATACCGACATTATCCAGTCCCTTTTCGTCCTTCGCGAAGACGGTAACAAGACATGTTCCCAGGAATCCATCGTTATAACCATCACTCAGCTCATCTATCAATCGACCCGCTGCATCTACCGACTTTTGAGCTTCCCGAGCTTCGATGTCGTTACCTGATTTGAGCATATTAATCAAACGCGTTCCTTCATCAGTAGCTGCATTTTTATATGAACGTATCGCTTGATTGCGTGTCAATTTCGTTATATAAAACATCATGTTGACGGGGCCAGAGCGATATAAAACATCAAGGGCACCTGTTGTTAAGGTTGTAGTTCCAAATTCAATAATAAATGAACGGAAAGGGTAAGCCCCTGCAGGACCGTCAAGAACATAACCAAGATCACGAGGTTGCACAGGAACTTCGAATCCCGTAGGTGCTACAAAATCAAAATAAGACAGTGTTGGCACAGGTGAGCCGTTTTTCAGATTTTGAGATTGCAGTTGACTAGAGTCAACGGGAGATGGTTTATTTTTGAATAATTTATTTAACAGATTTTTCAGCATCATTTATCTCCTCCGTTTGATCTTCCAAATCTTCATCTACAAATCTGTTTGCCGGACGAGAGTAGTCGGACGTTACAGTGTTTCCAAGACGTCCCGGATTATTTAATATTGATCTGAATCCCTTAACGGTACCTGACTGTTTATGTGTGGCAAAGTATTGTGACTCCAGTAAGTCCTCAATAGATGCAAGCTTGGCGACTCCTCCCATACGACCAAATCCGCCGACAATGGTAGATCCAAGTCGGTAAAATTCGTTTGTAGCTTTGGAATAAATGAGGTCGTCATCCATATCCTCGATCAATTTAGGTGGGTATTCTAAAATAACAAAAAAGTAACGTGCATAATTATATTCATCTGTGTTTTTCTGCCATTGCTCCATAAAAGGAAAAAACATGCCTTCAGCGTAGCGCTGAGCGATGGGTTGTAGAGATGGGAAAGTATCATAATATTGTTGCATCTGATCTACGAGTTCAATAGGGCGAGATTGCACAGAAATACCAAGCTTTACTTCTCGACCGGGGCCTAATGATAACTGGGCAAGCAGCCGCTCATAAGCGCGATCCGTATCTTCTTGTTCCATAATCGAACGCAACTGATAGTTGATTGGTTCCGTTTTAATAGCTCCTACGAATGTACGAATGTCCCCTTTTTGCTCCTGCTCGATTAGATAATCACCAACGATTTGTTTGACGCCGATTATATTCTTCCAATCGCCTTCTAATTCTCTAGTTTGAACAGTCGCTGTTTTGGTCTCTGTCTTCTTCTTTTTTTTCCCCACGGGAATGATTGGTTTATTGGTCATGACGCGATATATCAAATAACCAATRAGTCCAAGCCCCAAAAACATAAAAATATCACTCATTTAGAATCTCCTCCACAAACCACTTTCTTTTTTCTTATGTCGATATCTATATATGAGATGACGGTCTAGGAATAATCCGCTTTGTGGATGTTTAACAAACGAGAGTAGAACTGCAGGAACGAAGACCATCGCACACATGAAGAACACTACAAACGATAATGCAAATGGAAAACTCTCGTTATATGTATATTGAACTAACTGGATAAACGTAAGAAGTGCGATTGAGAAATAAGCGGTTTGCCTCCAAGAGAAGCTTAGTTCCCATATCTTAATAGGTCGACGTTCTTTTTCTGTGTCAAAGGGCATTGCTGTACGCATTACCAGATGACCCCCTTTCCTGTGACCCTAAAAATTAAGCCCTACGCTGGAGTAGGGCTTAATTCTGGAAGTCAGATTATTGGTTAACAATCCATCCAGCAAGAGCATTCATTTTTGCAAGAATGACTATACCGATACCGGCGGTTAATAGACAAGCAACTGCAATTGCCCTTTTCTGTGCGTTACCCATGGAGAAGCCAAGCATTATCGCTCCAACTACAATCGGAATGAGAATTAGGCCGATACCGATAATACGGAGATTGGTAACCCAACCATCTATCAGTTTGTTTATATCTGTAGGTGAGCTGCTACCCCCATTAAGGTTGGTCATGCTTGGTACAACAGCATTCGGTGCCGGCGTTGCAAATGCAGATGTTATTGCAATTAAGTTAAATGCGACAAATACTACAAACAATAGAACTAATACCTTTGAACTAAAATTACTTTTTTTCATCTGATAATCCTCCTAGATAATGTGTCTTAACCTGGTCTGCCCTCAAATTTTGCAAGTTCATCCTATATAACGACAAAATTTGCTAGAAATGTAGGAATATTAGCCTAATCTGCTATCTATCATATACCATCCCCCCATAATCTGACAATGCCTATGTGTGCGAAATACACACATAGATAGCTCATAATTTACATAATTATGAAAATATATATTGAAAACCTAATCCCTGAGACTTATAATAGGGAATACAAACATATGTTTGTAGGGAATAGGAAGGGGGAAACTTATGCTAGATCAACTATTCTACCAAGTAAACAAGAGTCTATATGCAGCTGGACCAGACTTGGCGGTCATCAGCGTGTTTGTCTTAATATTATTGATTGCTCAATATTGTGTGATTGCCCTAAAGGTAAACCGATTGCTTCATGCTGGGATTGCCGTGTTCGTACTTTTTCTAGTGTCGTACATTCCCTGTGTAATGTTTCCACAAATATTAGAAGGTATTTATCTAAAGTCTGGACTAATAACGCCTTGGTATCTCCAGGCTGTTCCAGAGGTGATAATCTTTCCTACGCTATGGCTACCTGCAGTATTGGTTCCGGTAGCTGTTTGGACAGTTTGTGTGATGGTCTCAGATACCCTACGTGGGAAGCCACTTTTGACAAAAAATATCATCGGGCGTGATCACGAGAATGCAGATGAAATTAGCAGACAAATGTTTGAGCAATGGCGTTTAGAAAAGATTGAAGATGTGCGTATGAAAAAAGATCCGGCCGGGTTTCAGTAGAAGTCGGCCGTTTCTTTTTTTATTACTTCAAAACTCGGTTTTCATAAGAAAAACCTTGATCAAGCAAATTCGTTAACCATGTTACAAGAAATTCGTTGAGTTCTTTTTGCTCGTGTACATCAACTATACCGTTCTCATCGTATGCATCGTGGTAAATGAACAAATCCTGATAAGTGGCTGCGTTTGCTGTCTCATCTTCAATATCAATAACGATTTCCATATCCGGATCTGAAACAAGATCACCGTTTAACGTGTAATAGTGCGTCATACTTATGCGGTTTGTACCGATTACTTCAATAACCAGATCCATATATGGTGCCGATCGAAGTTTGGTGGAATCCGCTTCTTCTAATAAAAACCTCTTCAAATTACCACCTAGTAAATGATTAATCTTTGAATAACGATCACTTGCGTTCATGTGTATTCCTCCAGTAGTCCCCTCTCACACCGAGAGGACAAGAATGTTAACTGTCATGCCCGGTGTGAGGGCTCTTACCTTATGGAATTATTAGATTAGATATTGATGTTACTTTTTAGCTGAATTTCTTTGACACGCTTCCTGTCAGCGCTGGGTATCCAAACTTTATCTTCAAAAAGGATATTGCAGCGTTCCTGAATTGCAGCAAGCTCGATTGAGTTAACGTCATAGACGCGCTCCGACCATTCGCTTGCATACGTGCTATCCTTTTCGTTGAGAATCCCATTTGGCTTGAGCGAAAATAAGTCGTTCACTGGAATAGCTATTGGAGTTAACTCTTCCCTCTTAAGGTCAAAGCCTTCTTTCTTCCAACATTCCAAAATAAATGCGATCTCGTCTTCGTCGAGGATTTGAAATCCATCTTCTATATATCCACTTACAAGTTCTGCGTGAAGCAAACCTTCAAGCAACATCTTTCGGCCTACGATGGATATCGGACCAGGAGTATAGTTCCAAACGCTATCTTCACATGCATCATAATCAAGCTCATGATACTCCATCTCACCATCAAGCTTCCTATGTACCCATTTACGGAGCGGGAGGCGGAACCTGGCATCACAACGCATATCGTATAGAGCGACTTTCCATTTGTAGAGAGGAAGAACCTTGGTATCACCTTGGTTATAAAGGTTTGCAAGCATCTTTTCCTTCCGTCCGACGTAGCAGCACGTGTAGCAGCCAAAGCGACTGCCTCCGCAGCTAGAAGTCTGTTTACCTGTTGGTGCAGTAAGTTCACATTCACCACCATTACTAGCGTTGTAGAGTGCGAGCAATTCACTTGCCTCTGATCCCCATGCAAGCTTTCCTCGATTGAGAAGATAACCCCATACATCATCCGTCTCAAAATCTACGATAGGGTGATATACGAGGATACGTGGATGATCCGAATGACGAGCGAACTTGTCATCAAGAGAATGCTTGGCAATGCTCGTCTTTCTCTTAGTGCTTTCAGAATTGCGAACCCCTAGGAACATGATGGCATCGTATTCATCAAGTACCATTCGATCAGCCATGATGCGATTCACAATTTTCGTTACTACTGGGTCGAGCTTCGTCTTGTCAGAACACCACCTCCAACGGCTCGATTCTGTGGGTGGTGGATTGCCAAAGCCGAGCACCTGAGACAAAAACCGTTTATCCATATCTGGTTCTGAAAGATGGACATAGATGGGTAGATTCTGCTCTACAGCAGCCTGCTGAATCTTTCGCACGTAATTTCGCACGTGATTTTCAAAGGCAGGTATCTCCACGCCTGTGACGCTAGTGACCACATGAAGTGGCTTTGTACGTGCTTCAGGCGGAAGCTCCTGTATCGCACGCCACAGTAGGTCCAATTGCATGGAACTATCTTTTCCATACGAGGTTGGGGCGATCCATACACGGGTGTCCCTCATATACATGACTTTTAGTTCGTCAATGATAACCCGAGAATTCGCATTTGCATTCTGTTCTTCTTGAAGTTCAAAAATATTCATCACCGTTCCGCCTCCTCTCATATTGGAAAAAATAATTGGCCAGTTTCTTGGTCAATATAGTATTCCAATGGAGTGAATGGAGTGGGAGTTAAGACGGCAGTAGCAGGCTGTTCTGCTTTTTCTGGAGTAACAGGCAAAACATCATCGAAGTACAGCTCGACTGCTCTTAGAAACTCATAATCCTTCGGATAGACCGGTGAATCATATTTGGCGTCCAAGAATGACGATTGGATTCCCTTTACTTCATGTAAATAAAGCTCAAAGGAGCGGGCAAAGACTTCGGTTCGACGGAGATAATAATCTGCGTTGTACTTTGTTTTGCCTTTCCATCGGAGAACAAAAGCGTCATCGTCCGGCAATTTAACGATTGCTCGAAGGACACATTGCTCGTACTTTTCGTACACGTCCAGGAAAGAGAATTGATCGCTAAGACGATCAAATTTCGTCCCAAGTTGATAATCAACTTGATGTGCACTTTCGTGCATGTAACTTGATATGCCGTCCAAGTCCACTAGAGTTGCTTTGAAGCCTGGAAAGAACAAACCAGAAGCCCGGTAGTTGCCCAGTTTGCGAATTCGGAAGCTATGATCAGGAGCCATCGGCAACTTAACAATGTTCGTCATACGCCTAAACTCCGATTCGATTTCCGTAAACTTTTCCAAGTCAACATCGGCATCGAGCTCAACCGTACCGTAGTGAGTTAAAAACGCATTACTACTCATTCGGTTTAGTGTTTTTAACGGTATATTCTTCTTAAGCTGCCAAACTCTTGCGTAAGTATCATTCGATTCTTCGCGATCATCTGCATCATCATGCAGGCTGCATACCTCCTGCAAAAATGGATAGAGTGCTAACTCATACATGGATCTGAGGACATTAGGGTCAGCAAGCATCCTATCCCACGCGCCATCAACCTCACAAAGTACATCCCATACGCCATTTGGAAAAATGTTGAATAGGTCAATAACTTTTTCGGCATCGGGGTCATGCACATCAGTGCAGAGATCCTGTACAAGTGTGATCAGCATCTCAGGTCCCAGTAGATTGAAAGAAGATTGCGTACTTCGTTTTGCATATGCAATCACCTTACGTGCAAGCTCTCTTCGTACATACTCCAAATGAGCTTGTGTATAATTCAGTAACGAATTTTTCAATAACACGTCGGTCAAGAATGACGGGACATCGACAAATTTGTAATATGTACCGATTCGAGTAAACCCCAGACTTGAACCGTGTTTTTTCGGTGAAATATCAACACCGATTGCACCATAGGCTTCATCATATCCAAGTATCCCATCTTTAACTAAGACCTTAATTCCAGTATTCTCAATGAAAGAACTGGAGGCTTTCGTAAGATGTCTAACAATCGCCATAGGGCTGTAAGTTTGAATTGTTTCCCTAATTGGCTGCATGCTGACTTGAACGGGACCGCAAGATACCTTTGCAAATAATTCTTCAGTAATAGGAATCTTCTTCATCCTACGCCGAAGTGCCTGATCTGCTATCTTCTTTTGTTCCGCGTAGGTATCTTCCCTAGAGATGCGGATTCGAAGATCACTAAAAATCTCGGAAATATTTCTTTGCTTCATACGCTCCTGAAGATATTCTTCCTTCGACTTTCTTACACTGTCGATGCGATTTAGCTCAGCAGTAACCATAAATATCATCCTCCTAAAGTTTGAAATTTGTCCGAAAACGACAAAAAACCCTAAGGGGAGCTTTACATGGGCATAGTTCGCCTATGTTCATATGCTCACCCTTAGGGCTGCTTACTTGCGTAAAGGTCGGACAAAAATTCTGCTTTTATTATATCACGCAGCCATAAAAATAGATAGAATTAAAAGAAGCCACCCAATTGGATGGCAATCTACTATTATGGTATGTCGTAAAAATAAGCTTTTGTCCTATCATCTGCTCGTTTAAGGTAAACTACCAGGTCTGTTTCCTTAATTTTCTCTAGGTAAGCACGGGCCTCTACTCCAACAAATGAGAGACTACTATAGATATGCTGCAACATTACCATATCTGTTGGTCTTTCACGCCAAAACTTCTTCATTAATACCGCAAAGTCATCTTCATCCCGTTCACGCAAATAGGAATGAAATTTCTCCAGTTCGTCCATGTTACTGCAAATCTGAAATATGTCATAAGACGACATATACGAGCGAATAACAAATCGGTCTGGCTGGGAAGCTGCTATATCAATAAAAAATCCCTTCCAAGGTTTACCCCAAAAAATTCCTGCCTTTGGAACAAAACCATTTGCAAGTAACGCCAACTTCATAATGCTGCGTTTTCTGACCACCTCTGCTCTTTCCAAGTAGGATTTCCCATTAGCAGGCGCATCACTAATTCTTAGAAGTTCGTCGTACTCTGTGTCGGTTATTTGCAGGAGGTATCGTTTGTCAATCCTCCTTGTACCGAAACTTGGCTCAGAATAGACTTCTATCGTCGTKTCTTCTTCACTGTGCTTATCAGGCTGGTGATAGTACATCCATAAGTGCTCATCACTATTTGAATCGATATTTAAATAATGACGAGTTGTTTTGTACTCTTCCCAAATAGAGGAGTTCCCTCCGATAGGATATACCCTTACGTAAGTAGTATTAACCTTAATATTGATTCCCGTATATATCTCATCTTCACTATCATCTATCGATGATCGATATGCATCGATTCCCTCGTCATAACGATAGGTAGTATGCTGAGAGTCAATAAAGGGATTCAACTGCTCTATAAGTGCTCTAGTGAAATAAGGATTCGAACTTCCATTTGAAAAACAAGTAAATTTAACATCATTTTTTGCCAGCAGGCTAAAAGTCGCCTGACGGTAAAATAGATTTGGGTGGAGTGGAAGTTGACGCTGCTCCTCCGCTACCGGTTCTTCCTCTTCAACCTCGGGCTTGATGCTTACTCTTTGAATGTCGCCTTTTGGGAAGGACAAGTAGGCATCATTCCGTGCCTCATCATACCTGCCTTCAAAACAATATTCGGATTCCTTTCCAGATTTCAAATATACAATGACATTCCATGACTTAGACATAGTTTCTTCCTCCTGAGAATAGCCCCCCAAAGGAGGGGGGCTAATAAATTTGGCTCCCCTCCAATGTTTGAAGGAATTACATTAAGTTTTAGATGAAAAGCTCAACGATCGAATAATCGGGATCAGCACTCCGATGATCTAAAGGCTGATACAGTAAGTTATGGATGTAGTTGCGTGTATAATCGGCACCGTGCTTTCTCAATATCCACTCGAAGCTAATGCTATCGAATACGACATGATCTAAAATTGCCAGATATTCATCGCCTCCATTCAATTGCTGTATCAATGCAAGATTCTCAAATATAAATGCATTACCAACACACCAATTCCCATGCCTAAACTTTTCAATGAGCTCATCTATGGATGAACATTCGTAAAAGCTACTGGAGCGGGTAAATGGCGGGTCAGTTGCTACACGAATCCAAGGATTTTGCATGCCTTTTAGATGCCAGATGTCCTTCATCGCTTCTTTGCCGCACAATGTGCAAAAATCGATGCTATGTACAACATTCCGATAAGACGGTTCATTGGAAGAAATTTTATGCCCGCACGAACAACATGAGCTTTTCTCTGAACCTTCTCGTAAAAATATGAGTTGCGACATATATATGTTCTCCCTTCGCCAGTTCCCCATTTAAACCGTGATTATACTGGGCTGGACGCATAATGTATTAAGCCATAGATTGGTTTCAACTAAGATTTGATAATCTCTGAAGTCGCCCAACAGGTAAAAGTTTTAGCGTTATGTCGGCTACCTCTAAGATCAAAAAGAAAAGGGGCGGAATAAGTAATATTCCGCGCCCTTTTCGATTAGTTGCTTATTGTTGCCATGGCATTTCGCCATTACCATTGGAATTACCTCTGCCACCACCGCCAGTACCCGCGCCACTATAGGTGCGATTACCGCCTTGGTTACCATAATTTCCGGAGTTGTTGTTACCGTAACGCTGATTACCGTTACTGCCAGAGTTTCCGTTACCGTTACCACTGGCTCCGTTACTGCCACGGTTTCCATTACCATAACTGTTGCTTCCACTGCTTTGGGCGCCACGGTTACTGGTAGTTCGATTTCCGCCACCTTGTCCTTGATTGGATCGGTTGCTTCCACCGCTGCTACTGTAGCTGCTACGATTACCATTGCTTCGTTGGCCGCTTCCATTACCTTGATTTCCGCCTTGGTTGTAGTTGTTGCGGCTGCCTTGATTGCTGCCGCTTGCTACCTCCTCTGGTGGAGCATCTAGGTACTGAATGCGATGGGCCACGATTTCGGTTACCCAGCGACGTTGACCTTTATCATCGTTATATGTACGAACCTGAATTCTTCCATCTACAAAAATTTTCCTACCTTTACGCAGATACGTATCTGCAGAAACTGCAAGGTCATTTTTGCAAACGATCGGGATGAAATCTGCCGTATTCCCATCATTAAGGTCTACAGTGCGATCAACCGCGAGAATGAAATTCGCAACTTTGAAATCGCCCATATCCTTGAAATCTGGATTATCGACTAGGTTTCCTACAAGCTCTACTACATTACGTTTAAACATATTATTTACCTCTTCCTTATCCTGACTTCCCTAAAAAGGAAAGTCCTCCGGATCATAATTACGATGCTTTGCGAATGTTCGTGGCGACAAGTTTACCAGCTTTCTCCTCGTAAAATACTTCACAAGGGTCACCTGGGTTCAGATACAATTCACCCAGCACCTGCATCAACTCACCTACAACGGCAACTTCGATAATCTCTTCACCAATTCGGATATCCATGATGAAATATGAACCCTTGGAACCCTCTTCAGCCCGTAGATCCATAAATATTGGGACCGGGAATTCTACTTCCTGATCGCCTTTGTTTCCTTCATGATTACCCTCAGGAAACATCATAGGAAACTCCTCACCCGCGTACACATAAAGACCGAGACCATGAAGCGCAATAGCCTTCACTAAGCAGCGTTGAATCGACGTGTTAATATCCATCGCTGTTGGCTCAAATAGTGTACCTCCAAATTCATCCATGACCGGTAACACGCTTGAACGCTTATCCCCTTCTACTGTGACTGCAACTTCAACGAAGTAGCCGATCTCAGTTTTAAGGTAAGGCAAGACGAAGTTATTGCGTTCATCAGGATAACGGATGATCTCATACGTAGATTCTGGATAGAGTCGCCTAAGTTCCGAGTAAGCAAAAACCCAAGAAACATAGTTCAATGAGTTATGCTTCTGTTCAATAAAGGTACCAAGATCCACGGTTGAAAGATTCTTGAATACTGAATTCAAGTTACTTCCTCCTTTCTGTAATTTACAGTCATATATAGAAAAAGCCAAAGAGAGACAGAGACACTGGGTCACTGAATTCCTTTAGCTTCACCTACCGAGAGAACGCAAAAAGCCCTACGTTTTCCTCCTTTTCAAGACGTGAATATGCCTTGACATAAGAGCAACCCGTAGGGCGCATAGACTTGAACAACTGGTGCTTAAATAATCATGTGTAAATGATAGCATATAAAATATGGAAAGACAACTAGTTACGAGAGTCGCTTTGGTTGATAGAGAACTAATTCTTCCCAATCATGCCAGGATGTATCATGAGCAGGATGATAGGGATAATTCCCATCACAAGGATGCATATATAACTCCTTTGAGTACTGTTGAAGTATTTGAACTACCTTAGATATTCGATTGTCATAAACCCGTTTAGAGCCGTTTATGTTGTTAAATCCACCCCAGCCTACGGCAATAAGATCTGTTCCTGGACGGAATTTTTTAAGTACCCGTTTTATAACTTTATCATTTGCATGGATGTCTGTTGTAGGAGCGACTATATCTAAAAATGAGTTATGGTCAACTTCTGATATATATGTAGCATACATACCGGCTAAGTTGAGAATGATCACCTTCGAATATTTTCGGACATAAAAATAATGACATACTTTATACACTGTTTTGTCGGATTGCATACGACCAAATTTCTTTCGCCCTGCTTGACTAGGGTTTTTCATTACTATATACGCAGAAGGGCCATCAATCGATCGTTCCTTAAACGGTATTTCTAAAGCATATCGAAAATTTGATTCATCTGTAAGAGTTGGAATTGTTTTTATATGTTCTGTGTCAATGTGTGGACCGAACCAATAATCCAAAATAACCGCCTCCGGGATAAATCTTCAGTGAAATAAAACATATATAATATTCTGTTTCATACTAGGATGGACTGACCGAGGAAGATTTTGTTAATTATGCATTAACATTCAACACATGAATCCCTAAATTTCCAGCGTATATACGCACATTACGGTCTAGAGAAAAAAAAGCTTTGAATCGTTTTCCAAACTCTCCTTTAGATATGCAGCAATTATAGTATGGTCGGGGTTTTCAATGTTTAGAGTGTACATGTTACCACCATCACCATATGTTTGATGTGTAGTTCTATTTACAACACAGGGGAGAATGCTTCTCAGTCCAGAACATCAGTACGCTTTTTTATTGCATAGAACAAATAGAAAAAACGACCTATGTTTCAAGATAGGCCGTTCTTAGTTTTTTTTCTAGTCTTATCTGTACTGACTGCAAGAGCGAAGAACAGGATCTGAAGTGGAACACAGACCCAAGTGATGGAAGACATGAGCCACGTAATTACGTTTCTTAAAATAGTAAGCGGGTTGAGCAATGCCCAGAATCCTTCGATCTGCATAAGCGAATACGTTCCATAGATTTCCTGTACTGTGAAGTTGAGTAGATTGATTACGAGAAAGAATATCGCCACTCCGCTAAAAAACTTGTGCAATGTGTCCACTCCTTTCATCGGATATTTTCTATACTATTCGTCTCCTTATCGTAAAATCCTTGTCTATCTTATGGTGTGTCCGGAAATATTATGTTCATGACTTCACTTTAGGACGCGGAATGTTTATGTAACAAGCGAATGTGTGTATCCAAAAGAAAAATTATAATACGGTTTTTTTTATGGAGTGCTGCCCATTCGTTGAGCGCTGCTGCAGGAGTCTAATAGTTTATTATCTCAGTTAACACTTTTATTTTCGCCGAACACTTGTCTTAATTATTAATTTTCGGGAATCCTTCACTCATTAGTGAAATACCATAATTCATTGCTTTCTTATTTTCTCCTACAAACATGTACCCAATCGAATGAAATTGAAATTGGTATTCTTGGCTATATATGTTCCCGATAATGTCACAATATGATAACTGTAAACTATATTTAAAATTGTTATCTTCTTGAACAGGAAAATAGATTAAAACTCCTTACTACTATTTGTTTGTATAAAATATGAATTTAAGTTTCCTGGATTCCCGCTATTTACATTAACATTGCTAGAACATTCCCCCATCTTTTCAAACAGCAGCTGGGTCGCCAATCCAAGTCCGATATTAGTTAGACGAATATATAAACTTTCATAACCAGCACTTCTCAAAGCTATTGCATCTTCATATGCAATTCTAGGAAGAACAGAACTTTCTTTAAAGTGAACAACAGTAACTTCGGGCTTTAGAAAACTCACCGTAGTATCAATAATCTCAAAATGAAGGAACGGAACTATAGGCAACCGTCGTGTTTCTCTACTATCTTTTTGTGCTATGACGATTTGTTCGCGTTGACTTTTATACGCTTGATAGGCTATCCAAAAAGTGGCAAGTGTAAGAAAAGGGACTGAAGAACCAGCAATCCAATCTCCTGCAGGCCCCGCATTTGTAAATGAAAAATGTTGATCATCATTAAGATACATATTACCAAGTAATAATGAAATTACAGGGAAGATTGCAGCTAGCAATAAGAAAACGTGAGTGAAAATAGGAAGGTCTTTCTTTAATGAAAGCCAAGCAAATCCTAAAACAACTAAGGAAATGTATAAAATAGAAGATGGTATTAACCCATTCAAAATAAATGCCTCCTAAGAGAATTTAGCGAAAATAACATTTTAGAGTTATTTATTCCTTAAGCAAATGCGCTGGTGCACACGAGGGAACATGATAAGGCACAATTAATCGTGGGAATCTCTTCATCGCTTCCAAATCCTCTAGTTTTAGTGGTAAATGGCATTTCTTACATAGAACATCCTCTGCAATTTTGCTTCGGATCCCTTTTTTCTCGTAGATACCTAGGTCCTCCCAACCCATCTCGAAACTATCAAATGAATTTCGATGACTTTCAGCAAATGCACGATCCACTGCATTTGCTACTCCGAGGGTATCGATTACACAAAACCCGTACCCGTCGCGGAATGTATCACCGAAGTAGATTCGAATGACGACTTTAACAAATGATTCTGTGACCTGGTACTCTCGTATCTCTTTTTTGTAGTGTTCACCACCTATTGTATTTGCACGATTTTCGTACCACTCAACCGGAATGTATTGTTTATTGCTATTTTCCCGGTGAGATAAAGGCGGACGATCAAATTTAGCTTTAAGTTTCGGCCACATTTCCTGCCAATTCCACATCGGACAGATTCTCCTCTCCTGTTAACTCATTTATCCGTTTGCATCGTCTCTTAAGTTATTATATCTCTCAATGCATTGAAATTGCTTTCTACGGAAGGATCAATATTTGCTAGAATTCTAAAACGGCTACATAGTAATGGATGGACGTAGATAGACTGAAGTATCTCCATGTATTCTCTAAATTGATCTGTATCTAATTTCGAATGGCGCGCGTCATAGGCAGCATTTATTTCGTGATTATAAATTGATCCCTTTTGCACAATTAAAAGAGAACCAGACAACCAACGAGTGATATGAGTGATATTAATATAGGCACCTATTTCATCATCATATTCATCGCCGTTATAGACTTCATACTCGCCATCCGTATTAAGTTTTAGCTCTTCGGACATATCATCCGAGTTCGGGTAAACATTACTTAGCTGTTCACACTCTAACCKAAAATAACTAAATCTTGGATCGTTATTCGGAATTTCCCACACCAATCTCTTTAATTTAATTACTTGTAACATACCAAATCCAAAATCTAATAATAGTATATTCTTCTCTTTTATCCAGTCAGGTCTACTAATATCAAGTAAATCTAAACCTCCACCTGAAGGTAGAAATGTGTGGTTAAAATTTAAGAGAGATAGTTGTTTTACAATGGTAATAACTTTTTCTTCATCTTTCCACATAACCGTACTTGGTTGAAATTGTTTGATAACTGACTCTTCAATAAATCCCCATAAACTCTTTGCAGATGTAGAAGTGTTATTAGCAATAGATTCCCAATCAACCAACCTATCTAAAAATTCCTGCATCATAGGTCGCTTTGATGGATCTTCAAACGTAGAATCTGATATTAATTTAAACAGCTCTACAAAGTGTTGCTTCGGATATTTTAGTTGCAACTTGTTATTCTCATAGTAATTGAACTGACCATCAAAAGCATATTCTTCTCCCGAGAGAACCATCCACAATGTTTTAGCAAAGGAATAAACATCAGCGGCTCTTGGATCATTTACTTCTTTAGGTAATCGCATTTCAGGAGCCATCGTCTTTCTATTGCCTAATGCTTCATTTTTTCTAGTTAGATCCTCTTTATCAGGGAAATCGATTAAGCCAAAATCAGCCAAACAGTATTGTCCATCATAATATAGAATATTGTCAGGCTTAAGATCTCTATGTGAATAACCTTTCGAATGTAATTCTACTAACACTTGTGCCAATTCCCTGAAAATACGGACTAGTTGATACAAATCTTGAACCCCTGCGATTTTCTTTTCCAGTGGAATTGCTACAGGCATAACAAAAAGATACTCTTTCGTTTCTTCACAAGGCAGCATAGAATTAATTATGGGTATGATACCTTTCTGACCCTCTAGACAAAGTTTCTTAACTGTATTAGCTTCAATTATAAATCGTTCTAGCTTTATTTTAGTAAACTCACTACCTGGATTTTTGTGTTTGCAAATTTTAACTGCTACTTCTTGACCATCCGGATCTCTCATAAGGCGAACCCAGCCATTTCCACCCTCACCTAATTGTTTAATCAACTTGTAATTATTTAGGCTCATAGATGTCCTCCTCGAGTGATCTTGATAGCTTTTCACGTTTTCTATTTCCTTTGTACTCTTTCTACATTTCTTTATTAACAAACTATAAAGTTTTCGTATAAATTCCAATCAGTCTCCCCCTATTTACACTTCAGCATGTTATTAGTTACTCGGTTTTAATAAAATTGATTTTGCCAAACTTATCAATATAACTGTGCAATGATTTATAAAAATCTAGCGCCTCATTGACTTTGTCAGGAACACTTTGTAGCAACTTTTTAAAGTACTCAATACCTGTATCAGTTATCTTGCAATAATGGTTGTGGCGCTTATCCTCGTTGTCCCAATAGCGTGTTATATAACCCTCTTGCTCCATATAGTCTAATCGCTTTGACATATACGACACGTTTACGCCGACACCCTGTAATTTCTTTACCATGATCTCATCGAGCTCACGAACATACCTGGGCTGTTGAGAAATCTCCGCGAGTACGAAAAAGTCAATGAACTCCTGAACTTTTAATATGCGGCTTACTTTGTTCGTTTTATTAACTGATTCGAACGGTCGTTTTCTATGCAATACCATTTATACACATTCCTTTCTCGTAATACTGATTGCATGTTGCAGCGCGCTGCTAGTTAAGACTTCCTCCTGCAGGAGGATCGGTAATAACGACTCCACACAATTTCGTCTTTCGTCTAAACAGGAGCGGGTTTGCTCCATAAGATCATTCAGAATGTTCTGGCATTCGGTCATGCTAGCTTCTCGAGTGAGCATCTCCATTTTGACAATACCCAGTTGCGTTAGTCCTGATTGAATCATCGTTTCAACAATCTGCAGAGCATGATCAAAGTCCTGACGAGAGCCTGTGCTTCGTTCTCCGTAGAATAATTCTTCAGCTGCGGCGCCGGCAAGAGATATCTTAATTTGTTCTTCCAAGTACGTTTTGCTATATACGTACTTATCTTCATTCGTATTGTGGCGAACGTAACCCATGGCCATACCACGAGGGGAAAGAGAAACTTGATTAACGGATCCAGGACGAATAGTTTCGGCAATGATTGCGTGACCCAGTTCATGAAAGCAATTCGGCGACGATCTGTTTCATTTGATCTTCGATCGTTAGTTTCTCCAAGTAACACTTTATCGATTGCTTGGGTCAAGTGGGCCTGTTCAATAGTTACTCTCTCTTCACGAAACGCGTACACCGCAGCTTCATTCATTAGACTTTCTAACTGTGCTCCGGAAAATCCAAACGTCTGATCTGCAATTAAATCAAGCTGTACATCAACCGATACGGGTTTGTTCTGAGAATGGATAAATAGAATTTGCAAACGCCCATTTTTATCTGGCAAATCTATTTGAATTTGCCGATCGAACCGACCTGGTCTCAACAAAGCATCATCCAGTATATCTTTTCTGTTCGTCGCGGCGATCATTAGAATGCGAGGATCATGGCTGAATAGTCCATCCATCTCGGTGAGCAACTGATTTAGTGTCTGATCTGCTTCTTTTGCTTGATAAGTACCATCACGTTTTCCGCCAAGTACGTCAATTTCATCGATAAAGATAATCGCGCTCTGTTTTTTCTGCTTTTTAGCTAACTGATGTGCTTCTTTAAAAAGCCCACGGACACGGCGAGCGCCTACCCCTACATACATTTCAACAAAGTCACTACCAGACGCATATAAAAATACAGAATCTGTGTAATGGGCAGATGCCTTTGCAAGTAGCGTTTTCCCTGTGCCGGGCGGACCTGTCAACAATATACCTTTTAGGGGACGAATGCCATAGTGTTTCAAATTGTCTCCATTAACGAGAAAATCGAGAGCCTCCTTCAGCTCTCGTCTTGCCATTTCTTGTCCTCCAATTTCATCAAATGATAATAGTTCTGGCATTTTCGTAGTCCCGGCTGCCCCGATCATTCCGCGCCCAAGAAAGAAATTAATTAAGACGAAGGCAATAAAGATGGATGCCAATGCCGTTATCATGGCTAGCGGATCTACTTCGACTACAAGGATAAGGTACAATACCAAAGAGCCAAGGGAGCCGACAATAAATTCTTTCCAATGTTTTTTGAACAACGTAGCACCCCTATGTCTTACGAATTTCGAACAAACTGCATGAATTTCACGTTGCTGGAGTTTGACATTGTTATGTATATATGCCGATCGTCTACATCGACTTCCGTATGAATACTCCCATCATGGGGGATTGCTTTAAGAAGATGTGAGATTTCCGAGTAACGCTTACTGTCAATGGCTTCTGTTACCAATAAACTTGCCGAGGACCAGAATGCGTTTAGTGATTCGTCGGGCACATTTGTAGGCTTCATGTAAAGTTTCCGGCCACGGACGACTGAACTTAAATCTTCATTGATCTGAGCGTATATGTCCTTAATACTTGACTGTGGGCTGAACTTAGCTTGAATAACTATCGAACTATTTCCTACTTGATAGTTATACGACTCGATACCGCTCAGGTGGCTCAAGCTGCGTTCGATGGGTACATTGTAGACATAGTGTTGAAATGTTAGATGCGCAGCCGCTAACAGAAGCGACGTGCCCATAAAACTAATGATGGTTGGCCAAAAGCGTAACGAGATCATAAACAGCTCCTTCTACCGTACAACCAGTTGCCAATTCTTCCGGAGGAAATAACCGCCGTTGATCCAAACTGCATCCGCATCAAATTTTTCGATAAAACCACCATATTCGATTAATTCCCCATGTCTGTGTATATCGGTCCATAATCGAAACCAGATTGCATTTTGAAAATCAGTATCAGATAGAAGTTGTTTACCTTTTGCGTACGCGGAAGGAAAATCTCATATGGATGTCCTCCTATTCATAAGTACTTAAATCATATGGGACAAGGAGTGCGTCATTTGATGTTTTAACCGCATCAATGTACCAGGTTTCGGGAAGGGATAATATTTTAGAAACGAGAAGCGACCAGAGTGCATGTTCTTCTGAACTGAACTTGTCCCACGTGACACAATCAGCAGGATCTTTCATCCGCTCATGCGAGATGATGTGGTGGAACCAAATAATCGGTTTACCTTGTGACAAACGTACCGAAGTTCCAATCCGATAATGGTGAGCATCCTCCTGGCCGGTGAGATAGGGCACAAGAGAAATATAGAGAAAGAATTCTGGCGACCCGCTCCGTACTTTGGAGAAGCGATCCGCATCCCAAAAAGATAACAGTACCCGCTCCGCTTCAAAATCATCACCTAGCGCATCACAGAGGTATCGATAGGTCTTCTCATCAGAGAGAACCATAGACACAGCCTCTGCTGCAGCTCGCAATCCGAACGCCTCCTTCACAATCGGGAATATCTCAGAAGCATTCCCTTCTCGGACCGAACGGACAAATTGTAATAAGACTTCTTCATTCATCAAGACAGGTCATCCTTCCTATGTAATGTAAGGCATTCATCAAAGAGAGAGGGAACAGCCAGCGAACCTCATAACACCAAATAATGACAATAAGAACCTTTGTTCCATTCTAATATATAAGAGAGCGATCTGTCTATACTTGGATATGAGTGTCTTATTACAACGCCTTATGAGGTAAGGCTTTTCTTATTATCTCTTCCGCGTCCGTATGCCCGCTTGACAGTCCGTGTCTCTCCCCTGCTCACTCATCTTTGATCTTCATTTTCCTCTCCCGTGCAGCCGGATCCCGTTCCCGCACTTTCGACCCTATATCCTTTCCTCCTTGCCCATCCTAATTCGCTCCTTTGATTTATTACTTTTAGTACAATGCTCCTTCACTAATTTTTCCTTTAGATTTCAATATCGTTTCCTTTGATCTTTCCGTTGAAACCGATTTTCCGACCCGCGCCGCCGCCCTGCCGCCCTGCCTGACTTTCGTACCCAGGTACGTAGGATCAAACTAGTTTTCATCGATGGTATCTAGAAGAACGGAACAGAAAGGAAATAGGGAGAATTCGGAAGAGACAAAATACATAAAGAGGTTTCAAGGGTGACGGAAATATCGAAAGAAGGAGTCTGGAAGCGGGTGGCAGGATACGGGATGGTGTCGAAGGTAAGGACGTAGAAGCGGGGCGGGCAAGGGGTTGTAATAAGACACTCATATGCTATGATTAATAGTTTAACATCAACTATTAATAAACTATTACTGTTGGTGGTGGTGGTTGGGATCAATAATAAGAACTTTGATCCAAAAACACGAACGCCTCAATTTTAGGGGTTTTTAACCATTTAGGGTTAGTAATCACCTGTTTTTCTCTTATCGTTATGACTGACTATACAGTTAAAAAGCTCCCACAAAGGCTGGGAGCTTTTCTATGTATCACTTACATACTAATTACCTGGTTACTGATTGCTTCTTGGTTAATTCTTTATAGATAGTTCTGTACTCGTTGTTTTTAAAGTTTAATGCTACACAGATCTCATCATTTAATTCCTGAAAGAAACCGATTAGTGTGAGGTAAGCCTGCTGGGCGTTCATCGACAGCTCATTTTTGCCAGCGACTTTAATATGAAACGGCACCTGAGGAATCGGAAACCGTTTATCCATCATCGCAAACTTTGCGGAAATCATCACAGCCCATTTACCTTTTCCGATTTTACTTTCACTTAAATCATCGATGTATCTCACTCGATCAAAATTTTGGTGCAGCAGGTCTAAGATCTTTAAAACATAGTCTTTATCTTCGCTGTGGCGACGATTTAATGCCCTTCCAATTTTTGAGTCGTAAACAAATTCTTCTGCTTTCATTTTCATTAACAAATCCCTAGGACTAACGCTCGGACTAACGCTCATTATAATCACCTCCCAGTGACTAGCATATTTTCGTTTTCACTATTTATGCTTGTTGTTCACGATAATGCAGCTGTTAATTTCGTTGAATGAGTCCAATATCATTATAATCAGAGAATTCTTCGTTCAAGCCCAGCTGCTGAATACGGGCTAACTCTTCATTTAGGATGGTGGTAGTGGAGTGGTTATTAGAACCGTATAAGGGAAGGTTTCGTACCGATCT
>NZ_JBFUHL010000035.1:0-65715 GCF_056402415.1 Paenibacillus sp. P4_A9
TGCACATAGGACGCAAAGTACCGTTTAGATGCTATATCCAAGTTCCCCGTTGTCTGCTCCGATTTCATCCACGTACGTAAAGAATTACTCTTCGATATGTTATCTCCATTACGAAAGAGATCGGATTTGCTAGATAATATTTCACCGGATCCGTTCATTAGAACCAATTGGCTATCTTCACCTAGATTTATATCACTATAGGCCATCTGTGAAAAAATATTTTCGTCGATACCCACAATTAAATAGCCAAGAGTCCCTTCTGCCCCATCTAAATTCGGAATCCGCCTCATCAGTGCGAGGCAAGATTCACCGCCTATCGTAGTTCCGTAAGTCCACGTATCAATTTGACTATTATTTTGTGCGCTCTCTTTTAATCTGCCTATATCTTGATCTTTTAAGGTGTTATACCCAAAATCATACAAAACGCGGCCGTCAGCTAATTGTATTTGTAAACTCTTAATAGTTGATAGAATCCAAAAATTGTTACCTACAAAACTTTGATCGATATAGACTTGCAGGCTGCTTCTCTCAATCTCACTCATTTTATCGAAATTGACTAGCCCGCCCTGAACTTCTTTATTAAGCATAATTTGATCGGCAAATGATTCATAATTGCGTACTTCATCACTGATGTTATTTTTGAGCAACTGTAAAATTTGGGAGGAGTAATTACTCGTTTTGGAACTTATGGCCTGATTCGATTTGTTATACGCAATGATRCCCGTAATCCCAAGTGGTAGTATAGAAATCAACAGAAATGACACGATCAGCCTTGTATGTATGCCTGATTTCCTTGATAGCTGAACAAGTCTATGCCAATAATTCATCGAATACTCCTTCTTTTTACAGATTGCAAATTTTCTTATAGACTACTTTATCTAATTATCTTACATATTCAACTATTTTCCTAGCCCTTAACTGAACCAACAGTTATGCCAGCAACGATTTTTTTCGAGACAAGCACATACAGGATAAAGGTTGGGATAAACACGATCATCGATGCCGCAAAAATACCCGAATAATTACCTGAATTGGTAAATCCTTGCACGATAGATTGAAGCGCAAGTGCAATGGTGTGTCTCTTAGGATCATTAGCGAAAATGAGTGCGTAAAAATAATCATTCCATATGCCAATAAAGTTAAAAATCGAAAGTGTTATTAGGCCCGGTTGAGCGATAGGTATAATGATCTTCAAAAAAGCTTTAATGGGACCACATCCATCAATAGCAGCAGATTCTTCTAATTCTTTCGGAATGGAACCGAAGAAACCGCTGAGTAAAAACACACCAAAAGGAACGTTTGTAAAAATATAAATGAGAATTAAGGTAAATATGGAGCCTGTTAGTTTTAGTTCAACAAATAATGAAAACAAGGGAATTGCTATCAGTAAACTAGGGATCGAAAGTGCAGATAGGAACATCAAATTAACCAATTTTTTCCCTCTGAACTCGACTCTTCCCAAGATATAGGCAGCAGGCGATGCAACGATTACAATTCCGATACAGGCGACACTTGTATACATCACACTGTTAATAAAATATCGTGCCATATGTTGATCCTTAAACAAACTTATATAATTGGAGAAATGCACTCCGCTGCTAAACAACGTATTCGAAAATATTTCTCTTGTCGTGCTTAATGAGGCTAATATCGCATATCCAAATAGGACAACCGTAAATAAAAGCCATGCATAGAGCGGTATATAACGAAGTTTACTTGCCATACTGGAATCAGACCTCCCTTAGTATTCTAAAGTCTCTTTTTTGAAAAATCTGTTAATCACTGCAGATAACAAAAGAATAGAAAGTACAATAATTACGCCGACGGTTGCTCCAGAACCAACATTGAAACTATCTTTTACATAAATAGTTCCACCACCGCCAAACACCTTTAAATACATATAATAACCAGGGGTCATCGTTTGTGGTGCACTCAATCCGAAAGTTGCAGACCAAACAAAAAAGTTAATGGCTGTAATCGTCCATAGAACTAAGGTTGTACGAAAAACGTCTCGCAGCAGCGGCAAAGTGATTTGGAAAAACTTCTGGATAGCTGTTGCCCCCTCGAGTAAGGCGGCCTCATAATAATCAGATGGGATCCTGTCTATTCCTGCATTAAGAATGATCATGAAATAACCAATTGAACCGAAACAGAAAGCTAATAACATGGAAATGAACAAATGTTGATCATCCGTCCATTGAATACTTGCTAGTGTATTAAGACCAATTTTATGTAAAACGGTTGTCAGAAAGCCAAAACTTGAATTGTAGATATACTGCAGCCATACAACCGATAAAACAACTGCTGAAACCGTATTGGGTAGAAAGATGAGCGATCTCCAGAAACTTTTCCCACGAACGCCCGAGGAAAGGATGACAGCAAAGAGAAAAGCAAAGAAAAATATGATCATTCCACCAAAAATCCATATTTTCAGTACGTTCCAAACAGAAGTTAGAAAGTAAGAGTTATGGAGAAGATCGGTGTAATTATCGATACCAACAAAATTCCACGTATTCATCTTGCTAGAAATAGATTGTATATTGTAAAAACTCATCATCACTGCTCTTATGGTGGGATAAAGAAAAATAGCAAGATAAATGATGACTGCTGGCAGTAGAAAAAGAGCGATAATTCGTTTTTTGATAAGCATGTCATACACCCCCATGAAATAATCAAATCTAATGAAAAAATTAAATCTATGTGCAGCATTCCATCGAACGCTGCACATAGATAATAGCTTTAAGATATTTAATTATTTACCGGCGTAGAATTTTTTCGCTTCAGCGCTCATTTTTGTCACATATTCATCTGCTTTAATTTTCCCTGTAACCAATTCCATGAATACTGGGATAATCGTATTAGCTGAGAAATCACCAGCATTATCAATCCCGAAACCCCATGGCATGTTAACCTTTGCATTAGCGAAGGCAACAGAAGCATCATTTAATTGTGCAGGCCATTTGGAGTCGATTGTAGCTGGAATCGCTAATGCTTGCGTAGCCATTCCTTCTTGTGCTTTCTTCCCTGCTAAGTATTTAACAAGTTCGAACGCAGCAGGAACATTCTTGCTGTTTTTATTCATAAGAAGCGCTTGTGCACCAAAAGATAATCCTTGTTGCCCACCTTTTCCATTCCCATTAGCAATCGTAGGGAACTGGAATGAACCCCATTTGAAGTCTGGACCCGAAGTTGCAGAAACTTCATTCGGCAACCACGTTCCATTTAAATACGTGGCAGATTTTCCAAGAACAAGGTCTTGTTGTGCCGCAGGATATTTACTTCCAGCAATTGTGGCTGAGAAATAACCCTTATCCTTCATCGTCACGACATCTTTAGCGAATTGAGCAATAATTGGATCCTTCCACATTTCGCCCGTTTTATCTTTGACGAGTTGATCAACCCAATCGCTGCCCATTGCACTGCTTAGGTATCCGCCGATAAACTGATCTCTGTAGGCGTCATCAAATGTAATTGGGGCTACACCCGACTTTTTAATCAACTCACAAGCCGCCATGAATTCATCCCAAGTTTTAGGTGCTGAAGTGACTCCTGCTTTGTCATACACAGCCTTGTTGTAGAAAAATAACACGGCATACGGTTGCTGTGGAATTGCGTAGTAGCCCTCAGCGATTCCCGCTGTTTTGGATAGCGATTTTGTCCAATCCATTAAGCTAGGCAATAGGGAGTCTTTAAAAGATTTTCCCGCCATACCAACGGCTGGTTGTGTAAGCAGATCATCAAACTTAAATACGTGATCTTTCAGAGTAGCAATTAACCCAGCTGGATCTCCTTCATAAATATCGACTTGCTGTCCGCCATCCAGAGCTGGTTTAATTAGCTTACCGAGATCACGACCCGTAAATTTCAAATCTACATTCACCTTAGGATTGGCAGCTTTAAATTCATCAACCGTAGTCTGAATAACTTTTGCTTGCGGCTCTGAATCTTTCCACATGGACCAGAATACGACTTTACCTTCCAAGGCAGAAGGTGCCGCAGTAGCCGCTGCTGCTGTAGTAGCTGCAGCAGTTGCCTTAGCTGCTTCGGAGGGTGCTGGTGTACTTGTTGTTTCAGATCCACAGCCCGCTAATAACGACAAAGGTAAAGCAGCTGTGAGTAAGGATGGGATTAATTTTAATTTTTTCATGGATAAAGACCTCCTCTAAATGTATGTGCGACTTCCAGGAATTGGCCGTGCAACAAGGGTTAAGGCTTTGTCTGCCATAAGATAATTGCTGCCTTCGACTTCCTATGAGTTAAGTATACATTTGGTGAAATCTTGTTTACATGCATAATCTTGAACAAAACCTGCACTATATTGGCGTATATGAAACTGTATTTTTATCTATCTTTGAAATGTACTTTTTGTTAAAAAAGAGTTGAATTGACTTGATATCTGTCAATGAAATTGATAAAAGTAACGCAAAAAAAGGTGGAAGTGTCCACCTCGGGGTCGAATCAAATGAAACTGCTCACGGCATTACATTGTTCGGTGTAATAACAACCATTTCGTTCGCATTTAACGATAACGTAAGCTCACGATTAGACAGAGCCACATTTGTTTGGTTAGAAATATAGCCTTCATTAGTAACTGTATAGATATTTACTTGAGCTGCGCTCCAATGAAGCGGCATCGTCCACGTTCTGCTTTGATAGCCAGTTAGACTGTATGCGATAATTTTCGGTGTGTTGCTCCAAGCGGCAGGCACAAAAATATTATTGTCCTGACGGATTTGAAAGCCATCCTTAGTTATCGTTTTTGTCTCCAGCGTCGCCACCAATTGATCGGAATAGGTCGCGATCCGACTACTACCGCTTCCTTGCAGCGACAAACGCGCGAACTGGTTTTGATACGCCCACGGCACTGTCTGTGTCGCAAACTGATGAAGGAATTCTACATCCCAATTCGGAGTCGGACCGACGATTTCAGAACTTGTCAGTAAGTCTTCTCCCCACATACTTCTCCCGAAAAGTATTTCAACATTCTCCCTGTCGTCGCCATAAGTGATCTCATTGATTCCACAGCCCGTAACCAGAGAAGCCGGACGCGACATGTAATTAGCATTACTTTGATTAAAGTGCCATGTCATTGGCATGACACCGATCAGTCCAGTATCGCATCCGTCGTTATTTGTTTCGGATGACCCGTTCGTCGCATATAAAAATTCACTTGTCACATCGATACCGTTGTCATACCAATACCGCATCATTTTAAGACGTGCTTCTTGCTCTTGCAGCAACGTGCTTTGCTGACTCGCACGTGCGAAGAAAGCGTCCATATGAATGGTGCCAGCAATGCGAAGCAGCGGGAGCATTTGAAGAAGTTGGTCAACGCGCTGCTTGTACTTGCCGCTTTCCCATTCGTTTTTGTAATTTACCTGATAAGCCACTTCGCCATTATAATTGCCTATTTCCATCAGGCTGCCATCGCCATTTTTCGAGATCAGATTTCCTGCAAGATATTCATTCCATAATGGGCTGTCTACATAAGCATCGGTCGAGTTGATATGTAAGCTGACCCTGGAATTATACTGAATAGCTTCTTGCATCAGCCAGGACAAGCTTTCCTCCGCCGTCGCATGACTGCACGATGTACATGTCAATGCATCGTTCACAACTGCCCAAGACGGATATTTGTCGTCATGACCCGTGAATTGCCAGCCTACCAAATAAAAAATTTTTGGGATGCCCGCAGTCAGATTATCGACTTGCCTGATCAACTCCAACGCCTCATCAAACTTAAGCCTCACATTGGAGGTGCCATTCGTACCAGGACTTGCCATAAATAACTTCATAGTCAACGTTTTAGTGTAGTCGTTGAAATAAGGCCGTTCTGCTTTCTTGGTTACGTCACCCTCAGCGAAATGACCCGGGATGTTACTCCAATCTCCAACGCTCACTATAAACGAGCTTTCACCCGACTGATTCACAATCGTATACGTCACTGATTCGCTGAAATTGTTGATCGTTACGCCGCTTTGCTGCACTACGCCATTCACCTTCACAACATCACCAGGTTGCTTAGTGGTAAATACCGCCTTAAGCGCGGTGCGATCCGCATTTTCCGGAAGCGTAACATAAACATTACCGTTATATACGACTCCGATGCCATGAAGAGGACTGTCCGCCGGCATTTCAATATCGAATGAAGCAAATTTCACCAAACTCTGTGCCAAATCGCTCAAATAAACATCTGGACTACTCACACTGGCTGTAGGCACATTAAATCCTTTCGGCGGCAACATAGCGAACCTCCTACTTTTAAATTCAAAATCGGGAATGGGATCAAAATCTTGTCATTGGGATTCGACAAGATCCTCTAAATGTAGGTGCGACTACCAGCAAATTGCTGCTTCCGACTTCCTATGAGTAAAGTATACAGTACGGAGGACCTTGTTTAACAGGCATAATCTTGAACAAAACCTGCACTATATTAGCGTATATTAAACTGTTTTTTATCATTGAGCTGTCTTTTAGCTTATTAAAAAAGAGGCCACAAAAAGCATTTCTGCTTCTTATGGCCTCTTACTTAATTAAATTGTTTTACCACGCTTTAATTACCGTATTCGCATCGGTAGTAAGTACTTGCTTCGCAACATTGGAAATGTTGCTCTCCAGAGCTGCATTTTCCATATGCTTAAGGAAATTCTGCAAATGTTTAACCGCCTGATCCTTATGACCTTTGGCAAAATGGTTCAGCGCTTGAGTCAAGCTGTTGGAAAGCTGGACCTGTAGCGGTCCGGACACATCGCCCGATGCAGCGAATGCATTCAGAAGAAGCTGCATCGAATTGCCGCTTGTCGTTACGGTTAGGTTCCCAGTCCATTGTGTAGAATTACCCGCTTGATCGGTTACGGTTACTTGAATGACATGGTCCCCGAGCTGCCCCGCCCAATTCAGTGCTGTTCCTGGCTCATAAGGAATCCCATCCACTGTTACGGTTTGAGAAACAACGCCGGATAAGTTATCCCCGCTTTGCAAATCAAACGTAACCGCTTGGCTATCCTCGAACACGTCGCCGTCAACCAGCGGATTCTCGTTCGCCAATACCGTGAATGTAGGTGCCGTATTATCGGACTTAAACGTAATGGATTTGACGTCTTCTACATTCCCCGCTTGATCCGTCGAGCGGAATTGCACTTCATAAATTCCATTGCCAAGAACAATGGACGAAGTGTATGGAACGAAGCCGCTTGTCGATTGCGTGCCATATACGCTTTGCACAACTGTCAGCGCATATTCGGTCGAAGCAACGCCGGATACGTCATCCGAAGCTTGAAGTGAAACTGTTACATCCGAAGTATACCAATCGTTTGCTCCGGCTGTTCCTGTTACTGTTGCAGAGGTGACTGGTGAAGCGGTGTCTGGTTTCTCAATTAGACCTTCTCTAGCATAAAATAGACTGCTATTTGCTCCGCTTATCTGAGCCTCTGTTGCATCAGCATTCTCAAGCACTTGTAACGCAGTTGCGAGTGCTGCCGCAAAAGCATCCCAAGTCGCGTCTGTATAATGGCCTGTTACTAATATGCTGTCAGCATACAGACTCTGCAAAATAGACTTATCTGCTACCATGGGTGCATATACTTGAACTTCAGCAAGAGCCAGTGAATTTTGACCGGTAAGCTGAATTTTGACATACCTGCCGCTGGCGCCGCCCGCATTGACAGTTGTACTTGGATTCGGCTGTGTTGTCTGATGGTTCGTCCAAACTACATTTTGGTTCTGATCCAGTAGCAGCACATTATAATCACTCAATCGATTGCCGCAGCAATCTGTTCTGTTGAAAATGTTAATATTGCCTACATTGTAGGAGTTGCCCAAGTCTACCATCCACCAAGCCCCGAGTTCGTCATTCGTGGACGAAACAGAATTCGCAGGCCAAGCACCATTCGTATTACCGTCGACCGCTCGGCTTGCGACTTGAGGAGCTCCACTTTGCGTATATGTTGAGCTCTGAGTTGCCGTTTTGTTCTGAGCTAAGTTCGCATTCGCAACAGACACACTTACTGCTTGGTCTACTCCGAACAACTTAAACTCGCTAATTTTTGGAAGTGCAGTTGCAGAGACAATAACCAATCTCATTTTCTGAGTTTCCACCGTTGGGAAATTAACCTCTAGGGATTCTCCAATTGATGTTCCGCTAGCAATATCAATCCATTGCGTTCCTTTATAGTTCTGGATTTTATAGTCGGTTACTGCATTGCCCGTTTCCTGAATGACTGCTCTGTTTACCCTAGACGGTCGTGAAAAATCCATTTGTAACCAAGCGTTTGCCGTTTTGGTGGATTTCCAATAGGTCTCAATTGCCCCGTCATTTGCACTAGCGCCACGAACATCAACTCTATAATTGACATTAACGCCCTTATCATCCGGGATCACGACAGTTTCCGTAGTTCCGGAATCTGCAGATGCTGTTGCTGTCATAGAGAGGTTAGCATCTGAAAATACGCTAAACTCTTTGATTTGAGGATTATTTAACGATTTGGTTATATAAAGCCTAATCTTATTACTTCTGATATTAGGGAACAATAGCTGTTTATTATCTCCAATTGTTGTTCCAGCTTTAATATCTACCCAAGCATCTCCTTGCAAATACTGTAACTTATATCCTGTGATTTTTTTACCCTGCTCCAGGATTTCCACACGGTTTACATCGGTTTCATGGTTAAATGTTACTTCCAACCATGAGTCGTTTCCGCCATTTGCTGACCAAACCGTGGCATTATTGCCATCAACTGCATTGGCTGCTACATCAGTTGCCAATTCGCTTGAAGCTGCCGCAGTGCTTCCTTTTGCAGTGTTGGCTGGACCTTCTTCAATCACTTGTGTTTCTGCTGGGACAAGGATATAGGCTACTTTTGCAGGTGTATTCAAATGAACTTTTCCACCMGCTACATCGATTCTGTCGATATAGGACTTGCCTGACTCTGTAAGTTCATATCTGTCTACTTTGGTAACTCCTGCCCAAGATGTCGGAAGCACCCAATCTCTATTGCTTCCCCCTAAGCTGTACACATGAATCTTCTGAGCAGGCTCATTCAGATCAGGAATAAATCTGTCGTTACCGTCCGCAATCACGACATTCCCTTGCGTTACCATAAATTTATTGCCTTGCGTCTTATCAAGCTTAGCAATGATGTCGTTACCCCATCTAACAGCAACCATTTGAGCATTGTCGATATATTCCATTGCAGGCTGCTGTTGCAAAAAAGCATTCAAATACGTATAGGTGTAGAAATCATCGACAACAACATTTGCAAACATATTAAAGGTCTGACCTAAATTCCCGGAACGGCTTGCAATTAGTCCGCTAAATAATTGCGCTTGATTAGTTGAACCAATGTGATAGGACACATGGCCGGCAGTAAGGAAATCATCGATTTTGGAGTTTGCATTGTTTCTGTATTTATTGCTGAATTGACCATTTCTCAGATGGGCAGGCTGATATCCCTCAGTGGCGATATTGATTCCGTAATCGGCGTAGGTTTTAATAATATTTGCCACAGCCCATGATTCGTGTACGCCGTACACACCGTTATAGGGGCTTGTGTTATCCCACATCTGGTCATTATAAAGGATCTTAGGGGCCGGCATGCCTTGCGTAGTAAAGAAGTTATTCATCCGTGCTGGCGTGTTTCCGGCCACCCAATCCAAAAAGTAGGATTTATTATAGAACGTATGTTGACCAAAAACAGCGCTATACCCATTTAAACCCCCGCTGCCATTACGCGAAATCACTTTTGGATCGTAGGAATTCGCTTGGTCAAGGGTGAGTTCTTGATTTAAGTGATAGGATACTTCTCCCCCATAATTACTCATATCATCTTTTGCTTTGAGCATGGCCTGAAGACCGCCTGCACCTGGGTTTACCGGCTGTGCCCAGTCTCCCCATCTCCAGTCATGTCCGTGCTGCTGCCATCCGGCCACGGCGAATTCCGTAGGCGAACCTTCTGTTTGGTAATAAATTTGTCTCATTTGAGGCGCAAAAATAGCATACGGCGACCTTACTTCCGAGTTTGTCGGGTTGTCCGGGAAAGTGCCATGAACTTGCTGCCATGCTCCTCCTGCTGCATAAATATCCGACATGCCTTGTAATGGTTGTGGCAATTGCTCTCTTACCCAAAGGGCTCCGTCCTGCCAATCAACTACGCTATTGGTATTTGTATCGCCGCCAATATAAGTTTTACTTTCAAGCATACGCCCTGTTAATACGCTAGTTTCAGCACCTAGAGTGGCTCCAGCTGAAGTATTAGGTTTATAGGCAAAACGATAATAGTATTCTCTCTCGTACAAGCCGGCGTGCTTTACGTTATTAAATGTTTGTACCTTTACCTGCAAGGGTGTATCAAATAAATTGTTGTATACGGAACCTACAATCTTATCCGTATATGTAAATGCCCATGAACTCCAATCCGTACGATTGGTTAGCGCACTAACAGCAGATACGGTATCACCGTTGACTTCACCTTGGTAGTTATTATACTGATCTGGATCATCTTCATATTCGTATGCAATATTCGCATTCGCCTGATCGCCCCTCGCCCTAATGGTAGGAACATCAAGTTTGAGGGACATCAGAAAGGGTTCTCCAGGTCCGGTTATACTTGTTATTTTCTTTACAAGTTCATTGCCTTCGAGTGAAAACTCATAAGCAATATTAACTCCACCATGAAAATCAGGCATACTCAGTGTATAGTTAACTTTCTGAACTCCTGGAGTAAATGATGTAACATTTGCAGGGTATGATTTTCCAACTGGGTTTACACTATCTGTGATATAGGCAACATGGTCTGTATTTGGATATCCCCCATAGAGAGATCCTCCAGTTGATTTCAACTGATAATTAAGTGCTTGAGGGAAGGTCTTGTCTAAAGTAACCTTAATTTTATCATTCTCCAATGTATAGCTATCTGCAGGTGCATTATCATCCGGAGCAGGCGGATTATCTATGACCAAATCATATACTTTAAGATTATCGATGTAGTTTTYAGATTGTGACCAGAGCATAAAGCCTACTAGACCCGCATGCGTAGTTCTTGTGCCTGGGAAGTTGGCGTCAGTTATCAGCTGATCATCAACATATACTCGATAATTTTCATTGTAATATTCGATTCGCCACTTCTGCCAGGTAGCTGTTTTAATCTTGCCATTATGAGAGGGCGTATTGTCAGCCGCAGCAAATCCGGGAGGCTTGGATCTTATTCTCATTACGCTAGAATCCTGATTGGCCAACCAGGTATATGTAGAGGGTTCAACATTGGTTGCCGTATAATTTACTCCGAAAACATATCCGGATTTCTGCGCTCCATAAGTAGGAGATGGCACTATTTTCATATCGAATTCTGCAATCGCATTTTTAGGAGCTACGGTAGAATTCGAATCTACTACAAAAATATTTGCGGCATTATCGGGAGCTTCGTTTCCATAGACTTTGAGTGCTGTTCTTCCATCTATTGTCGCTGTTGAAAATCCACCATTAAGCGGAGTGCCAAAGTTKATCTGAACTAAGCCGTTTGTAGTATCCAGATCATTGCTATACTTTAGCTCGCCTTTCTTATATCGATCCCCGATGGCTGCATTTGCTGTATTGACAGTAAAGGGGATAAAGGACAGAAGGATGGATGCCGATAACATTAAACTCATGCTTTGCTTCAGAAGTTTGTTACGTGACTTGCTTCCCATATAATTACCTCCATTAGTAGTGATATCAGGCCAAGCATTTTAAGGACGAATTCACAGTCTCCTACTCCAGGTATCCTCTTTCCTTTTAGTTCGGAATCATGGCATCCCCCCTCCTTTAAGACTACTCAAAAACGCTACTTTACGTACATGGATTATTTTCTTCGATGCATGCAGTATCTTGACTTTTTATATTAGTACTATCGTTTATTCTGATTCACCGCCACGACGAACATTAGTTCTTGCATTTAATTAAGTGATTCCAATATCAACAACACAATCACCTTGAAAACTCCAATAGCCCTACGATTTCTCGTAAGGCCCAGAATCAAATTATGTTTATCTTCGGTTATTTATTTTGAGCACCTTTCGAGTGTACACCACAATTAAATAACAACCGATTGACCATTAAATAGATCGATCCTGACTTTCAGATCATCAAGTTCTCCCGCCAGTTCAATTTTCTCTACTGGGCATATTTCTCCCATTGGGGTTGGGAATAACAGCGTAGCCACGCAAACGGGCCCTTTTGCCGTCAAATCATAAACAACGGTTGGAGCTGGTTTATACTCACCTTGCTTGTTAATAGGCGTATTTTTCCACCCTTGCCACTCAGGCTCCATTTGCCCCTTCACGATTTTGCCTGCCAAATTCCCTGTTTGGCTCTTAATGATCGTCAGATTCGGGCCTTTATCGTTCAAGGTAAAACTTTTCAGACCTTGGGTATCTGCAGATTCGCTTGCCAGATGYCACAAAAATTCATAGGCGTGTAATTCTTCATCCTGCGGCGTCAGCTTGTCGATGACCAAGAAGCAGGGAGATAGCAGCGGATGGTTTTTCAAGAACAGTACACTCCGGTTGTGCGTTACTTTGATTTGCACCTGATCGCCGTATCCCTCGTCGTACGTTCCTTGCGCATAATCAGAGTCATCGGAGGAACGCCATTCTGCGCTCGCTGGTACGTCGATGTCTTCTTCTTTCCACTGGTAGGCGCTTCTCCGATTTTGATCTGACCCATCTACACGAACAGTATTGTGAGCACGGGTAGACAGCACATAACGCCGCATCTCAGACTCATCGTAAGCGTAGTTGCCTCCTTCAGTCAGCAATAGCTCGCCATAGGCATGAATTAAGAGACTTAATTTATCCTCGTGCTGATGGGATTTCCCGAACGGTCCTGCGTCGAGTAAAGCCCATACGGCTTCCCTGTCCCAAYTGTTTCGCATAATATAGAATCCGCTATAAGGGAGTGCAATGGACGTTTCCGCCGGAGGCTGCCCTTCTTGCCCATCCGTGTAGGACCAAAGAAAATCCTTGCGGTACGGGTACAGCCGGGTTGCCTCGGACATCGAAGAAAACTCCGATGCTCTCATCCAACGTCCATCGTTTAGATCCGGTATTAGACCGCCTGGCATCATTAACTTCACATGGATGGCGCACGCGTCCTCGAGTCCGGTAACCAGCTCGGGAGCAAACGGAATCCCATACGCATCGTACAGTTGGAAAACTTGAAAATAATTGATGATCAGCACTTCATGGTAATTCGTGCTCAATTCGAAATGGAAGCCGTCCGGGTATAGCTGTTTGCTCAATTCCTGGATTAGCATTTCTATGGCATACAGGCGCCAATTATTCGATTCTTGGAATTCAGGACAAAGCACCGCGATGTGGGACAGCCCGTTCATCTCCATGATGAGCCAGTTACCGCTTTCCCGATGCCGGGATCGGAGCCGGTTCGCATGTTCCCACATAGACTTATACCAATCTACCAGCACATCGTCGGTAAAATGAGGAGAACGGTAACAGGCATGCAGGGCAAATGGCCAGGCATTGGCCATGCGTATTCCGCATTCGATGGTGCGCCACCCGTAAGTCGAGCCTGCAGGCTCATCCTTCGGTGCGATTACTTGCTGAACCCAACTCGTAAACAGGTCAACGAGTCCCTCTGCATATCTTTCATCTCCCATTTCCCGGTAGCGACTCGCCAGCACTTCCCATTCCCAATGGCGATTTAACTGCCAGGTCCATTCTTTATATTGATTGAAGGTAGGATTGGCAGACCAGTCCACTTTCCCTGAGAATTGATGTGGCGTGCCGGTCGAGACCAGATTTAAGGACAATATGCGCTCGCCCATTTCTACCTTAGACTCATCAGGCAAATAATACACATTCTGCATTTCATGATTGGGGATACTAAAATACAAATCAGGGCGCAAAGATTTCCGCACATGCTCCGCGAAGAACCGGCGCGCATTCTCGAAATCTTCGCTTTCAACTGCCTTCTTGAAATCTTCAAGCCCTGGCAAGTTCATATCGATTGCACTGGTGAAAAAATCATAATCGCTGACAAGCGGGCCAGTCAGTTGTAACTGGTTTTCCATTGAGAAATACCTCCATTGCGGGCTATGTGTATATTTTCAAATTAGAACAATCGTTGCCCAGGGAACAAAGCATAGAGCCGCTCCAACTCCTGGCGTGGGAGTCCTACCCCATCACAATAACTCGCATTCAATTGCAAAGAACGAATGGAGGTCGTTCCCATTAACGTAACTGCAATGTCAGGACAAGTCAAGCTGAAACGAAGTGATGGTTCAACCAACCCTTTCGGATCACTTTTACGCAAAAACTGCAGCTTTTCCATTCTTCTCTCCGCTTCTTCCAGCACCACTGCTCGGTTCAGCAGGAAGGGGGCAGGCTTATCCGCGAGTATCCCCATGGCCAAAGGGCTGCCGTGAATAACACCGATGTTCTTTTCCTTGGCGAGCGGCAGCAACTCATCCTTGGCTGTATAATCAACCAATGTATATTTAGCGAATGTCTGAATCGTATCTACCAAGTCTTCTTTAAGAAAAGGCATTAGCAGCTCGAGTGCACTCGCATTTACCCCTATGGCTCTAATCTTACCCTGTTCCTTTAACTTGTGAAAGGCAGGCAGTACCTCATTCACAGCCTGTTCATACGTCGTAAATTCTAACTCATGCAACTGAATGAGATCAATATAATCCGTTTGAAGTCTTTTCAAGCTCTCTTCCACTGACTTCATCGTATTTTCATAGGAGTACGGGTCCCCGCGCATAACTGCCTTTGTTGCCAGAATCACTTGGTCTCGTTTGCCCTTTAACGCCTGCCCAATTCTTCGCTCACTCTCACCTCTGCCATATAATGGAGCCGTATCGATAAAGTTGATACCTACATCTAAAGCTCCATCAATCACACGAGTCACGTCTTCATCAGTTGTCTCTCCGAAATCTCCTCCAAGTGGAGCACCGCCTAGTCCTATCCGCGATACCCTATAGCCTGTTTTACCTAAAATGGCGTATTCCATTATTTCTGATGCTCCTTTTTGCTAGAATCGTATCCGGCTGTCTTAGAAATCCAATAAAGAAAACGACTCATACGCCTCTTTTTCAATCTTCTCAATGTCAATATCATGGGAAATGCCAGGTTTCTTCGAAACATGAACAAATCCATCCGAATCCACTTCTGAAACTTCATTAATTGGATTATCCCACAAGAAAGCTTCGTAGAACGACGTATTGCGGAACGCAGCAATCAAATGCATGTGAATGTCACCGGGACCATGTACTTCAGCTCTAAGATTGAACGACTCTGCCATATGCGCAATCTTCATCGCTCCTGTTATTCCGCCTTTGTGACTTGAACTAATACGGACCATATCACCTTTGCCAAAATGAACGAAATCGGCAGAATTATAGAAGCTGCCTTGTGAGGTCTCTGCTACTAGCAAAGGTACTCGTAACTTGTCCGCAAGCTTGCGATATGCGTAAATGCTATGTTCACGCATGGGCTCTTCGTACCAGTAATAATCCGCTTCTTCCAGCGCTTTGCCCAGGTAAAAAGCATCGTGGAAATCAAAGCCTGCTGAACCATCGTACATCAGATATATATCTTTACCCACCTTCGCTCTTAACGCCTGACAGAGCTCAGCATCTTTACGGGCATCTCCCCATGCATGCAGCTTAATGCCTTTATATCCTCTTGCTAAACACTGATCAGCAATATCCATAAATTCTTCCATCGTATTGTAAGTGGCGGTACTTGCGTAAGCCAACACTTTTTCGCGGAAACCGCCGAGCATTTGATAGAGCGGGATTTGCGCTTTTTTGGAAGCAATATCCCATAACGCTACGTCAACAACACCATAAAATTGCAGCGGAAAATGATCCATGCGATCAATCTCCCAAATTTTGTGATAAATTAGTTCTTTTTGAAGAGGATCCGCACCAATTAAGAGTTCTTTAAAGTACTTTTTTGCTATATAAGCCAAATAATCTGCATTGGCAAATGTTGCGTAGCCCTCAATACCTTCATCCGTAATAATCCGGAGGACGGCATTGCTTGTATTGCCATATACTTCAGGTCCCTTAAGTCCTTCTCTCCACTTGAATCTCCGACTATCCTTCTCGTGTTTACACAAGTACACTTTAACATCGATGATTTTCATTGTAATTTCTCCTCGAATTATAAGAGTTGTCTTTTCGATAATTTCATTATCAGGTTAAACCTGTTCTAATAACTACTGTAATAAATGAAAAACACTCTACTTTTCCCAAGTACACATGTCAACTTTCGTACCTGACCGCCAACTCGTCGGCAGAGCTTTATGTGATCTCAAAACAGAATTTACATTCGATTGTTTCACTCATTTCTTTACGGGTTAGCAGCAGACGATAAAACATTCTTTCTGTGGCAGGATGCGCAACTGTCAATTGTTCTTCCACTTCAACCTGCCACTCGCTTGCTTCAAACGTCATCAATACTGCACCAATCGAAATTTGGCCCGGTCCCTTCTGCTGCGGCTCGACACCGCAAATGAATACTTCTTGGAAAGAGGAAGTCGGTTCATTCATCGCCACTTGATCTGTCAGAATAAGCTGCGAGTTTTCGTTCATCGGGCGTCGCCACAGGAACTGGCGCGTAAATCGTTGTAACGAGGGACACTCGTAAGCTTTCGTTAGATCCAGCTCAAACAGCAGCTCGTCTTCGGTTATGTCTTGATTTACGATCTCTGCCCTGTACKTTTGGCCAAAGCCCTGCCTGCAACCGTTAATAGTCGGCACAGAATGTCCATGAGAACCTGGTTGAATCATTTCATACCGATGTTCTGACTGAAAATACTGCCTTGTATACACACCAATTCCAATATCAGCGAGCACATTCATACCGCCAGCATGCAAAATGAAATGCCCCAAATCGTTATGGTTGTGCGGTTCTTCGTTATACCCGCCCTTCGCTGCGAATGCGGCTAAACTCCCATCCGTCTGTCGAACCTTCGAGATCAGCCACTGATTTCCAGTGAAAATCCTCTCTTCCACCCTGTCTTGCCCATCGGAAGCATGAGTTGCGTCAGCAGCCGGTTGATCCGATGACCAAAGCATTAGTCTGGACGCATCGACCCAATAGACCCGAAATTGGTTGGCTTGGAACGCTCCGGGCGGTAATGATAGGGAAGGAAACGTGTGACGCAAACGGTGGAAAAGCCCGGTTTGGAAACGAATTTCTTCCGCAGCGTCCGAGAAATTGACCACCTTGCTGTTCGATAACATACAGTAATGTGGGAATTTCGCAATTTTCTCTATTTTCGGTTCAGCAAGGAGGTTGATGCGTCCGCCAGTGCGCTCCTTCAGCAATTCGGAAAAGTATACAAGGTGCGAAAAACCAAACTGCCAGTATACCGGACCCTCTGGGGTCGCTCCATCCGCGTCAAAGCCCGACAAGTATTGGCGCAAAGCGCCAATAACCCGCCAAAGCATGCCCGCCAGCCGTTCGCTGTCCTGCGTTAAATAAATCGCTGCAGCGCCGATGCCGCTTGAGCAAACTGCCGGCCAGTTATTCATTTTCAACTCCCAGTTTTGCGGAACAGGATCATAGAAGTAAACCTGAAAGATGCGGCGCTCGATCTCCTCCTTGGCGCGGAAGACTACCCAAGGATGCAATCGGTGACCTAGATGGTAGATGATTTCAGCCAGTGCAAATCCGATTGCAGATGCCTGCAGATCAACCGTTTCACGAGGCGGAACCGGCTGATCCCAAATTCCTTTCGGATATGTATTCACATACAGCCCAGCATGTACAGGAGGTACCCAGGAATATTCATTGCACACGGCCCATATCGCATTTTCAAGCCCCTTCTTCCATTCTGGACGGTCGTCCGTCATGGCAAGCAAGCTGAAAGTGTGCAGCCCCGCATACAGCTGGTTACGTATATTCTCAAAGTTAATGTTGTCTCCGGTCTCACCGAATACGATATAATCGGAAAATTGAGGTAGATAGGCTGGATTTTCCTGAATGCGTACTGCCTGTTCCTCAAGCCCTTCCCAGAACGACGAATAGCGTATATCCTTTCTAATTTGCATCCACCGTTCAGCGGATGCAGCTTCAGGAAACATCTTGCGCGAATCAGGCTGCGTTTGCTCCAGAGCATTCTTCAATTCACGGAGCGTTAATGTGCTTAGCATGCAATCATCCCTTTGCTTTTTGGTATGCAAATTATATTGTTCTGAATAACCATGATCTGTTTTCAACCTTATAGATGAAACATGCGCACAGCCACTTATTAAGTCGCTGTACGCATGTAGAATGAATTACTTCGTTTTCTTCCACTCGTCAAGTTGCTTCTGAGCTTCTGCAATGACTTTATCAGCGCCAGCTTGCTTCAACTTGTCTTGGAATTCTTTTAGTTTTTCGCTTGCAGGTACTGTACCAGTTGCAAGACCTGGGTTATATTGATCAATAACTGTCACAATGTTAGCAATTTCTGCGGCAACTGGCGCCGTTACAAACTTAAAGCCCATAAGCGGAGACGGTTTGGCCGTTTCGTTTTCTTTTTTCGTATTAGCTACAACATTTGGATCTTGACCTTCAGGTAGGAACGCATTGAATGTGTTACCGAATACCCAGCTTGCGTTAGGCACGTAACCAGCATCCTTGTTAATTTTGACTACGTTATCGGAAACTTTCGTGTAATGCTTGCCTTCAACACCAAAGCTGATTGTGTTATACAGCTCTTTGTCTGTGTTCAGCAAGTTAATGAGCATCATCGCGCGATCAGGGTTTTTGGAGGTTTTGCTGATTGCTGACATCGTTGTAATGATGGAGCCTGTACCTGCCCATGCTTCAGTAACTGGAATAGCAATCACATCGTTACCGCCATTAGCAATCTTGTACGCATCTTCAACGCCTGGCTTCAATACGTTATGGACTTGAACAACCGCGTTGCCTGTTTTCTCAATGTCCGCTTTGTTTTTCAATGTAGCGGCATTATCGTTGATTAAGCCTTTGTCATGCCAACTCTTCATCAAATCCAAATATTTAGCAAACTGCGGAGTCTCGTAAACATTGATGACTTTGTCCGGATTTGTAAGATCGATTCCAGCAATGCTTGTGATTAATTCCAGTCCGTTCATGCGGTACATATTTCCGAATCTTCCGGCGCGATCTACCAAGAACGGAACGACATCTTTGGATTCGCCGGCTTTTACTTTGGCCAAGAATGGTTCTAGATCTTCAAGCTTTTTGATGGACTTAACGTCCAAATTGTATTTGTCCGCATATTTCTTTTGGATTAAGAAGCCTTCTTTATTTGTAACAGTTTGATAGTTCGGAACACCATAAATTTTGCCACCAATTTTAGTAGCATTCCATACGAAATCCGGCATGGACTTCGTCACTGTTGGCGCATACTTCGTGATCAGATCGTCCAGTGGAATGAAAGCCCCCTTCGACTGGTTGGTTACATAGTCAAAATTCCAGTTAGACGTCCATAAAATGTCGAAGTTTTCGCCGGCTGCAACAGTCGTGTTCATCTTTTGTGTGTAGTCAGCGAATATTTGCGGTTGCAATTTAACTGTCGCGTTGATTTTAGCTTTTGTGATTTTATTAACAGCATCTTGTACGGTTGCCATATCTGCCGGAATTGCACTTAGCGGGAAGTTCCAGATCAATTCTACTGGCGCCAGTTGCTCAACCTTAGCAGCAGCAGTAGCAGCTGCACTTGCCGCTGGACTAGCTGTTGAAGTGCTCTCTGATTTACTTCCGCACGCCGACAATAAGACAGCGATACTCACTGCACCTGTTACAACTTTAAACATTTGTTTTTTCATAGAATTTCCCCCTGCGAATTTTGATTTTTTAGATTGCATATATATCAACTGCAGCTGCATGATTAACTGCAGTTCGATAACGAAAGTCCACTTAACCTTTGATGGAGCCAACGGTAAGACCGCTGATGAAAAACCTTTGAAACATCGGGAAAATAAACATCATCGGTCCGGCTGCAAGTACAGCCATAGCCATTCTAGCCGATAAGCTTGGGAAGTCAGCGAGACTAAAATCGACATTCACCGTCGCGATGTTGTTCGATAAAAATTCAATGGTGCTCATGATGCGATAAAGCAACAGTTGAAGCGGTATTAGCTTCTGATTATCGATAAACAATAACCCTAGCCACCAATCATTCCAATATTGGAATGAAATGAACAGCCCGATTGTGACAAGCGCAGGCACTGATAATGGAATAACCATCGTGAAAAATATGCGCCACTCATTCGCACCGTCAATTTTCGTCGACTCGATGATTTCAAATGGAAGTTTATCCATAAAACCCTTCATGATGAGAATAAAGAAAGGACTAAGCAAATACGGAACGATAAGCGCCCAAATCGTATCCTTCAAGTGCAAATACTGCGATACCAGAATGTAAAACGGAACAAGTCCTCCACTGAACAAGCTTGTAAAGAAAACGTACAGCGTCATCATTTTGCGGTAACGATAATCGCGTCTTGAGATCGTATAAGCCGTCAAACTCGTAAAGAGTAAGCCGATAAATGTCCCTACGAGTGTTACGAATATGGTAACCCCGTATGCACGGAACAGAGCCTTGGGAGCATCCAAAATGATATCGTAAGCTTTCGTGCTGAATTGCAAAGGAATCAGATGATAGCCATGTTGCAATAACGATTTTTCATCCGTCAACGAAATGGATATAACTAGAACAAGAGGCACTAACAGCGCCAGTGACAGTATGCAGAAGAATAGGTTAATGATGTTGCCAGACCAGTTCATTCTGTTACTTACAGTTTGCATGAATACATCCTCCTTACCAAAGCGCATTATCTTCGTTAATTTTTTTGACGATCCAGTTGGACACCAACACCAGAACAAATCCAACGACAGCCTGGTAGAGTCCGATCGCGGTCGACATCCCGATATCTCCTACCACTCGCAGCGATCTGTATACATACGTATCGATAACATCAGTAGCGTTATACAAGAAACTAGTATCATTCGGAATAAAGTAGAACAATCCGAAATCCGCGCGGAATATACTGCCGATTGCGACAATTAATAAGATTACGATAAGCGGTGTAAGGAGCGGAATTGTAATCCTTCGGATCATTTGCAATTTGGAAGCGCCATCAATCTTGGCGGCTTCATAGTAGCTCGTATCAATGGAAAGAATACCTGCGTAATAGATAAGCGTTGAAAAGCCTACCCCTTTCCATATGTGTGTAAGTACGATAATAAACGGCCAATACTTTGCTTGTTCATACCATTTGATCGGCTGTTCGCCGAACGCTTGCAGCATGACGTTCATGAACCCATTTTTATGATCCAAGAACCCGAATACGACATATCCGACAACAACCCATGATAAGAAATAAGGTAAAAACAAGATCGTCTGATGCACTTTAATCCATCTTCGAGAAATCTCATTCAGCAGAATGGCTAATGTTAGCGCAATCACTAAGGTCAAGATAATAAAAGAAAGATTATATAGAATCGTGTTGCGTGTTACCGTGAAAGCTTTGTCTGATTTGAAAAAAAATTCAAAATTTTTAAATCCGATCCATTGGCTTCCCCAAATCCCCAGATCGTATCGGTATTGTTTAAATGCAAGGACAAGACCGATCAAGGGCAAATAATTGAAAATTAATTTATACAGGATCGCTGGCAATGACATGACGAACAATTCCCGATTACGTTTGAAGTGCTTCCACTCCCGTTGTAGCATTTGCTTCCCTCCCTGCGGTGTAAACCGTCGTTGTATGCCCTTATTATTAGGGGAAAACAGCACAAATAACTACTGTAATAAATGAAAAACACTCCACTTTTCTCCTGCAATATCCCGTAATCACTGTATTTTCAACTATTTAAGAATAAAAAAAAGCTTTCCAGGCACTATCGTGCCCAAAAAGCTTACAATGACTTACTTCGCTTTTTTCCAATCGTCCAGTTGCTTCTGCATTTCGGCAATTACTTTTTCGCTACCAGCCTGTTTTAACTTATCTTGAAACACTTTTAGTTTTTCGTTTGCATCGATCGTACCTGTCACCAAAGTCGGTAGGTATTGGTCGAGTACAGAAGCAATATTTGCAATTTCTGCTGTTACCGGGGTGTTGTCGAATTTATAGCCCATAATCGGAGATGGCTTGGCTGTTTCGTTTTCTTTCTTCGTTTGATCCACAACATTGGCTTCCGTACCCTCCACCAGCAAAGCATTAAACGTGTTACCAAATACCCAGCTAGTATTAGGAATATAACCAGCATCTTTGTTTATTCTTATTACGTTATCGGACACCTTCGAATAGTGCTTGCCTTCCACACCATAACTTAATGTGTTATAAAGCTCTTTGTCTGTATTCAACAGACTGATAAACATCATAGCACGATCCGCATTCTTCGAATTCTTATTGATTGACTGCATCGTAGTGATGATGGAACCTGATGTGGCGAAGGTCTCTGTTAGAGGTACATAAATGATATCTAACCCTCCGTTTGCCACTTTTTCCGCTATTTCTCCCCCTGGTTTGAGAACATTGTGATATTGGACAACAGCATTGCCCGTTTTAATTATGTCTGCTCTGTTTTTGAGCGTAGCTGCATTCTCATTGATTAAGCCTTTAGAATACCAGCTTCTCATTAAATCCAGGTACTGCTTAAACTGTGGCGTATCAAAAACATTAACCACTTTGTTGGGTTTCTTAAGATCGATTCCGCCAATACTGGTAATTCCTTCTAACCCGTAAGTATGCATCATGTTTCCAAATCTTCCATAACGATCATTAAGGAATGGCACAACTTCTTTGGACTCGCCAGCCTTAATTTTCTGAAGAAATGGTTCAATGTCTTCAAGTTTTCTGATAGAAGAGACGTCCAAGTTGTACTTATCTGCATACCTCTTTTGGATAACAAATCCTTCTTTGTTCGTAACTGTTTGATAGTTCGGAACGCCATAAATTTTACCTTGAATTTTGGTTGCATCCCAGACAAATTGCGGCATTGACTTGGGAAGGGCAGGGGCATATTTAGTGATTAGGTCATCCAAAGTAAGCAATGCTCCTTTGGATTGATTTTGCACATAATCCCAATTCCAATTGGAGGTCCAAGCAATGTCCCAATTTTCACCGGAGGCTACTACCGTATTCATCTTTTGATTGTAGTCTGCGAATGTCTGCGGCACTAACTTGACCGTGGCATTAATTTTCGCCTTTGTTATTTTGTTAACGGCATCTTGTATCGTTTGCAAATCCTGTGGAATAGCGTTTAACGGAAAATCCCAAGTTAGCTCGACAGGAGCCAATCCTGCCTTTGCTGCGGCCGTAGGACTCGTTGTTGTAGTTCCTGTACTCTTATTTGCGCTACATGCCGTCAAAACCATAGCGATACTCATAACGCCAGCAAGTACTTTAACCATTTCCTTTTTCAATACAATTCCCCCCACATAGAAGTCCCTTATAACAAAAACACTGTATTTCATATTAATAAGCGAATAAAAAAGCTTTCAAGGTACTTTCGTACCCCGAAAGCTTATTCTTGAACTGCTCTTTTGAAACGATACTCTTTGGGTGTTGTACCAAATTTCTTCTTAAAGAGCTTAAAGAAATAACTTTCATTATTATAACCGACCATTTCCATGATGCGAGTAATGCTGTAATCTTTGGTCTCAAGCAGAATGAGTGCCTTCCGCAAACGAACATCATTGATGTATTCGCTAATGGAAAGGGATTCATAAATTTTAAATTGTTTGCTTACATGAGCGGAGGATAACTTCATTGCAGAAGCGAGGCTTTGAAGGCTTAAATTCAAATCCTCATACTGTTCTTCAATCATTTCTTTAATGGTATCGATCAATATTTGATTCGACTGTTCCTTAACATCCTGTAAACGCTGATTCTGAATTTCTTGAAAGATCTCTTGAAAAACTGCAAAAGTTGGTTCTAGCGTCTCTAGCTTCAGTACTTGCTGAAATTGCCTTTTAAAGTCCAAATTCACTTGTCTGACGGTTCGACTATTCATTTCCCTCACCGCGTTAGCGACGAGAGCAAGTAGATGTAAGATTGAATACATGACATTGTTATAATGCATGCCTCTAAATTGTAAGAATAATAGTTCCAATTGTTCCTTGTAATCCTTTTCTTGTCCAGACATAATGGCTTCCGTAATTTTCTTCTCTGCTTCACTTGAAAATTGAAAATTAATATTTTCCCCATTATTATGTACCAGTTCTGGCGTAATGATACTGCTCTTTCCGAAAATCAAACGATACGATGAGTTTTCCAAAACTTGACCATATTGCTGTGAAATCTGCTGGTATTGATCCACCTGATCTCCAATAGAAATCGTAAGGGAAATCCGGTAATACTGAAAAAGGGTTTCCTGAAGATCACTGAGCAACTTCTGTAAATCTACTTGTCCTTCGTATTGATGTTGTTGTGTACCGATGAGTAATACAAAATGGTCATTTCGCATGGATACTACTTCACATCTGAAGCTCTTGGAAACAAGCTCCTTGGTAATATTGGAAATTGCAAATTTATAGAGCCTCTTTTCGGAATCGCTCTTCCAATCGAATTCGTGAAAATCATCGATAAGGAGCACGCAAGCTCGGAGCTGTTGCTGCAAATCAATGTCCCATTCCACCTGCTTCAATTCCTCCAAAGTGGGCAAGCTCGCATCTGATATTAATCTCCGTAAAGCGAAGGTTTTAAGCGCATCTTTGTTGGTATTCTCTTCGTTTTCGAACTTCACTAGTTTGTGCATGGCATCTTGAAACTCGTTCGAAATGAATTTCAATTCATCCAAATCGGTTCGGGTTTCTGTTGGGTTACGTCGGTTATCAGAAATTTGCGTCAGCAGATTTCCAATCGGACGATACAACCGATAAGCGACGATTAATGAAAATAAGATGGATAAGATTAAGAATCCGACGATAATCGCCAGAGAAATCGTACGCATATTGCTCAACTTTCCAAGAACGACGCTATATGGCTGAACGCTTGCAATGATCCAGTTGTTTTTGCTTGAYGAAATGAAGCTTAGAATAGATTTATCAGCTCCTATTCCTTGCACAGAATAGTCTTGTGTAACGCCAGTTTTAACTTTTTCCCGAATCACCTGCTCGAAGGCTGCAGAGGAAGTATGAATACCCGTTGGCTGTGTCATCAACGGTATTCCCTCCATATCCGTAATAAAGATAGCACCTCGCTGCTCAACCGAAAGTTTGTTGATACTATCAATATTATCAAACAGCCAAGACTGATTAACCGTCAAAATTAGCTTACTCCCTGACATACTGTCATAAAGAAACATGGCGAAAATTGGTGTTGCAGCTTTATCTTTAGCAATCGGAATAAAAGTAAGCTTTGGAATGATTGTCTGTGAATGTACATAGGTATCGATCAAGCCATTCATACCATCATCTTGACAATTCAGACTGCTCACGGTGGAATAGTAACACCCGGTTTTGGCGTTATAGATCGTTATACTTTGCAGAAACGATGAATTTGAAACCGTTTTCCAAAGTCTGTTCAGTTTATCAGCCAGCTCACCCTTGTCCATAACAGCGATATTCGACAAATAGATAACGTCCGGGTCAAAGTACGTTGAGACGGCTAAATTTTTAACTGTTTCATTCATATAGTCAATATTATATTTGATTTGCGTCAATACCTTTAAATCTGCTTGCTGCTGCATTTGAAGCATCGTTTTATCCGAATTGTAATAGATGAGAGTTGTGCTTACCGATAAAAACACGACCATCAGCGCGGTAATTGATAGGAGTAGCTGAATCAAATATTTTCTTGATTTATACATGCGTAGTATATTCAATGTGTGCCCTCCTGATTAGCATGGATCAAAATCTACAAGTTCGTATATGGCTATAACCACGCCAAGACAGACCCTTCTTTAAGACTATACTTGGAAGGAGCGATTATTTCAATTCATTTTAGAAAAAGATAAATTATCGATTCCCCAGGCAATACCTAATAGTCCAAACAGAACTCCTCCAAAAATACTTGCGATTACAGACAGCATGATGGGGTTTTTACGCTGATCGACAGACGGGAACACGAGTCACATGAAAAATAGCAGGGATACCGCTTTCGAAACTGTAAATGGTCATAGTTGCTCTCCATCCGTATAAGTAAAATATTCGAAGTCTGCATATGTTTTTCTATACAGCATATCGTTACAACACATACCCACCATTGTTCCAGTATAAGCGCCTTGTACGCAATACGTGTTCAAGCGTGAGTACATCCAAAACTCTTTTACATTGATAATTGCACGTAACTCGTAAATAACAAAGATCATCCGTATCATAGATATAAATCAATCCCGCCAATTGTCTCTCATTGGTCGCGCCTGGAAACCATTCAAAGGTAGATGTGGCTGATTACGGGCCCGAGTCCAGGCTACTGATCCTACTTTACTTAAAGCACCATAGGCTGTAAATCTGCAATAATTTAATAAGCATGCAATTTTCAATTTCGTTAAATCACCGTTCATACGAGTCTTAAAATTCTTTCATTTATTGAAGGTATTCATTTTTCATMTTTAATCTCCAATTTTTTAATTCATGAATCTACGATGGTACGGGAGAAATACACGAAAAATGAACAAAGGAGATAAGCAACTTTCATGTGCTTATCTCCTTTGATTTCCAAAAAAATTCTCTCCTAGTGCCTCCAGATTGTCTAGCAGTCGTTAGCCATCAAACCCGACGTCGATACGCGCAGATCAGCCTTATGAAGATGCGTAACTTGGCCAAGGCCAATGCAACGTGGAACGGCCCACTGCTTACTTCTTTCCTCGAATAGAATGGTCGTAATTGAGCTTGGCGCGAGCCAGAAACTGGACCAGACAAGCGGAAATGGAAGCTCTAACAAATGTGACAACCATGTAAGTCCGAAGCCCATGTGACAAAATACGGCGATCGTCTCCTTACTCGATGCGTCGATCCGGTAGCGTCCATCTTCCCTTGTATAGCCATGCCGCTGTATAAAATCGTCGGAATCCGTTTTAATTGTATTGTAAAGATTAACATAATCCTTGTATGGCGCTTGCCCTGGCCAAAATCCGTGATCGGGATAGGGCTGGCTGGCACGCACCTTTTCGCCGGGGATGTTCCACGCCGCTTTAAGATCTCCTTGTTCGTCAGGAGCCTGCCAGCTCAATTCGCTGGTCCATGTCTCGATGACAGGCTCAATGCCAAGCAAATCAGCCGTATATTGCATGGTATGGACAGCACGGTTAATCGGCGAAGAGTAGATGCGATCGATGCCCGCATGCTGTAAAAAATCTGCAAGTGCCTGAGCTTCCAAATGCCCAGCCGCCGTAATCGTATTATTGGGATAATCGGGCTCAGCATGACGAATTAAATAAATTTTCATTGATTTTCTCCTCGTAACGAAATGACATAATTAAGTAAATCATATCGCACTTTAGCTAAACAGGAAATATCACGAAGTAGTCTATTTTTGGTATTTCGTAGTCTATTCGATATATTAGGAGACGAATTAGGACATGCAGGAAACACCAGTGGAATTTTCCGATCTCATTCCCGTGGCCCAAGACATTTCAAAAAACACTGCCTTTTATAGAGGCAATGTTTCTTGAAATCCACGGAATAATCAGTGTTAATCATTACAAATTATTCCTAATCTTGCTCTAATTGCGTCTTGAAGGACTTCGTGGTCAGCCCAGGCAGCTTGAGTATGATGTCCACCTTAGGGTTAATTTCGATTTGGCTGAATTCCTTCTGCCAATTAGGGCTAAGCTGTTTCCATTCTTTCGGGTACTTTCGATGGATGAGATCGGCGAAGCCTATCACATCCGTCTTAAGCTCCTTGACAGCTTGCCATGATTCCTTGATTGTTTCCGAGACTTCGTTCTCCAGCTGCTTCTCCATCTCGTGCTCTATGTCCATCGTATTAAAGTCGACCTGGCAATTTGTCTCCAGAAGCACTCCTTTCCCTTTTACCTCGATATCTATCACGTAATGGCCTCCTGCCTTGTGCGGAGTTAGATGAGTTTGACTGCGAGTCATCCGAAATGTCGAGTCCTTCTCACGCGATGTCTCTGTGCAGGAAAAGGGGATTGTCGTTTTATGCACCTCGTTGCGTATGAAGCTTACTCCTAACGCTTTGTTGTTGGGTAACCAACCTACAAGCTTGTCTTGACTCAGTACGGCTAATCTTCTGAGTTTAAGCCTAGAGCTGAGCTTTGACTTGCTCAAGTCGTCCCGATTTGTCACGGGTGGCGATTCGGAGATGAGGATCTCTGGCAGAATTGCGCTTTTGGCGGTCCCCAGCAGCGATAACCCAAGCTTGTACATGTTGATATTAGGGAGAACAGACATTTCCTTTTCTTCACCTGAAATCATGTCTTCGATGGCTTCGCCTGGTAATATCTCAAGCTGCATTAACTGATACAATATCCTCTTGGCTTCCCCAGCGGCAATAAGCACACTTACCGTCTCACGAGAATCAAGATTTCGGAAGTAAACATCAATGAGCTGCGATAGACCCTGCTTTGCTGCCGCTTCACTGACAACAATTGTCCGCGTATGCGAAAAGTACAACTGCCTTGTACTTCCAAGCCGGCTTTGCCAAACTGCTTCGCGAATCGTTTTACCTTGCGTCGTAAAGACGTTAATCGGCAACTTCCCCTCCCCGCCTGGCGCAGATTTAGAAATTGCCACTGGATTGACCACTTGATAGGTGACATTCCACATGTCGTCTTTATAATCTATCGCCGTTGCCGCCGTAAAAGATAACCGATCTAACTCCCTACTATCCCAGCAGCCCGTTAACAGAAGACAAGAGACCATCATGCACAAGATTAATCGCAATACGCATAATTGACTAAGAACGAATTTCAATTCCTTCTCTCTCCTATCCATTCGACTCTGGCATCGGGTCTTGCTCGTGGCCTGGCGTTGGCGGTACCTTTGGACCCTGATTGCTAGCTTGCCTTATCCGATTATCGCCGGAGGACACATCGAGTGGCCTCTTCTTCATGGACCAACGAGGCAAACGAAGGAATACGTCCTTCCAGTCTGACCAGGTAAACGGCGAGAAAGGCGTTAGATATGCGATACCGAACGATCGCAAACTCGCCAAGTGAACAAGAATTATCGTCAATCCGCACAGAATGCCGAACAGTCCGAGCGTAGCGGCGAGTATCATCATAACGAAGCGAATCAATCTTGCGGCGTTTCCCATTTCAATCGCCGGGATAACGAAGTTGGTGATCGCTGTGAAGGATACGACAATGACCAAGGCTGCAGATACGATGCCTGCTTGCACGGCCGCCTGCCCGAGAACAAGCGCACCGACGATTGAGATCGCAGGACCAATTGCCCGCGGCATCCGAACACCCGCTTCTCGAAGCAACTCGAACGTAACTTCCATTAGCAGCGCTTCAACGATCGCCGGGAATGGTACGCCTTCGCGTTGTGCGGCCAAGCTGATCATGAGAATCGAAGGAAGCATCTCCTGATGTACTGTCGTCAACGCTATGAATAGTGATGGAAGTATCATCGAGATGAAGAATGCTAAATAGCGGAGGATTCGCAGGAATGTCGCGATATCAAACTGCTGATAATAATCTTCACTCGATTGGAAGAAGCGGTTGAACGTAACCGGAGCAATCAGAACGAACGGGGATCCATCCACGACAACTACGAACTGTCCTTCAAGTAGACTCGCTGAAGCAGCATCGGGTCGCTCTGTGTTTAGAATCGTTGGGAACGGTGTAAAGGTAGCGTCTTGAATATATTCTTCAATATACTCGCTGTCCAGAATACTGTCCGTATCGATACGATCTATCCGGGTCATTACTTCTTTCACTACGCCGTCTTTAGCTATACCTTTCAAATACAAGACCGCGATTCGCGTCTTCGTTTGCCGGCCAATTTGCCGAAATTCAATTCTTAGCAGCGGGGATTTTATTCGGCGTCGAATCAGTGATAGGTTCGTGTCGATGTTTTCCGTAAAACAATCCTTCGGGCCGCGGATAACAGTCTGTGAGGACGGCTCCTCTACAGGCCGCTTCTCTCCTCCAGCCGAACTAGCTGATATGGCTACCTGGTAGCCTTGAAGAAATATAACCGTGTTACCATCCAGAAGCTGTGTAATAGCTTCGTCTAGCGTCTGAACATCTTTAATCCTGCCTACGGATATTGCTTTATTCTTCAGCAATTCCATCCAGTCCGATTGGCTCAAGTTTGAATTCGCTCCAATTTCGGAGAGTATTGGCTGGACGATCATATGGTTGACCGTCTGTTGGTCTACCATATGATCGATATAGATTATTACCCCCTCCATTCTGGATGCCGTGTCTATGAATGTTCGTACGACGACATCCGAACTATTACCGAGTTCGTTATTGAGCCACTCCACGTTGGACGTCAAATTCACAGATATCGGTTGCTTCGTCTCCGCCTTAGGCGTGTTCACAACCGTCTGACCTTGGTTCGGAGCTTCCTTACGATTATTCGCACTTTGGCCAGCTTTGTTCGTCTTTTTTCGTTTCGAGAGTATTCTCATCCTCATATCCTCACCAGTTTGGTATCGTTAAGATTGCTTATGCCCATTTTCCCGTAAGCGGCTCCGGATTAACATCACGATAAGTAGTAAAACGGGCAAATAGATTTGAAAGATGGGAAAATGGTATTTTAAGTTCATGATTCCAATTCGCATATGTTGAATGTAGCTTCGGAATAAGAGCGAACCGATGAACAGTACAACGCCAATGGTAATCACTATGTACCGTTTGTCCACTTTAAGGAGATGCTTTCCGACAAATGCTGCGCCTAAGTAGTAGGCCGTTAATTTGATGAAGACGAGAAAGTACAATAACGCCATAACAATCGGATCAAACCGTTCGAGGAATGAAGCGAAATGCACTAGACTCATCATCTGAATAAAGGGAACTACGCTCATCTGTGAAATCGGGCCTAAGACAGTCACAATGATAAAGTTGAACAGTGCCATGAATATACCTGAGCTTGCATAGCAACAGACGGTTTTTCGGAACACCTTATTTTGTGGCGTGACGAATTTCCAGAACATTAGGAACAGCACCATCTCTCCAAAAGGGAACGATACCAACTCGGGAAAGGAAGCGTCTATGACTTTCTTCCATCCATTATCCAGAATGGGCTCAATTCGGTGAAGATCAATTAGATTATTGTTATAGATTAAAATAATAAATACGCCGAGTACCAAAATGATAATTGGAAGGATAATCTGAGTAATTCTCCCGAACACTTCGATGCCATGCCAGACTGTATAACCCGCGATGAGAACTATACAGCCAATCAAGACATATAGCGGTGTATTCGGTAGCAAATACAGGTTTATTAGATCCCCTAACTCCCTAATGTTTCTAACCGACTGGTAAGAGAAATATACGAAATACGCAATCGCGATTAAATAACCTATATATTTACCGACGTATGCGTTGCAAATTTCAATAAGATCTTTGTCGGGTTCAAGGCGGTGAATATGAAAAGTGAGTAATAAGAGCAATAATCCGACTACCATGGCTATTAATATCGCGATCCATGAATCCGTTCCAGCCTCCTTGCCGAGTAGGAACAATGGCGAGCTTCCTACCTGAATCATAATAATAAGCGTCACAAGCTGTGAATGACTGACTTTCTCCATCGTCCCCACCTCTATTGGAAAGAAATAACAACCCTGCTTACTTTGACCACATTGGCCACATTTCATGCACGATGCAGCTACAGATCCGCCCTTTTATTCTTTTTGCTAGCTTTGTTCAGGGTTTTATTTCATAATTTTTGAGAAAAAAGTGATTGTAACTTGTTTTGTCGTTTTTATTGCACTAATTTTATGTTCGTTTCTGCGCAAAAAAACACGATGCCATATTGGCTCGTGTTAAAATTTCCAAATATTTCGTATGATTTCCTTAGGAAAGAATGTTTTTCCAATTCCGATGTAACCATCAACAAACAAGCAATTAGCTGTTATCCAACCATTCATCTCCTAAAAGTAAAATGTTCTATTTAATGGGGAAAATAATGTTAACGCTTGTACCTATACCTTGCTCACTTTCTATATACATAGTACCTTTATGCGCTTCTATAATGTTGTAACACACCATTAATCCCAAGCCTGTCCCCTTCTCCTTAGTGGTAAAGAAAGGTTGACCAAGCTTAACAATCTGTTCTTCGGGAATACCATCCCCCTGATCGATGAAACGAATTAAAACTTTTTCACTACTTACTTTACTCTGAATAATTAAATTCCCTCCGTTAGGCATTGCTTCAATTGCATTTCTCATAATGTTAATAAATACCTGTTTTAGTTGATTCTCATCACAGAAGACTAGAGGAATGTTTTCTTCAAGTTCATAAATTAATTGTACATTGTTAAAAATTGCTTGTGCTTCTAAAAGAAAGATTACGTTATCCATTAGTATTTTTAAATTATTTTGTTGCATATTTGAAATCTGAGGTTTTGACAGCAACATGAACTCATTTACAATTAAGTTTATGCGATCCAGTTCCTCCAGCATGATTGTAAAATAGGGGTCACTATACTTACTTTTTAGTAATTGTGTAAATCCTTTAAGAGTAGTTAATGGATTACGTATTTCATGGGCAACTCCTGCAGCTAATTGTCCAATAGTAGTAAGTTTGTCTGTTCTTTCTAAAAATTCTTCATTTCTTTTCCTAGCAGAGGTATCTCTTATCACACTTTGTATAACTGCCCTCCCCAAGAAATTAAACGCCTCAACACTAGAAATTTCGGTTTCAATGTTTTCTCCATCGATACGAATTAATTCAATAGGTATGAATTCAAGGTAGTTATCTTCATCTCCTACTTCGAGAAGACGACGTCTTACTATTGCATGGTAATCAAATTGAATAAAGTCAAAAATAGATCTTCCGATCATTTCCTCTTGAGAATTCGCACCAATCAATTTTATAGCTGCTCTATTTAAGAAGATAAGAATTCCCTCGCTATGTACAATTATTGGTTCTGGAGAGATCTCAACCATGCGTCGATAACGGTGTTCACTAACATGCAGCATAGATTGTTTCGCAGTAAAATTGAGACTCCTTCTAATATGCTGGTTTCGATGTCTAGGATTGATTCTCATAGCTCATTTCCTTTTTAATCATTCATTTTTAGTAATTAGAGGTCAAAAGGTAGCATAGATACTACATTATTATATAATAAATTTATGTTTGCTGTTAGTATTAAACCCATTATCCTAGCATAATGAGGCTGCCACTCGTTTTCGCAGCGGCAGCCTCATTTTGTAGTTTATTGGAGTAATGTTCTTCTTTCAATAGTTGTAAATATTATACATTAATTGCGCCGCTTCCGCCCTTACACAATCCACTTTCTAACCATGCCCGCCATCTCCTCCAGCTGTTGAACCTCCAACCGGTGATTGGGCTTGAGCAGGCCTGCGTCCTTCACCCTGCTGTGAATCGTAAGCGGAATGCCCTCCAAGCTGAGATGATACTTAGCGTTCACAGGATAATACTGCAACTCAATCAGCGAGGCTGAGCCAAGGAAGCTTTGCAACGCATTAGCCTGCCCCGGGTCCTTCTCATAGATGCCGAACAGCTTGGCGTACAGATCGGGATGAAAGTTAGCCATGACGCCGCTGAATCCGGCCGCTCCAAGTTGCAGCGATTCGAGCAGCGTCGTCGCGTTCGCATTGAAGACCTTCAGGCGTGTTCCACGGACGGCTTCGATCTTCACGCGCAGCTGATCGACATTGCAGCACGTGTCCTTCAGGAAGTAGAAGCGCCCAGTGTCAGCGCACCACTTCAACAGCTCTGGCGACAGCAGCCGCTTGTACGGATAGGGACACTCGTACACGCCGAACGCCACATCCGGAACACGGCTGAGCAGAACTTCCGCATTCCTGCGCCACACCTCGTCGTCTTCATGCTCGGCTGCCAGCCGATTGCTGACCAACACGAACGCATCAACCCCGGTGGAGGAGATCCGCTGGATCTCCTCAATTTGCTCCTCCATGCTGTCCGATATATGTCCCGAGGCAATGACAGGGACACGGCCAGCCGCATGCGCCTTCACAAAGCGTGCCAGCTCCACCCTCTCCTCCAGCGACAGCGCGAACATCTCGCTCGATTGGCACACGGCGAACAAACCGTGAACGCCGTTCGCAATATACCAATCAATCATACTTGCAAGTCCGTTATAATCGATTTCATTATCGGTAGTAAAGGGGGTGACCATTGTAGGCCATACGCCATCTGGAACAGGATGCAGTAAGTTCAATGTGGTGTCTCTTCCTTTCGTCCGTATTATTTGGCCTCATCGTAACGCTTCATGGCTGCGTCATAGATGCTGTTGATTTGATCTATGCCCATCTTCTTCGCTTGATCAGCAAAGGCGTTCCATTCGGTCATCGGCTTGCGGCCCAAAATGAAAGAGATCACATTCTCGTCGACGAACGTCTGCAGTGGTGTCAAGACTGCTGCCAGTGTCTTGTTCTCATCTGGCGTGAACACAAGCACAGGGGCAGCCTTCTCTACGAACCCGGCGTCGTAGTACTTCTTCTCATCGGCCTTAATCTGCTTGTCGAATTCAGGCTTCGTGTTCGTCGGCGGGAACAAGGACGGGTATCGGTTGTTCTGAATCCCGTAAGTGGTGTACTTGTTCTTCTCTTCGTCCGGAAGCTGATCGTTGTTGCCGTATAGCTTGACTTTCCAGCGGAACTCACCGTTAACCTTCTCCCAAGTAACGCCTTCCTTACCGTTGTTAATTACGCTAGCGCCTTCGTCGGTGTACAAGTAGTCGATATAACGGAGTGCAGCGTCCAAATTTTTGCTATTCTTGTTTATGACCTTAACCGTTGAGTTGCTGTCGATCGCGCTCTTCAGCACAACCTTTGACTGTTTACCGTTCACCACAGGCAAAGACCAAGGTCTCCAGCGAGCGGTATCGGCCACCTTCAGCTTAGTGAAGTCGACTTCGATGTTCGTCAGGCCAAGTGTCATGGTTGACGGGAAGAAACCAGCCTTGCCGCTTGCGATCAGGTTGTAAGCTACTTCGCCGTCCTGGGTGGCAAAATCTGGATGAACTAGACCGCCCTTGTAAGCCTTCGCCATGAATTCCACCATGGACTTGTAGTTCTCCTCAAGCGGTCCGAAGCTCCACTTCTTATCGTTGTAGTTGTACCACATGCCGCCTGACGTTCCGAACACCGGAGGCATGACGCTGTTCATGTTCTTAACGCCGCCACGGAATACAATCGGAGGCACGCCAAGCTCTTTCTTAAGCGCTTCCATCGCGCGGTAATAATCATCTACTGTTTTCAACCCCATAGGATCGATCCCGTTCTTGAGCAGCAAGTCCGTCCGCCCTTGCGGGACGTTGCCTAGCAGCACTTCCTGATTAATGCTTGGAAAATGATACAGATGGCCGTCTGTCGCATAACTGATTTTGCGAATTTCAGGATATTTATCGATATATTTTTTCAAATTAGGTAATTTGTCGAAATATTGATCCAACGCTACGAACAATTTGGCGCCATATTGCTTCGAGACGATGTTGGCGACATTCGGAATGCTAAGAATATCAGGCATGTCGCCGCTTGCGATGGTGAGGTTGATTTTCTCGGCGAACTGTGCGGATGGCACTGGAATCGGCGTAATATGTACATTGGCGGCTGCGGCCGTCTCTTTGATGACGTGCAGCTGATCATCGAGCTTGTTGACGCCCGTATCAGCAAACAACATCTTCAATTCAGCTGGAGGCCCAGAAGGGCTTGAGCTTGGAGCTGCCGTAGATCCCTTCGTGGCTTCGGGCAATTTCGTCGGTTCTTCGGAACCACTGCTGCAGCCTGCCAGCAAACCTCCGAACATAGCGAGTGCTGTAATGAGTACGCCTACCTTTCGAGCTTTCATTTTCAACCAACCTCCCATTTTTTGTTTTGCTATGTGCAGGAGTAGCCGGACCCAAGGAATGTCCATCTATGTTGTAGATTCTTGCTGCGAGCCGGGATCCGGTAATCTCGGGCAACCTGAAATTCATGTTTAGCCTTTGACGGAACCTACGAGCATGCCTTGAATAAAGTATTTCTGGACAAAGGGGTAAATCAGCACGATAGGTCCGATCGTAATGACCATGGCAGCATTTTTAAGCGTCTCTAGAAACCCGGCTTCCTTGAACTCTTCCGCCATCGCGCCGCCGGCATTAATAACCGCGTTGCCTCCTTCCCCCCCTGTCAACAAGCGTCTAAGAATAATTTGCAATGGGTAAAGCTTAGGATCCTGCAAAAAAATTAACGGAGCGAAGAAGCTGTTCCACATGCCAACCATACTGAACAAGCCGACCGTAGCAAGCATAGGTTTTATTAACGGCATTACAATCTGCGCATAGATTCGGAACTCGCCAGCCCCGTCAATATGAGCCGATTCGCGCAATCCGTCCGGCAGCGTCTCCATCATCGTGCGGAGCAGAATGATATACCAGGCGGAGAAGCAGGCCGGCAGCACGAACGCCCAGAACGTGTTGTACAGGTTCAGCCACTTGATCACCAAGAACATCGGGATAAGGCCGCCGCTTACGAACATAGGGATGACGAACAGAATGACGAACAGCTTCTTGAAGGAGAAGGTATGTACTGACAACGTATAAGCTGCCATAGATGAGATGAGCAAGGTCATAACGACCGTCAATGCACAATACAGAATCGTGTTGCCGTAGGATCGAATCACATCGTTGGAATGCAACAACGCCTGATAGGCGTTCAACCGAGCGTCCTTGGGGAATAGCGTAATCTCACCGAGCGCAACATGCGAGGGCATGCTGAATGAGATCGCAATCATATTAAGGAACGGGTATAAAATCGAACAGGCAAAGAGGACCATAACCGTCACGTTAACCGCATTGAACATTTTGGAGCGTTTGCTTACTTGGTGCTTCACTAGGTTCACTCCCTGCATGAATTTACCACAAGCTGGTGCTAGATAGACGCTTGCTCAAGTAGTTAGTCGTCACAATCAGAATGAGCGCAATCACGGAATTGAATAACCCAATAGCTGCCGCATAGCTGAAATCTCCCCCGACAATGCCTCGCCGGTATACATAAGTCTGCAGAACGTCAGCTGTCGAGTACGTCGCCGGACTGTACAGTAAGTACACCTTCTCGAATTCCACCCCGACCAGATGACCCACGGCAAATATTAACAAGATGATAATGGTTGGCCGGATTCCCGGCAGCGTTATGTGCCACATTTTCTGAAACCGGTTGGCCCCATCCATATCGACTGCTTCATATAAATCGGAGCTTATGCTGGACATCGCCGCCAAGTAAATGATCGAGTCCCATCCCGTCTGCTGCCAAACGGCCGAAGAAATGTACATCGGACGGAACCAAGACGGATCGACCAAGAAGTTAATGTTTGAGCCGCCGAGCCAGTGGATAAGGGCATTGATCGGTCCGTTCGAGCCGAACAGCGTTTGAATCAACCCAACCACCACGACCATCGACAAGAAGTGAGGCAAGTACGAGATGCTCTGGATCGTCCGCTTCACAATGCGGGATCGCAGCTCGTTCAGGAACAAGGCAAAGACGATCGGAAAGGCGAACGCCCACAGCAGCTTGTAGAAACTGAGCAGAATGGTATTGCGGATAATCCGTCCAAAGTAAGGATCATTGAAGAAGTTGATAAAGTGCTTGAAGCCCACCCAATCGCTATCGAAGAAACCAAAGACCGGATCATAGTCTTGGAAAGCAATAATGACGCCATAGATGGGAAAGTATGAAAACAGTAAGAATCCGATAACAGCAGGCATAATCATCAGGAGGAGCGACTTTTCCCGTCTCAATCGGGTAAGTAAGGACATCTTACGGCTTGTCTTCACTTCACTGGGCAGAACAACGGGATGGGCCATTATTGCATCCCGCCTTCCATCCATTGAGGATACGTCTGACGCACGAAGCTGCCGAATTTCTCGGTCGTTTCCCTGGATAATCCTTTATAGGGAGACAGCATACGCGTAGGAAACTCTGGATCAGTGATACAGTAGCGGGCTTTGTCAAACGCACCGTTGATATACCCAGGCCCCGCCAGTGCGTGTAGCTTCTTATCCATGGCGCGAAGCTCGCTTATCATTGGCATCACGGCTTGTATATTTTGGGCTTGGCCGGCTTCGTGAATAAGTCGAACATTGGCCAGGTTCGTTGCGCCGGAGGATACGAGCAGCCCGCACTCGCCCAACATGGACGCATATGCATATCCGAATTCGCCTAGGAAAAACTGGATCGGCGACGGCGTCTCGACGATATCGTGGATCGTCGCCAAATCGTGGGATGGGAATTTGGAAGCAACTAGATTCGGCACGAGCTCCGCTAGTTTGACGTACAAAGCCGGGCTTACGACTTTGTTCGATTTTGGCGTGTTGTAGTGCATGAACCTGCAATCCGGATATGGCTCGCACAGCTCTTGTACAAAGGATACAGTCTCATCGTCGGTGAGCGGGCTCCAACTGGGCAGAGCGAATTGGAAATCGCGGATCCCCATCGCGTAAGCGGTTGCAAGACGCTCTTGCAGCAACTGCATCGAGAGGCTGATCACACCTACCATAGGGTACAGCTCTGGCCCGCTCATCTCTTCACCGAAGGCCCGGACAATCGCTTCATACTGCTCTTGGTTGACAGCGAAGCCTTCTCCAGCTGTACCGAACAAGTAAATATGTGTCATGCCGTTCTCGATCAAGCGGCGGACTTGGCGGCGAAACCTCGGTTCGTCAAACTGATATTGTTCATCCCAGGGGATGCACGCTGTAGCGATGATTGTCGCAGGATACCGTTTCATGCTGGTCATAGCGTTCTCTCCTCTGTGCATAAATGATCACCTTGTCTTCACTACTGAAATTTTCGAGTTGAGAGTTGTAAAGGGATGATAATGCCGCAGACCTTTCAAATAGACTTCCGAATCCGCCAGCAGTTGCTGCCCATAGTCGGGAACGGTGGACATTCGAGCGGCTTGAAACGCATCCAGATAGGCTTTGACACTCGCGAGCAGCACTTCCGGCTCCGCCTTCTCTTGCTGCGCCTCATATCGGTTGCCCAGCATTAAATCCCATCCGCCGCCTAGCAGCGCAGCCCCTGCTTTAACGTAAGCCTGAATCCGCTCTGTAGACGCGCCTCCTGTATAGAACACCGGAAGCAGCTTGAATGTCGCTTCACTGTTGATCTGACCGATCCGTTCCGGGCTGACCGCACAAAATTTAACGAAGTGCGCTCCATATCGGATTGCCTCCGTTGCCTCCTTAATCGTCTCTACCCCCGGAATCATGATATGGGAGTTCGAGTAGCGAAGCAGCGCTTCGTTGCTGAAGCAGAACTGGGCTACGAATCCGTCGACGCCGCAAGCCACAAGCTCTTCCATCGTAGGATAGTCGTCGCGCTGTTGCCTGAGGTACTTGAGCAGCTTCGGCTCCTCCACCACACTGCCCGTTAATACCAGCAGCTTGGGGTATCGCAATTTGATTTGGCGAATCTCTTCCAGAACCCCTCTCCGCCTGCAAGTTATCTCAATAGCGCTTACTCCGGCCTTGACGCATGCATCCGCAAGATCCAGCGCGTTTAAGCGATCGCCAACCATGATCGGAAGCCAGCCTTGTCTATGAATTCGAATATATTTATCCTGAAGCTGCATACCAGGCACCTCCGCTTATCTTAGGTCATCATTTTAAGTAACCGGGATACTTCTCCTTCAATTCCTCGCTCCTTACTAGCACGAACAACTTCAAATGGTTGCGGATTGCCTGCTCCAGCAGATCCTTATCCTTCTCCCGGATAAGCTCATAGATGCTTTGATGCTGCTCGATAATGAGGTCCCAGCGCAGGTTGACCGATAGCAGGAGCTGGCGGAGCCGTTTGTAGTGCGTCTGCATCTGTTGGACGAGCAGCCAGGTGCGATGCTTGCCGCATTTCTCGAACAACGTTCGGTGAAATTCTTCGTCGAGCTCGATCAGCTTGTCGTAATTTTTCCGGTTGTTGTACGTTGTCTGTTTGATTATAATGGCATGTATGTCTTCTAGATCGTCTTCTGTGAAAATGTCGCAGGCCAGCTTACTAATCTCGACCTCCATCGTCTCCCTGACGAACCTCGCTTCTGCGATTTGCTGCAAATCGATGCGCGAGACGAAGGAGCCGCGCTGCGGATAGATCTCAATTAATTCTTCCTCCGACAGCTTCACGAACGCCTCCCGAATCGGGGTCCGGCTGACCTTGAGCAGCTCCGACACGTCATTCTCTGCGATGCTCGAGCCGGGCGGCAGCTTCAAGCTGATGATGTTAGTCCGCAAGGTTTCGTATACGTAATCTCTGGATGACATCTTTATGTTCCGTTCGAGAATTTCCAGCTTCAAGCGCTCACCTCATCATACTTGTATACATGTCATACTAGTGTTACTTGTTAGCCTAATTCTACCACGCATCCCGCCCATGTCAACCGGTTTTTGCGTGCATCTATTGGTTTCGGATGATCCAGATTTCCGCAATATCCTGACCTCTATCTCCGTCCAAATTATCGAACGAGAACACGAACCGACCCCCTTGTCCAGCCTCCTTTGGAATAGGAGCCTCTACCGTGCGTACGGCTTGCACATCAAGTCCTTCGTGAACGACGAAGCGTTCGTTCACTCGCAGCTTGACGGTGAAGGAAGCGCTAGCGCGGCTCGTATACGTTACCCGAATGGAGTAGCTCGCCTGAGGATCGATGCTGTCGTATGTGATCGTCAACGGAACCTGATACAAGGCGGAGATGCTCCCGAGCCATGCCCTTGGAATGCCGCCAAGCACTTTCTTCCGACTATCGTCCATATGCAGCAGCGACGGCTCGAAATGGGTGCGCGGCGTTGCCAAATGACCGGGATCCTCCTGCCATCCCGTACCGAAATCAACCAGTTTGAGCGATTGACTGTTCGAAACAAAGCTATCGTAGAAGCCCCCAGGACCAGGATCGGTGCGGTTCAGCAAGGCGGAAATCGCCTGGAGCCGCTCCACCTCTGCGGGCAGCCGTCGAATGGAGTCGATCTGCTCCAGATAATATTCGGCATCGTTCAACGCGGTGTCGATCGTGCTCATAAATGCCCCGCGTTCCCACTGGATTGCGTGATGCTTCTCCACAGAAGTCTGGGCTCCGATGAGGTGGAACAGCGAGTCTGCCAATTCCTCGCACCTCTGTCTGATGTCCACGGCAATTCGTTGCTCGATTGTCCGCTTAAGGATGCGCTCCGCTGCGTCCAGTGCCTCTCCTGGTCCTGTCCGGCCCGCTTGCCCGAGACATTCGACCGCTTGCCGCTCCAGCTCCATCTCATACACCAGTCTTCGGCGCTGATAGACGTCATAGTACGCCCGCAGCAGCCCCATCTGCAGCCGATAGTTACCGGCGAGCAAGCCTTCGCCCTCCGCCTTCTCTTCGATGGCGCGCCATTGTTTGAATGTCGTCTCCACTTGGCCGTTCGTCAGCAGCGGCCCTTCCCAATTTCGCTCCAGTGCCAGCATGCCTTGCGCCACCTGCTCCGTGTAGTCTGGCCCGGCGAACAGACGCCCGTAATCTCTGAGTGTGTGAATCACAGGTATATCCGGATTCCAGTCCTGGTCTAGGAAGACGAATTTGTTCACATCGTCGCCGATCCCTTCGGAGTAGGTGATGTTGCCGATCGATTCGCTCAATCTTAAGTTATGAATATGCTTGAACGCAGTCGGACGCGGATTGATGCTCTCGCGCGTGTAGGTCAAAGCGTAGGCCTGATCCCAATAATGAACCGGGTATTGGCAGCGGTAATTGTGGCAGATGTCCTCATAGCGGCGGATCGGGTAGCGTTCCGGCACGAGGCGCCGCAGCTCATTCAGGGGCGTGCGCACCCAAGCGCCGAATACGATCCCGCCCAGCCACTCCGGTTCCATCCGTACTTGGGCGTAGAATTCATCCAGCCAACGCTTGGCTACACCGCTGTCCATAACCTGCGGGGAAATCCACAGTGTGGCTTCGGGGTGATGCTTGCGCAGCACTTCAGCTACTCGACTGCACCAGACGAAGAGCGTATCGACCTCCATATATCCTGGGTCACCGCCGGGAATCAGGACAGCCTTAATATTAGGCAGCCTGGCGAATACGTCTTCCCGCTCCGCCAACTCTTCCCTTACTGTATCCGGATCGGAGTAGTCCTCGCCAACATTCGGATACCAAATCCATGTATCCATGCCGTACGAATCTATGATTTCACCTATCCGGACCATCATGGTCATAGGATCTTCCTGCATGACCGGACTGAGCAGATCATCATCGGTCCGCGGAGGCAGGATCTCAATGCTGTTCGCTCCGAACAGCGCCAGCTCCCGGATGTATTGATCGAATTGGGCCACTGTCCACGCATCGTAAGAATGGTTCTTGGGCCGATAGGCAAGCTGTGTGCCCCGCAGCGGGAATCTCGGCGTCTCCGACAGACTGAGCGCGGTATCCAACACGATGCTGCCGAGATTCATCGTCAGCAATCGCAGGAATCGGCCGACGCCGTACAGCACGCCCCGCTCATCCGCTCCGGCGATCCACACCTGCAGCATGGCTGCCTCGGAGTCGGCGATGCTCCATAGCTTGTAGCCTTCGTCTCCAAGTGTCCCCTGTGGAGGCGTTTCGCTGCTGCGCAACAGGTGAGGTTCGAGCTCAGTTAACTTGCCGAGGGCAATTACCGGGCGGCCGGTTCCATAGGGCCATACACTTGATTGTTCGAGCTCGACGCCAGTGCGCTTCTGTATTTCTTCAACCAATATGGCGACCGCACGGCTCTCCAATGCTGAACTTGCGCCCGGACAGAACACGACGGCCTTCGTTAAATCCATCATCCTGATAACCTCCAATTTATAGCGATTGCTCCAAGAAGCTCATGACCCGCTGAAAAATAGGCTCAAGCTCTTCCGGACTCATTTTCTTGTCAAATGTATGCAGAGCTCCAGGTAACACGATCAGTTCGTACCTTACACCAGCTTGCTCCAGCGCCGCTGCGAACAACTGCGACTGCTCTATAGGCACATCGGTATCCGCATCGCCATGCAACAACATGACTGGAGGATAATCGCCCCGAAGACGAACGATCGGGCAATAAGGCTTCAACTTTTCCGGCTCCAGCTGAGGATCGAAGCCGGTCATTACTTGGGGCCAGCGGCCCTGTTGGCGACAGTACAAGTAGAACGAGCGTCGACCTGGATCGTCCGTCACGACAGTATGCACTTCCCTGCCTATGCCAGCGAATGCTTCTTCCTTGCTGACGAGAGGTCTAGTCGTACTATAAAACGGATCGGGCTTCGTATACCATTCACCCGTGATATCGCCATAGCCATAAAACGATAGGATCGCGCGCGGTGCAGGCTCGAGCTGGTCACCGACGCTGAGCGCCAAGTAGCCGCCCGCTGAGTGGCCAACAAGTGCCGTCCGCTTAGGATCGGCGCCATAGAGGCCGGGCGCTTCGCGCACCAGCCAGGCGTACGCATCTTTAACGTCCTGAATAATCGCATCGAGCTGCGCTTCCGGCCCCAGCCTATAATCAATTGACGCAACCATATATCCAGCGTTCGTATACCGCTCGAGCTGTTCCGGTCTGACTCCCATCCGGCTGCCCATGATCAGGGCGCCGCCGTGAATCCAGACGAGCATGGGATGCGGTCCGGCTGTCTCCGGGATATAGAAATCCACATATAGCTTCGTTTCTTCCACTTGCTTGAATAGGCAGGTTTCCATTCTCATCGTTTTGGACAAGCTCCCTTCTATGGTTTGGCTGGCGTTCCATCCGGTAGTCGTGCGAGCGTCCACTCCGGTAGATCGTTGCGGCATGGAAAGCGCGCCGCCAGCTGTTCGTCGATGTCGACGCCTAGACCCGGCCGTTCGTTCGGGTAGATGTAGCCGTTCACAACTTGTGGAATACCGGAGAACACTTCCTCCAGGCGCGGCGAAATAATATTATGCCACTCCTGAACGCCGAAGTTCGGACAGGCCACGTCCAGATGCACATTGGCAGCGTGGCCGACCGGACTGACATCGCCCGGGCCATGCCATGCCGTGCGAACACCGAACGCCTCGCACAGGCGGGCGAGCTTCACCGCTGGGGTAATGCCGCCGATATTGCTCACATGCACGCGAATAAAATCGATCAGCCGGTTCGCAATGAGCGGTGTCCATTCGCCGGGATGCCCGAACAGCTCTCCGATCGCAATCGGCGTCGCGCATTGCTGGCGCAGAGTGCTCATCCAACCAAGCTGCTCTGGGGGCAACGGGTCCTCCAGGAAGAACAGGCGGTATGGCTCAAGCTGCTTAGCCAGCCGGACGGCATCGATCGGTGCCAGACGCTCGTGAACGTCGTGCAGCAGCTCCAGCGTATCGCCGAACTTGCTGCGGATGCGCTCGAACAGCTTAGGGATGCTGCGAGCGTAGGCTTGAGGATCGTAATAAGCCCCAGGCAGCGAGTGCTTAGGTGATACGATCGTATGCCCCGTGCCCCCGTACAACCCCATCTGGCAGCGGATATAACGATAACCCTCCTCGAGAAAGCGCTGCACGTTCTCTTCCACCTCGGCCTCATCCCGACCGTCCGCATGCCGGTACGCCGCAGCAGCCTCTCGGCATTTGCCCCCAAGCAGCTGATAGAGCGGCATGTTTGCCAGCTTGCCCTTGATGTCCCACAACGCCATGTCGATGCCCGACAACGCGTTGTTCAGCACCGGGCCGTTGCGCCAATACGCGCTGACCGAGGCCGTCTGCCAGATATCCTCGATCCGTTCGGCATCCTTGCCGATCAGGAACGGCTTCAAGTACTGCTCAATCGCCTCCGCCACGGCCAAATATCGCTGCGTGAAGGTGGCGCAGCCGAGTCCGTACAAGCCGGGCTCTGACGTCTCCACCTTGACCACAACCAGATTGATGCCGTCAGGTGCAGTTAGAATCGTCTTAACGTCGCGTATGGTAACCCTTGGCGCTACTTGCTCCATTGGTACTCCTCCATTCTTAAGCACCCGGCCGAACGGCCGGCAGCTTCAGTTCCAGCATAAGCAACAAATTCCGCATGATGTGATACGGATCCTTGACCGGAAGCCCCACGAAAGCGTTCAGCGGCTCTCCTTTGCGTGCATGAATTTGAATCCATTCCCCCGTCTGATGGTCCGGATTCGGGAATGTAGCGAACGTATAGGCCTTGAATTGCTCGTACAGCTCCCGCAGCTCTTCATCCCCAGTCAGGGTATATGCAAACAGAAAACCGTATATCGACTCCGAATGCGGCCACCAAATCTTCGTATCCCAAGTGCGTGTGATAACTTCCTCCAAAGCACCTCCGACCAAGCTTCCCGCTGGAGCTCCACCGTCTCGGTCAACATAGCGGTATAGACCTCCGTATTCGGGGTCCCAGCCCAGCTCGACCGCCTTCTTCATCGCGATTGCCGCCTTGTCAATTATCGCTCCGTCCCCGATTTTGGCCGCCTCCGTCATCACGAACCACATCGCCTCGATCGTGTGGCCCGGACAGCGATGTCGGCCGATTAGCGTGTCGGCCGAAGCATTATCAGAGACCGGCAGCAGCTCGTGCAGGACATATGCCTCATCCAGGAACACGTCCATCAACTCGCGCATTTCCCCGACGGCCTCCTCGCGAACACCCGCATAGCGCGGGTCTCCTAACTCCTCCAGCGCATCAGCCAGCTCCTGTTTGACGTTCAGCATGATCATGGGGAACGTCTGCGGCCGGTAGCCTAACGGCACGTCGATAGGCACAGTCGGCACAAACGCCTCCTTCAGCCTCTGTCCGACATGCGACGTGAGCTGCAGCGCCCGCTCCAGAAGCGCACTGTCCCGCGTGGCGCGGGCTAGCTCCGTGAACCCTAGAATCACGAAGCAATCGGCGAAGATGCTTGATGCATAGCCACGTCCAGGCTTATCCTCCAACGGCTCCCCCGTACGGGACAGCACATAGCAGCACTCCCCGTCCGGCAAGAACACGTTCGCTTCGAGGAACTTTCTGGTTTTCTGCGCATGCTCCAAATAAGGCTCGGGATCTTCCGGTAAAATGCCTTGTGCGCAGAGCCGGGCAACTCTCGACCAGAGCCATAGGAACCGCCCCTGCGACCAAATGTATTTATTCGTCGAAACCAGCTTGGTTCCGGTATTATCAATACAGTTCAGAACACCTCCGTATTCGGTGTCGATCTGCTTTTTCCAATAGGGCAGAATGGTATCGAGGATGTGAGCTTGATAGAATTCTACTTCATCTTGCAACCACTGCTCGGTCGTAGACATTGCGTATCCCTCCTATAGTGAACGCTCCGATTTGGCAAGCACCTAACCTGCATAAACAATCGCTCCTGCCGCTGCCTATAGCCAGCCGATCTGGAACGAGTACAACGCAGCTTTCCGAAGTTGGAATCGGATCCGGAACGGCTTACCGGCAATAGCCGACAAATCAGTCCGCCCGGACCAGCTCACCTCATAACGGATGGCATCGCCCGTAAGCGGCAAGCAAATATCGGCGGTATAACCTGGCAATACCTGACCCGCTTCGTCGACCAGTTCAACCGTGACGGAGCCGCCTCCAGTAGCGTCGGCATTGATCACAAGCCGCCGATCCTCTCCGGAGCCGCTGCAGTTTAGCAGCCGGGTCAGCACTTCTCCGCCGTCTTCGCCGGCATCCAGAGAGACGAAGCCGTCAAGACGAAGCCGGCCGATCCCAATTGCGCCCTTGTTCGGCTCGCGTCCGTGCTGGGCGTGAAGATGCTTGGACGAGCGCCCGCAATAGTACACCCGAAGCTCATCCCCTACGCGGATTGGTGCATTGCTCCCGACGTTCTGGCTCGTGCAGTCCCAATCGATCTCCATCCGACCGGCCTCGACGATCGGGGAACGGTCGCCCACCCGGCTCCAGTGAATGCCATCGCGGCTCGAGATCAGCTGCACGTCCAGATAATTGCCGACTTCCCGATGCCATACGGTCATGAACCCGAGGTACATATCCTCATAGTTGAAGCCCGAGTTGTGATAAAGCTCCAGATCCTCTGGATCGTGCTCGTCAGCGGCCAACATCGGTTGCGGGTTCGACCAGTGGATGAAATCGTCGCTCTCGCACAGAAAGCGGGCACGCTTACCATCCACCATCTGCTTGACATACGCCACATGCTTGCGTCGGTTCGTATCATACATGATAGCGAGCGTATCACCGATTGGCTTGACCATGACCGGCTCCTTGTGCTCTCTCCAGCGGATGCCGTCGGCTGAGAACAGTACATAATTGCCAATCGGCCGCTCTCCTTCATAAATGCCGGAGTAAGGAAGCTTCCCGGACAGAACGTCGCCCTTCTCGGTAGATGGCTTCTCCACCTTCTTGGAGACGTCCCAGGTCTGGCGACGGATCATCATCTTGTATCGGCGAGACGGATCGGGGTCGTGCGGGTCCTTAACCACGGTACAGTTGTCGAGGTGCGCCGCATATTGAAGCGCTTCGTTCGTTTCTCCGGTAAGCACGATGTTGTTCTCCTTGGTACCGCGATAATCGACGACGCCCAGACGAGGCTTCTTCCATTTCACTCCGTCATCCGAGACGGCGTAGCAGATATGGCTGATTTCCGGAATTATGCCAGCCATGTAACGAAAGTGATCGTATGTGAAGTACCACATTTTCCAAATGCCTTCTTCATCGTCTCTCAACACGGTACCGAACAACAGCACCTGATGTCCCTCCCAAGGAAGCTCTGGATTCATAACGGGATTGTTGGGATCTTTATTAACGGCATGAATGTTCCGCTCGACTCCCGACATACGCTCAACCAAATAGTCGTCTATAAAAAGCTGGCGCTTGTCCGTTAGCTCTATCGTTGCTTTTGTTCCCGTAGTCATCTTCACATCACGCTCCCTTTTATTTAAACGCCTGGCCACGCTTGTAAGCTTGTCGTACGTGAATGCCTCCGTCGATCGAATGATCGAACACAACGAGATCAGCAGGCGCTCCCGGAGAGAGCGCAGCCCTCTCGGCCATCCCCATCATCGCTGCGGGACGGTCGGAGCCCATGCTCCAGGCCGTAGGCAGATCGCATAAATCGGCGCGAAGCAGAAACTCAATGCATTCGTCAAGCAGCTTGCCTGCTCCGGCCATGTAACGGGGATTGGCAGCGTTGCAGAGCCGGCCGTCCTCGGTAAGCAGCACCTGGCCGAAGTAGGTGTCATAAGTTCCGGGAGCAAGCCCTCCGATATGCAGCGCATCGCTGACGGCGATCGTCTTGTTGCCCTTCAGCTTCATAATGACACGAAGCACCGCCGGCGGGAGGTGGAAGCCATCTGGTATGACAGTCGCCGGTAGCCGTTCCTCTGCCATCTGCTCCCAGAGACTATTGGGATGCCGGGGCAGCTGCTGCGGCAGCGCGTTGCCCAAGTGCGTAGACATACTGGCGCCGGCATCCACGACTCGGCAGATCTGATCCGCATCCGCAGCGGTATGGCCAATGGCCACCTGCACGCCGCTAGCGACGCATCGGCGAGTGAGCTCGGCCGCCTCTTCCCACTCTGGAGATAGGGTGAGAATGGCGATTTTCCCTTTGGCAGCCGCCTGCCAGCGTTGGAACAGATCCCAGTCCGGCGGACGCACGTTGCGTTCCGGATGGGCTCCACGGTAGCCTTCCAGCGGTGAGATGAATGGCCCCTCCAGATGGAAGCCCGGCACACAGCTGTTGAATAATGGGCTTTCTTCACATACTTGGACAATGGCTCGAAACGACTGTTCGATGGATTCCACCGTATTCGTATAGACGGTGGGGAAGAAGGAGGTCATGCCCCGCTCAATCATTCGTCTAGTAAGTGCTTCCGTGTCAGCCGTATGAAGCGTATTGGCATTAAAATCGATTCCAGCGTAGCCGTTCAGCTGCAAATCGATCAGACCGGGCCCGATCCACGGCAGCTCCCGCTGCGAGTCGACTTCATCAAGCATTAGCGGCTCCACTGATTCGATTGTCTCGCCTTGAAAGGTGACGCGAATGGGTTGTTGAGTAATCGTATAGATTCCATCCACTACCTGTTTCGTCGTCATGGGCGATTCTCCGGCGGGCAGGACAGAACATCGACATACAGCGTGCAATTGGCGTGGGTTCGGATAATCGATGCCGGACATTCCGTCGAGATCGGGCCGTTCAATGCCTGCTTGACTGCCTTAGTCTTGGTGGGTCCCGGAACAACGCTGTACAGATATTTTCCGCTCGTCATCGGCGGAATCGTAATCGTAATCGCATGTGTAGGGACGGAGGTTAAGTCTGGGAAGCATTTATCGTTCACTTGCTGCTGCCGACAGACCGAGTCGAGTTCCACGATCTTCACGACCTCCGGATCATTGAAATCGGCTACCGGCGGGTCATTGAAGGCAATATGGCCGTTCTCGCCCATTCCGAGACATACGATATCGAACACCGCCTCAGCGATGAGGCTTCCATAGCGCTTGCACTCCTCTTCCGGCGGCTTAGACGAGTCTATGAAGTGGACAACTCCCGGCTTCACATGGTCGAAGAGCCCATCGCGAAGAAATTTCCCGAATGTTTCGGGTGCATTCGCAGGCAAGCCGATGTATTCGTCCATATGGAACGCGACAACCTTGTCCCAGCGTAAGCCTTCTTCCCCACGCAAAGTGGCGAGAAATTCGTTTGCCGACGGCGCAGCGCCGAACAGCATTCGGATCGTGTCCTGATGCTCCTGCAGCTCTCTCATCTTGGCGGCAACTGCAAGTCCGGCCGCTCGACCTAGAAGCTGGCGATCATTGTATAAATTCACTTGCAGCCGATCCACTTGAAACGTTTCCTTCGGAATAACATAAGTTGTCATTTGTTTTCCTCATCCTTTCTCTTATTTAATCCGGTTATCGCAATCCTCAGCCTCATTAAACATATCCGTTTGCCAGCCAGCCTCCGTCAACCTTCAGCACGGTGCCTGTCACATAATCCGCATCCGCGGACGATAAGAATAAGGCAGGTCCTACAATGTCCTGCGCTCGTCCGAGTCTGCCAGCTGGTATGCGGACAGTCATTCGCTCGGGCTTATGAACGCCTCGATCGATTAGGGTCTGCAGGCTTTCAGTCCAAATGAATCCGGGCGTTATCGCGTTCACTTGAATGTTGTGCTTGCCCCACTCCACCGCGAGCGTCTGCGTCAGCTGCATCACTCCGCCCTTACTTGCTCCATAGGCGGCACGCTCAGGCAGGCCAGCATGAGCAGCAATGGACGTAATGTTAACAATCTTACCGCCCCGTCCACTCTCCATCATCTGTCTGCCGATGCGCTGAGAGCAAAAGAACGCGGAATCGAGGTTGACCTTCAAGCAGGTATGCCATTGCTCCTCGGTCAGCTCGAACGACGGGGCCACCATAGCCATGCCGGCGCAGTTGATCAGCACATCGATCGTACCGAATTCCTCGATCACCCGTTGTGTCATCCGTTCGACCTTCTCCAGGTCCGCGACGTCGGCCTTAACCTCCAACACCGGCACACCGTACGTGTCGCGTATGTAACGAGCTTGATCCGCCAACTGCTCGGCGGTACGGCTGACCAGCACCATCCGGCCTCCCTCGCGCGCAAAGCCTTTCGCGATTTCGGCTCCAATACCTCTTCCACTTCCCGTTACGACTATGGTCTTGTCCTTGAACCTCATGCTTCACCGCCTTCTCGCGTTATACAGGCCGTCGTTCTCTCGCCCTCCGCCGGTTGGCGGGATCGGCCAATCGTCCATCCGCCGTTCAGTAGCGCGTCTCTTACACTCTGTACGATTGAGACTGCACCGGGAGTATCACTGTGCACACAGACAGTATCGGGCCGCGTCGTAGGTAGGCTTCCGTCATCGGGATTGCCAAGCATGCGCATCACTCGTTCCGAAGCTTCAGCCGGTGTTCCAATGTCCTTCAGCGACCACCCGAACATGATAACTCCCTCGGGTCCGTACGGCCTGTCGGCGAATAACTCTTGAACAACGCTCAGCTTCGCTTCCTGAGCCAAGCGGGCTAAGCTAGAGCCAGGGAGCGTGTAAATGTCCAATGCGGGATTGAAAGCGTTTACAGCTTCAACCGTTGCTTGTGCCAAATCAGCACGTTCGGCAGCCATCATATACAACGCTCCATGCAGCTTGAGATGTGACATCGCTAACCCAACGGGCCGAAGGAAAGCATCCAGCGCACCCAACTGATACATGATGTAGTCGTACATTTCCGCCGACGAGACCTGCATGATGCGTCTGCCGAAGCCGATCCGGTCAGGCAAGCCCACGTGCGCGCCGATACGGACACCGTAGGCCGTTGCCATCTCGACGGTTCTCTTCATAATATGAGGATCGCCCGCATGGAAGCCGCAGGCGATATTGACCGAGCTGACGTGCGGAAACAGTTCGTTATCCGCCCCGTAACGGTAAACGCCATAACTTTCACCCAAATCGCAGTTAATATCGATTTCTTTCTTCATCCAATTGGCCACCCCGCTCTTCTAGAAGTTCCGGTGCTATTTCTCCAATCCACTCTTAATGACATTAAAGGTGTATTTCAGATGCTTGAGGGTCAACTGTAACAGCTCTTTCAGCTTTCGCTCCTGGATGTAACCGAGAAGTTCATGGTGCTCGGCCATAGCTTGGTGCAGCGAACTGACGGAGGAGGTATAAATGTTCATATAAGGCTCGACAGTGTCCCAAACATTGCGGATCAGTTGAATCAGATGGGGCGAGTCGGAGCATGTGTAGAACTGTAGATGGAACTGCCGATTAAGCAGCAGCCATTCAGCGTGATTGATGTCTGCTGCATCCATCCGCACCAGAATAGACATTAATTGCTCAATATCGCTCTGATTGATCTTCGGAAGCGCCCTCTCGGTAGCCAACGTTTCTAGTGATATCCGGATTTCGAATACCTCCTCCACTTCGGCCAATGTCAGCTGCCTCACCACTACGCTGCGATTCTCATAGCGAATAAATCCTTCGGCCTGCAGCTGTCTCAACGCCTCCCGGACTGGCATAGTACTGACGCCGAAGGCGGCGGCGATCTGACGAAGTGAGATCCGCTCGCCGGGGACGATCATAGCTTGCGTGATTTGTTTGCGAAGTCGGTCGTACACTTCCTTGTTCACGGCCGAAATCTCGATTACTTCCTGCTTCATTTTCCCTCTTTCCGTGATATGTGATCACACTTTATCTAGATGTTTCCAATATAATCCACTGACTGCATGGGTGTCAATTGTTTTTGAGCGGCTTCCTCATGGAAGCAAGAGTATCTCTTCCAGAACACCACCCATCGAGGTTCGTGTACCAATGATTGGGAATAAACTCCAGGCGGTCCCCGATTGCAAAATCAAAAGAACGCCCTGCAGCAATAGATAAAACCTGGTTTCAATCGTTTTCATTAAGATGCTTAGCACAGTTAAATAATTCACAAATCCATTGATCACCTACAAACTTTAAACTGGTAACGGATGTGTTATGCAATGAGCTAATCATCTGCTCGTGAGGTACCAGGTGCTGCAACAGTGATTTGATCCATCCCTTATGACTGAAGACCAAAACACGATCGTTTGGATGTCTCTGTATCATGTCATACACAAATGACATTCCACGAGCTCGCAACACAATTGGATCCTCCCTGCCCGGGAGATCGCGGTCCTTCCAGTCAGGACCCCATCTCGACAATCGTTCCTCTTCCGTAGTTCCCTCTTTTTGCCCGTAATTCACTTCGCGCAGCCGCTCGTCGAGAATCACAGGAACACCGCCTAAAGCAGTAGCCACGATATTGGCAGTTTCCGCTGCACGTGACAAATCGCTGGAATAAATTACGTCCCATTTCTCATTGTTTAGACGGTCCGCCAAAAGCCGCCCTTGCGCTCTCCCCTCGGCATTAAGAGGAATATCGGTCTGCCCCTGCACTCTTTTCTCCAAATTCCAATTCGTACTCCCGTGACGAACAAGTCCGAGCCATGTCATTCAAATCGCCCCTTTAAACTCCTACATTTATCATAATACCCTCTCCAAAACCAGCTCTAGAATTCCGTTGTGCATAACTCATTTCATCTGGGGTACCTTGTAAATCGCCTTGTTTAAAAGGCTTCCGTCCGGATTGAGATAGTCCTTTTGCAACCGCTTACGTATTCTTCCGCATTCCATGTAGTCAGCTTTCCTTTCTAGTCGAAAGTGCCTCGTACAAAACATCGGGATTATTAATCGTCATCCCCATCACGCCGCAGTTCAAAGCGAAATGCATGAACTCTTCAGAATCTTTAATTCCGCAAGCTCTTACTTCTAAGCCATGTGATTGAGCCAATTGCACGTCTTCCACCGTCAATTGCTGGACTTTCGGACAAATTTGCTGAGCCCCGATTTCCCTCAGCAAGGCGATGGCATCTTCATCAATTTTTTTAACAATTTGGCCTAGTTTTATCGAAGCATCCTTGGCTCGAACAGCTTGGAGATTATCATAGATGGACGAGGTGATCGTTACCCGCTCTTTGATCCTGAATCGTGTAATCTGCTCCAGCACTTGTTCTTCAATGTTGCGATCCTTAAGCTCTAAGACAAGAAAAAGCGGTTTGCGGCCGAACAGATGTAGAAATTGTTCTAGCGAAATTAGTCTCTCCCCCGTGTAAAGCTGAGAAAACCAGCTGCCAGCGTCCAACTCCTGCAATTCACTCCAAGTATAGTCCGCTGGAGCCCCCGTACCGTTCGTCGTCCGAGCGAGATCCTTATCGTGATGAAGGAAGACGACGCCGTCCTTGGATATTTTCAAGTCCGTTTCGAGCCCGTTCGCCCCCATCTCAATACCTTTATAGAAGGCTGCAAGCGTATTTTCAGGAGCATAATGTGAAGCTCCCCGGTGTGCTAGGTTTAAGAACATAGTGACCCCTCCTTATTAATTTCCGTCCAATTGATTCTGGGAAAGCTCGTTAATCAAACGCTTACCTTCAACGTAGCGTCTGACATTTTCTACAAAAAAGTTCATAAGCCTTTTGTGTCTACTCCGGTCTGATTGTTCTCTCGTTACCTGGTACCGTCCCGTGTACATAACGTGTCCCGTTAACTTGAGCTACACATAATCCTATGCTGTTCTCGCTTCGAATAATCAACTTTTCCCCTTCAAACGGGAAATCCTTTGATCCCTTCAATCCCTCGAGAAGAACCCTGCCATCAAAACCCGTTTCCTCCGGAATGCCGACAAGATGGCAAATTGTAGGCGCTATATCGACAATCCCGCTGGGGATATCTGATATGCAGCCTTCTCTAAAGCTCGGACCGTAACCGAGACAGAAAGCGTGCAGGTCGAACGGAGAGGTCGATCCGTGCGTGGATTTCTTGTTGGACGACTTGTTGGTCAGTGTGCTAACTATGCCAGGAACCCCAAATTCGTTGACATCATCAGACCATTTGGGGCTGATGGTAAGCAAAGGAACCCGATTGTGCCGAATGGGGCCGGTTAGAGTCTCCATGCTCATGACACCAGAAAGATTCATAAGCTCTGAGGAGCTGGTGAATACAGCGTCGCACCACTCTTGCTGAAGCAACCACTTCACCAATTGGGCCGCATCGGCTTGTTGCACAGTTGTATCCATGTCCCCATAAATATTATTGCTCGTTACGATAAACCTAGAAGTTAGTCCGAGTTCGTGAACCGCCCGCTGTAGATGCACTTCCAGTGATCCAATAGCATTAATGCTCGAATGTCCGTGATCGCTCATTAGCAATATATCAAGCTGCTCTACTAACCCCAAACGGTCTATGGCTTCCAATACCTGCGCGACACAGCGGTCTACTACCTGCAGTGCTTCACAGGCTTCCGGCGAGCCGATTCCATAATTATGCAGGGCCGTATCAGGCTCGGCCAGCCACAGCACCATCACCTTGTTATCTGGATTCGGCAGATGTACATCAATAAGGGCGCGAGTGGCCCACTGAGCACGCTGTTCTTTCACACCGCCGGATTCGGCTGGCACTTCGCCAAGCAGCTGCTGCAGAGCAGCAATCGCGGTTTCGCCATAATCGGAAGAAGGATTAATCACTAATTCTGGGTGGTTCAAATTCCACAGAAGTGAAGCGCCCGGCGACCCTGATCCGGCTACCGACAGTCGGCTACCCCTAGCATGCAGTCTGTCGCCTAAAGTAGGACATAGAAGAAACGGCTCTCCCATAAGGCTACCATATTCAAGAAGATGCTGATCGTTTCCTGTCTGCAGCAACCCGTCCTTATGAAAGCCAGGGATATACATTAGGTTGTTTATGACACCGTGCCGGCCAGGGTAGACTCCCGTTGTGAAAGTGGTCATACTGACGCGGGTATGAGGGGGATATGCAGCATAAAATTCAGTGAACAGAGTTCCTTTTTCAATAAGTTTGGCGTATGTCGGCATCAATTGTGGGTCCACTGTATCCGGCCGCATTCCGTCGGCGCCGATGACCAGCACGCGCCGGTTGTGGTCGGTTGTATTTTCTTCAGCCCTCATTTAACCTTCCTCCATCTCAATGACAAATTAATTTCCGATTTTCCTGAACTGCCATATTTCATCCGCGCCTTGTTCCGCTTTCAACACAAAGTTGAATCTATTCAGATCGAGGCACAAATCGAAATCCTTTTCCGGGGCAGACTCTCTGCTTGTCATATCCAAAAACCTGCCAGTCGTGCTTTCATCACTTAAAAACTTAACGATCCGGTCGAAATCGTTGATTCTCCCCTCCAATGCGTTCTTAAGATATTCCGCCAATAAAGTATCTTCATCGGCATGCTCAGTGCCATTCCAGCCCATGCATACCAGCGAAACTTGCTGAGGTTGTTTCTTTTTGATATATCTTACGATAGCCTCGGCATTTACAAAGCTTCCAGTGATGATTTCATCCGCATGAATAGCGTTCACAATCCCTTGTGTACCAGCGCTGGTTGTATGAACGATCGTTTTCCCAGTGAAATCAGTATGCTCGATATGGGTTGGCGAATTCCCATAATCAAAACCAGGCTGTATTTCTCCGTGGCGCTCTCCCATCAAAATATAATCTGGATTTTCCCTCTTCAAACGATATGCTGTTTCGATATCGCCAACTGGAATAATCTTTTTGGCTCCGTTCTTTGAAGCATAGCAGGCAGTGGAGAATGCTCTGAATACATCGATAATAACAGCCAGCCCTTTGGCTGCTCTAGCACCTTCTATTAATTGCAATATGTTAATCTCCAGTTCTCATTTCTCCTTTCAAGAAGTTTCTTCCATCTTAATGCAATAGTTATTTTTTGGATAGATTTTTTATACAACACAAAAAGACAACAAACTTTTCAAGCATATACAAAGGTCAACCGCAGCCTTACAGCTTCCAAAGTGCATAAATCTTACAACATAATTTTGGACAACTGCAACCTATTCGAACAAACCTCCGTCTGATGGATTGTCAATATGATTAACCATAAATTTCAAACATCGGAAGGAGCACTATGACTATGAAGAAGAAACTAACTGTCATATTAACTTTGGCTGGGATACTCGGCACAACGGCCGCAGTCGGAGCTGAGGATTTGGTAGAAAAGGTTACAGGTTACTTACAAAAAGATGTAAAGATTCTTGTTAACGGACAAGACAGCAAGCTAACGCCTGTCTACATTGATGGAAAAGCTTACCTCCCAGTACGCGACGCTGCGACTCAGCTTGGATATACGGTAAATTACGATGAAGCGAACAAAGAGATCGAGCTGGACGACGCGGTTGACCTGATGGATGCATCCGGTGTGATCGTAAGTGTACAGGCTAAGGAAGACGGTAATACTCGCATCGAGCTGCTTGGCAGCACATGGGTCATTTTAACCGTAGACAAATCGACTGCCATCAAGAGCCTAGACGGTAAAACACTAACTGCAGCCGATCTTAAAGCCGGTACTCAAATCGACGCCGAGTTCGGACCAGCAATGGCGATGAGCTATCCGGGCCAAGCCCATGCTGTAAGCATTAATGTTCACGCAGACCGCTCGGTCAAAGAAGATACAATCAAAGATGTGAAACATACGGATGATGGCTGGCAAGTTCAATTAGGCGACAATTTGGTACTTAACGGCGGTAAAGAAACTCGCGTCATGACGTCTCAAGGCGAATCCTTGAAATGGGAGGACCTGAAAGCCGGCACGAAAGTAAAAGCCTACTACGGTCCATTTGAAACGAAAAGCCTACCTCCGCAAAGCCCTGTGTACCTTCTCGTTGTTCAGGCTCAAGCGCCTGTAACAGGCACTCCGAAACTGTCGCCAGAAACAGCGCAGGAATTCCGCAACTTGGCATGGGCGCAAGTGAAGGATCAAGCATCCCATATTGCAACGAAGCAAGACGAAGCAGCCGTTCAAATCGTCGCCTCTAAAGAGGTAGGCGTATTGGCTTCCACAGACGAGCAGAAGAAATTGCTCACAGACGTTCAAGCTGCGAACGGTAATTTCGTGACGGTTACTTACAATACAGACCAAGATGAGCTGCTTGGACCGTTGACAGTCGTGTTCGATTTCAACACAAAAACTTTTGTTGGCTTCACTGCTAGAAGATAAACGATTTCTACAAAGCCATGAAATTCAACCTCCATTGAATTTCATGGCTTTTTTATTCTTCAGGTGCAGATATTTACTGCCTTTCCCCTACAATGGAGTTAGTCAAAGGACTCCGTGCACTAGTTAAGCATCTGACAAGCCGGCATTTACATAGTGTAATACAAGAATGTGATACCATCTTAAATAGGGAGCTATAGAACATGACGAAAATGGGCTTTGAGGACGGCGCTCTCTTTGAGCTCCGGTTTTGGCTGGAGGTTTTGGGTGATCATGCTAAGTTTATCCGGGATTCGTTGGCTTCAGGCGAGGATGCAGAAATATCCAGAGCGAAACAGTTCGTTCAAGCCTTTGATAGTATGTTGGATTCAGCCAGGATGAACCTTGATAGCAGGGGTATCGCTGCCTTACTTCAAGCTGTCAATCCTTGGACCTCACAATTGCGTGCCTTTAAGCTTCATTTGCTGCAACGGTCGCTGACGGGGAATATCCTCATCAGCCTTGCACCAACATTTTTGAATCATATGGTCGATGAGCTCGAAGAAGGGATGCGCGTTTTTGCGGCACTGACAAGCGGCCAACTGCCTCCTTCAGGACCGGCGGTTCACCAGCATTTAGTATGGCTTCTAGATGCAGCCGGCCACGCGGACATATTGTCAGGCGAATTTGATATGGTAGAGAAGAGTTGGAAAAACAAGAGCGGGGAATTCGAAAGCATTTTTCAGTCCTTATATTTAAAAGCGAACGAGCTGGCGGGTTATATGCGAACTTCTTTGGTGGATTTCCCTGCTTTGCGCCGGTTTAATCACGAAGCTAATACCGTTATGCTCCTCTTCATGAAATTTCTGTCCGAAGTACAGGAACTCACAGCCGATAAGGAATTGTTGAGTACATTAACAGTGCTAGTGCCCGATCATATGTATCGGGAAGAGTGCTATTATTTGACTAAACTCTCTCAAGCTGCTCCAGGTGTACCCCGCCCTGATTGCGATCCTTCCAAACCTAGAGCCGTGAACTAATCATATATATAGACATAGCCTCACCCTTCGCTACCTCTATGATGGTTCGACTCTTCTCCGTTTTAATAGAGAGCAAAGCAGCAAGACCAGAGGAATCACAATCTGGAAAGGCACTGAAAGCCATGGCCAAATCTGCTGCTGAAACTGGATTACTTCCAGCTGATTAGGATGGAGAAACAGAGATAGCTCACACAGCGCCAACCCTAGAGGTATGATGTAAATCTGGTAATTTCGGCTCCCAATCGTCTGGGCTAGAGCTATAGAGGCAACAAATAGACAAACGGTAAGCTTCATGAATTCACCAAAAACCCAAACGGTAAACACGATCGGCTCGATGCGTTCGAAAAAGTCACCTACAGAGATGTACATTGCGGACATATAAGAGGGAAAAATTTGTTTACTCGCGAGCTCTCCCATTACCAGGATATTCACGAGATGGGATGTGATCAACCATAAGCCGGACAACCCGATTACGGAGAGGACCGTCTTTTTTACTTTGTCGACGCAGTTAACGAAAGGAATGATCATGACAAATAGCACCGACTCGCCCAAAGGGAATGTTGCGATTTGCGCGGCTCCGTTGAACACGGGAAGCCAACCTGTTTCTAACACAGGAAATAGATTGCCTGGATTCATATCCTGTATCGACAACACAATGAATATAACGGATTGCAATACCACAACAAGGATTAATATAAGCGCGCATCTACACATAACTTCAATCCCTTGATAAGCGGCCCAAGCGGCAATTGAGATCATGATCAAACTGATCACAACGCTCGGGGTTCGTGGCAGTAATACGGCTCCTGTAAGATCTTCAAAATTGCGCAAGACATAAGCCCCTAGCTGGAAACCGTACCCTGCATACAAAATCCCAATCGTTTTCCCCATCCAGGTGCCAAGTAAGGTCTGCGCAATTCCGATTACCGACTTTTGCGGGAATCTTCTGCAAAGTGTCGCATACACCCAAGCAATACAGAGCCCTGCAAGGCTACCGATGACGGCGGATATCCAAGAATCATGCCCGGTGGTGTAACCGATGGGCAACGACATCGAGCTTGCTACTATAAATATGAACATGAGAGCCCAAAGCTCAGTATTTGAGATAAGGATGTTTAATCCAGAGCTTTTCATCTACGAGTCCCTTCTCCGATTCGTCATCGTCATTTCAATAAAATCGAGAGCCATTTTTGCAAAATCATAGAGGGGCTCATGATTTGAATACCCATCGTCATACACAAACCGACAACGGTGGACAATGTTAAAATGAGCCCTACAGTAACATATTCCTTCATTTGCGCCGTCTTTTTTATTAGCTTCAGTTGTAACCAGAAGAGAAAGGCAACGAAGAACGAGTACATCGCTATATTCGTCATTCGGTGTGAACTCCTTTGTTATCTAGAGAAGAATTAATCATACCGGCTCTTCTCAGGTGGATTTGGGTATCTACGAATACCTCTGCATTTGTAAAAATAGTATCCCAATCTTCCCTCACCGTTTTCCATGTCCCAAATTGATATTGATGCACTAAAAGTCCGAACCCGAATATGTCAGATTTCAATTCCGTTTGCGCTTTCTTTATGCTTTTAAGCGTTTGCTCCGTAATCAGTTTATTAAGTCCTTGTTCAATCATATCTACGTTCTCCGAACGACTGATATCCAGCTCTACATTACTTTCATTAAGCGAGCCATCACCACTCAGCTCGATATGAATAGTTGCTTTGCCGTCTTTTATAACCGTTTTTATTTTTCTATCTGTTTTCTTCAAAACAACGCCGACACTACCTCCGGCCTCTGGAATCCTTTCGGCCAGATATTCATGCTTTAATTCACCTTTAATCCACCTGAGGCTTCTCGTTTCAATGTCATTCAGGTATCCCACTAATTTGTTATTTTTCATTACCGCTGTCGAGGAGAGATGGAATACATTTAGCTTCGACTTTTCATCTTCTTTTTCAACCAAAGTCTGGGGTTTCTGAATCTCTACTGCTCCCAATACGGGCACGATTCCGGCTCTTTCCTGGTTCATCAAAAAGTCCCGGAACGTAACCGCCGTACCGACTCCGTTACGCTCCAATTCTCGAACCTCCTCTGACGGTATTCGTTCATAAGGATGATCCATTCTCATCAGTTCAACGGCCTGTTTGCCTTTGGCCACAACAAGGTAAGTCCGAAGTCGGGTCGCCGGATCCCTGGAATAGTAATCCAAAATTTCCTTTATTCCCTTTTTGGCAAATGTTTCTCCAATGAAGACAACCCGGCGATGTCCTTTAAAAAATTTTCGCGAAAGCAGTTGTTGACACTTTCTCTCTACATCATAAATATTGGTCCCCGAGGCAGATATTACGTAATACGTTTTGCCAAGTGTTCCTAACGTACTCCCCTCTGTATGGGGGGTAGGGATAGGTACCTGAATAGAAACAAATATACGGCCATCCTCGGTTATATCCAGCCCAGATGCCATAAAAAGGGCAAGGTCATTCATTTCCACTCTATCCCAACAACCGCTCAAAAGCGGAACCAACATAAGCAAAAGGAACGTCAGCGCTTTCTTGTAGGGCCTGTTTTCTTCTCTGCACATTACGGTTTCTGTCCTTTCGGTATGCGGGTTTGTCGCTTCCCTTCCTGCCCAGGACGGAAATACATTGTCCATAAAGGTGCCCGAAAAATAGTATCCTTGAGTCCTTGAAAGCTAACCGGTGCCATTGGAAATAAATAAGGAACGCCGAGCGACTTGAGGCCTGCAAGGTGGATTAATATACAAAGCAGTCCTACCGTAATGCCATAAAGTCCAAACATCCCAGCAAGCAGGATCATTGGGAACCTCAGAATCCGAAAAGCAAACGAAAAATTATACCGGGGTATGACAAACGATGCAATTCCCGTTAATGACACCACAATAACCATTGGGGCCGAAACAATACCGGCTAGCACGGCTGCTTGACCGACGACAAGGCCGCCCACGATACTGACGGCTTGACCAATTTGCTTAGGCAAACGAACTCCGGCTTCACGTAAACCCTCGAATGTGCTTTCCATAATCAGCGCTTCTACTATTGCAGGAAATGGGATACCCTCCCTGGCGGAGGAAATACTTAATATCAGTTTTGTCGGAATCATTTGCTGATGGAACGTGGTTAACGCTACATATACGGAGGGTAAGACCAGAGCAATCATGGTTAAAATTAGCCGTAAAAAACGATTCAAATTCGCAAACAGAACACGGTCGTAATAGTCCTCTCCCGCCTGAAGAAATCCCCAGAAAGACATTGGACCACTGATGATGAATGGGGAGCCGTCGGTCATTACCGCAACTCGTCCTTCCAATAATGCGGATACGACATAATCCGGTCGTTCTGTAACGAGATACTGAGGAAAGGGAGAATACGAGCGTTCTTCGATAAATTGTTCAATATACCCCGATTCCAGCACGCCATCGATCTGAATGTTTTGAATTCTTGACTTGATTTCTTGGATGACGGTCGCATTAGCAATATCCTCAAGATAGACGATCGCCACATCTGTTTGGGTTAATTCCCCTACGGTTAGCGACTCGATTTTCAGTCGAGCGGAACGTATTCTTCTGCGGATTAAACTTGTATTGGTCCGAATGCTTTCGGTGAACGAATCGCGAGGACCTCGAACCGTGCCTTCCGAGGAAGACTGCTCGACGGCTCTTGTTTTCCCGCCTGGAATGTTGAGAACGAGCGCTTCCATTTGACCCGCTATCAACATGACAATAGAGCCCTTCAATACATGTTGAACAATACTTGGAATATTCGCTGCTCTTTTCACTTGGCTAATGGCAATTAATTGATTTTGCAGAAATGAAAGAATGTCTTGCTTATCGTCCAACGGTTCGGATGTGCTACCTGACATAAGCGATTTTAGCAGCGATACGTCCAACTGTTGTTCTTCGATTAATCCATCTATATATAAGAGAAGTGCGTTTTTTTGACCGCAAATTTGAAAAGTGCGGAACATCACGTCCGAGCAAGAATGAAACGTATTCTTTAATACGGCTTCGTTTTCTTCCAATGAGGATGTCAGAATGCTGCTTATCGTTTCGTTCATTAGTGCTTTATCTTCGTACTCTTTTGACATAAGCGCAAATACCTCCACGATAAGCGATGACAACATTACATATAGTTATGTTCATTCTGCTTCTAAATTATGTAAAAACCTCATACAAGCCTTTGATCGAAATTAAAAATGCAGCCCCAAAATAATAAATAAAAATACTACTACACCTCCTCTACAGACAGCAGCAGCAAAGAAGAAGTGTGAATTGTAACTTGTTTTGTCGTTTTTTAAGCACTGCTTTTGGTTATGATTTGTCGTTTCGCATGGTTTTTGTAAGATGATTTGTCGCTAATTGATCGTTGCTGCACAAAAAAACACGATGCCGATTTTGGCTCGTGTTTTTTTGTGAACAATAATGTTCCTAAGATGCCTTTAAATTATATACAACGCTTCTTTTATAAATTATATCGTAATCTTCAAGCATGCCTTCAAATGGAACTGTACCTAAGTATAAAACTTTTATATTAGTCTCATTCACAAACCATGACATAAACGAGAAATGATTCATTAATAACTTACGTGAAATTAATAGATTTTGTGAATCATCAATTACTAGATACCTACAATTTGATAATTTCTTTAATAGGATTGTTTTCAAATCTGCTTTAGGCTTATTTTTGTAAAATGCCATTTCCTCTCTCAATAATAAAAGAATAAATTCCCTTTCATTATCGATATAAGCAGCTTGGGTTAATAGAACTGAAGTTACGCCATTGTTAAATCGTTAAATTCTCTTATCATTTCCCAAGCAAAATATGTTTTTCCAATTCCAGTGTAACCAGCGACAAACATGAAGCTAACAGATGAAATACGGTTCATTCATTTCTCATTAGGGTTATTTCCATCTTTGACGTGTTGTGTAGTCAATTTGTTTCAACTTCGCATATCTCCCTTTAGTTTAATAACAAAAAGAAACCCACAGCAACGGGCTGCGGGTCTAAGTTTATATTTTAAAGGGGGTCGGCTTTTATTATAACCTTTAATGATTAATACAAGATGAAAATAAGATTTCAATTGTGTAACATTTACTCAACTCTCGTTATCCGTTAGCGCAATGATCAATCTTTGAGATATAATACGGTTCTCTACGTTGAAACCAGCCTTTGGTGATACTAATTTATGTGGTCTGACTGGATACCCTTTGTATCACAAACGTAAAGTCTAGCATGATGTGGACGAAGCTCAACCGTAATCTTCTCAGAATAAAAGCCTAACTCCTCATCCGTCCAGAAATCGCGGATCAAACAAGACTGTGGGAGGCTCACTTCCAAAGTGGCGGGTTCATCCACCCGGTTAAACACAGCAACCAATTGTTGGTGGCCAAGATCGATTCGGCCGACTTTGAATCCATTGTCAACAAATTGTGCCGGTACATCCGTTGGTTTAAGCAGCTTCCGCAGCCTTGATTTTGTTTTCTCGGAATGCTCCATCAAGTTATCGCCTGACAGAACCATCCCTCCGGAGCAATAAATAGATGTCGCATGAAAGAGAAATTCATCATCCGTTAATCCGTTATTAGTAGTGATTACTTTCCCGTCAGGACCGATTTGCTCCGATGATTTGTTTTCTAGCAAAACACAATCCGGATCATTGACCCACAACTGGTTATGCTGCCAATTCCGCCAGAAGATTTCTGTAGCATTCTTATTAAATTTTTCCCATGTTCTCGAAAAATCGTCTGACACTCTCATGCCGTGAACCACTCCTAGAGAAGGCCACATCGGTGCATTGCAACCGAGTACAAAGCTGTCGACTCCTGCCCCTTGGAGCACGGCTTTCATCCCTTCGCGATAAGCCTCTACCCTTGTTGTATTAGGCTTATAATAAGTACCGCCATGCAGAGCGCCCCACATATTCGCATCCAATTTAAAGTATTTACTGCCCCAATCTTCCCTCATCGTCCTAAATACATGCGTTAAGTAGTTCTGTGCATCAGGATGAGTGCCATCCAACATGTACCAAGGACCGTTGCGCCAGCCGCCAAATGAGACAATATCCGAAGGGAGTGGGTTACCACTGGCGTCTTTTATAAACCAATTCGGATGATTCTTGAATAAGTTCGAATCTTTCTCCGCAATAAAGGGGGCTACCCAAATGGCTGGCTCAAGCCCTTTTTCAAGGATCGAACGGCACAGCTTTTTCATATCTTTAAAGGCAGGACCTGGAGTCAACCAATCCCCCATGTATGCTTGATAACCATCGTCGATTTGCACATATTTGAGCTCCGGATATTCAGTGGACATTTCATCCATATTGGCTAAAATATTTTCTTCTTTCACCTGAGGTCCATACCAATACCAGGAACACCACCCTGTTGGTGTTTCCTCCACTTGTAAGAGAGGATGATGTATACGAATGGCCTCGGCTATTTGCTTAAAAAGAGTATTGTGATCAGGCCCTTGGACTAATATGAAATCTTCCAATTGCCACGTTTGACCAGACTCCAAGCGTACTCCATCCGTTACAAGCACAATTTCAATTGTTCCCTGACCAAATCGAATCTCTCCGTTAAAACGATGGCAAGAGGTGAAGGCCATCAGAATATGATCAGCATCCTTAGGAGAAAACAATGCAAGATTGTACACGGTTTGGAAGTCTTCAGCTTGAGGAATTTTGTAATGGCCATGGTCGCAATAACCCGTTATGGTACTAACGGTATCGATAGTTCCGACGTATTGAGAGAGCTTGCTATAGCCTTCACCGTAGACGGGAGTGCTTACATCGAAAGGCAAATCTCTCTGAAATAGTACAATTTCTTTAACGTTGTAGTCCTTATCCCCACGATTAATCAGCTTGGAAGCGCAGCTGTCCCCGTTCCACTCCGTCTGTAACTCAACATGATGAGGGGTACCCCCTCCTTCTCCTATAAGCCTTACTGCCCAATCCGCTTTTTTCAAATAAAATTTGTTTTCATTCATCGTCCAATCCCCCGATTTTATTAGTAGTATTAGCAAAACTATGTCATCAATCTTATCAAAAGGCTATGTTAAATTTTATTGTTGATAATTGATTACTCCGAACAAAAATGGGGCATAATAGAAGATATAATGATAGTTCGGAGATGATTTAA
>NZ_JBFUHL010000036.1:0-61818 GCF_056402415.1 Paenibacillus sp. P4_A9
AAGGCAGGTTACCTACGTGTTACTCACCCGTCCGCCGCTAGCTTATCCCGAAGGATAAACCCGCTCGACTTGCATGTATTAGGCACGCCGCCAGCGTTCGTCCTGAGCCAGGATCAAACTCTCCATAATAGTGGACGATTGCTCGTCCTATTGTGAAAGCTGAAATGCTCATTTTGATGCTAGCGAGATTTTGCAATCTCTTTTTTGAACGATTTCTCGTTCGTGCTTACTCACTCGTTGTTCAGTTTTCAAAGATCAATCACTCTTGTCCTAACCGCTCTCTTTCGAAAGCCGGAAGACCAATATACCACACTGAGTTTTTATTTGCAACTCTTAATTTCGAGTTGTTTTTGTTGTGTTTCTTATGTTTCTCATGTTGTCCTCAGCGGCAACTTTTATAAGATACCACATACGCCACACACTTTGCAAGTCCTAATTTTTAAAAAAACCGGGCACCGAATGGTGCCCCGAAACGAAGAAATTACTCGCCTTGGCGCTCACGCATCAACGGGAATAATAAGACATCACGAATCGATGGTGCATTCGTCAATAGCATTACCAAACGGTCGATCCCTATACCTAGACCACCCGTTGGCGGCATTCCGTACTCAAGAGCGCGGATGAAATCTTCATCCATTTCATGCGCCTCATCATTACCTTGTTCTTTTTCACGCAGCTGCGCTTCAAAGCGCTCTCTTTGATCGATTGGATCATTAAGTTCTGTAAAGGCATTAGCATGCTCACGCGCTACGATAAAGAGTTCGAAGCGATCCGTAAAGCGCGGATCCTCAGGGTTCTTTTTGGCAAGCGGAGAAATCTCTAATGGATGTCCATAGATGAATGTAGGCTGAATCAACGTCTCTTCAACAAACGTCTCGAAGAACTGGTTCACAATGTGACCAAATGTCATATGCGGTTCAACAGACACCTTATGCTCTTTGGCCAAACCATGCGCTTGCTCATTCGTCATATGGACGCTAAAGTCTACACCTGTAACTTCTTTAATCGCATCCACCATGGATACACGTCTCCAACCTACAGCCACATCAATTTCATGGTCTCCGTAAGGAATTGTCGTCTGTCCAAGAACCTCTTGCGCGATATGAGCAACAAGCTCTTCTGTCAGCTTCATGATATCTTTGTAGTCAGCGTACGCCTCATACAGCTCAATCATCGTAAACTCTGGATTATGACGCGTAGAGATCCCCTCGTTGCGGTATACGCGACCGATTTCGTACACTTTCTCTAGTCCGCCAACAATAAGACGTTTCAAGTGCAGCTCGATCGCAATACGCATATGAAGCTGCATATCCAGCGCATTGTGATGCGTGTTAAAAGGACGTGCTGAAGCACCACCTGCAATTGAGTGCAATGTTGGAGTTTCTACTTCCAAATAACCTAAGGAATCTAAATAACGACGCATGGATTGAATGATTTTGGAACGAAGAATAAACGTCTTCTGAACATCTTGATTCATAATCAGATCGACATACCGTTGACGATAGCGCAGTTCAACATCGCTAAGTCCATGAAATTTATCCGGCAGCGGAAGCAAGGATTTCGTCAGTACCTCAAGTGATTTCACTTTAATAGAGGTTTCGCCCGTCTTCGTTTTGAAAACAACACCTTCTACCCCTACCATATCGCCTAGATCGAGAATATCAAAAGCTTTATATATGTTTGCATCCAGCGCATCTTCACGCACATAGATTTGAATTTTACCTGTAATATCTTGCAGATGTGCGAAGCTAGCCTTGCCCATACTTCTCTTCTGCATAATACGTCCAGCAATACGGACTACTACGTTCGCTTCATCTAGGTCTTCTTTGCTCATTTCTTGATAAGCAGTAAGAATATCCCCCGCTGTATGCGTTCTTTCAAATTTGCTCCCGAATGGATCGACACCGAGACCGCGGAGCTCGTCCAATTTGTTGCGTCTGATCACGAGCAGCTCATTTAACTCTAGTTCCTGACTCATTGTTTCATCTCCTACTCATTAGTTAAGTCTGTGAACGGAAAAAAGCTTCCTGAGGGAAGCTTTCCAAAAGGCTTGCGGCTGCACGCTACTTTTTAATATCAATAATTTGATACTGAATGACGCCAGCAGGTACTACAACATCAACGTTGGTGCCCTTTTGCTTGCCTAGAATAGCTCTACCCACAGGGCTTTCATTGGAAATCTTATTCTGCAACGGATCGGATTCAGCCGAACCTACAATGTTGTATTCTACCAAATCGCCGAATTCCAAATCTTTCAGTGTTACAATCGACCCTACACTTACTGTGTTAATATCGACTTCATCGTTATTAATAATCCGCGCATTGCGCAGCATTTTTTCTAAAGTAATGATTCTACCTTCAATGAAGGCTTGCTCATTCTTCGCGTCTTCGTACTCGGAATTCTCACTAATATCGCCATAACCGATGGCAACCTTAATTCTTTCCGCGACTTCTCGACGTTTCACGGATTTCAGATGCTCAAGCTCATCCTCTAATTTCCGTAGCCCTACTGGTGTAAGAATGACCTCTTTTTCAGCCATTGCCAACTGATCTCCCGTCATGTGAAAGATTTTCATATCGTTGAATCGATGCTTCCTGCTAGGAGTTGGGTCTTTATAGAGCTGATTCAAGTAGTATGAATTCACGTTTTATAATAAGTTGCTTACTCGTTAGTCTTTCAATATATGCAGGAATACATTAATATTGACTGATTATATTGCAACGGTTTCAAAATGTCAATGTCAACCATCGCTGCATGTTTTTAATGCAGTACCGTTGATTCTTCCGCTGCCCCAGACGCGGAACTCATAGCAAGATGCTCGACATATGCGTCTAATGTACGAACCATAACATCCCGCTTCTCTGTCTCCATAATGATATCCTTCACACGAGCAGCTCCCGTCATGCCTTTGAGGTACCAAGCCATGTGTTTGCGCATTTCCTTCACCGCTACATGCTCACCTTTGAGTGCGATCAGTCGATCCATATGCAAAATCGCAATGCGAATTTTCTCTTCTGCTGAAGGTTCTGGAGGTAATGTACCATTAGCTAGATATTGAACCGTACGGTACAGCATCCATGGGTTGCCTAAAGCTCCGCGTCCAATCATGACACCGTCTACACCGGTTTCATCCAACATGCGTTTCGCATCCTCTGGTGTCACAACATCACCGTTTCCGATAACCGGAATAGAAAGAGCTTGTTTAACATCACGGATAATGTTCCAATCCGCTTTCCCTGTGTAGAGTTGCTCACGTGTACGTCCATGTACACTAACGGCGCTACCGCCGCCTCTTTCGACAGCTTTCGCATTTTCCACGGCATAAATATGATCAGAGTCCCACCCAATACGCATCTTGACCGTAACAGGTTTACTAACTGCCGCGACAACTGTAGCGATCATCGCTTCGATTTTATCCGGTTGGAGCAACCATCTTGCTCCCGCGTCACATTTCGTAATTTTGGGAACAGGGCATCCCATGTTGATATCAATAATATCGGCATTCGTATGTTGGTCAACAATTCTAGCCGCCTGAACCAGTGTATCCGTGTCGCCTCCAAATATCTGAAGACTCAGCGGTTTCTCACGATCATCGACATACAGCATCTCCATAGAGCGTGTGTTGCCGTGAACAATCGCTTTATCACTAACCATTTCCGCACAGACTAAGCCTGTACCAAACTCTTTGGCGATTAATCGGAACGCTGGATTACATACGCCCGCCATTGGGGCTAACACAACTCTATTGGGAGCTTCGACATTTCCTATTTTCAGCACCGAAGATTCCACTCCTCTCATTTCACAACTACCGCCACTAATTCTTCAGGTTCTATGTTAAGGACTTGCGAAATATTTTGAATCATTTTATTATCCGGCTTGCGTGTGCCTCGTTCAATCGCCCCTAATATGGCAATGGATACACCTAATAAATCAGCCAGTTCACTCTGGGTATAGCCTTTTAATTTACGAAAAGCGCGAATGCGCTGTGCTATTGAGCTTTTTTCCATAGGATGACGCCTTCCTTTCCTTCCAGTTTCTCCAAGTGTGCAGAGATAGATTCAAATAGAGCGTCCTGCCGCGCGTAGAGAACCTCAGATAGGGGCACTAACACAAAAGCCCGCTCTTGCATCCGCGGATGCGGAATGATCAAGTCGGGGGTCGTTAACCGATGGTCACCATATAGGAGCAGATCCAAATCAATTGTTCGCGGTCCCCAACGCAAGTCACGCGTCCGACCCAGACGGTTCTCAATGGCAAGCAAGGTAACCAATAACGCTTCAGGCGATAAATCAGTATGAATTTGAATAACCATATTTAAAAAAGCAGATTGATCCACATAGCCAACAGGCTCGGTTTCATAGATGCCGGACTGTCCCGTCACCGTTATCCCCGATTCCTCATTCAGCGCTGCAATTGCACCCTGCAAATAATGTTCACGATTATCAATATTGGAGCCTAATGCGACGTAAGCGATAGTGCGTTCTCGATCTTCGGCTGTCATTCCAATGCCCGCTTTCGATTGATCTCTATAGTAACGCCGTCAAAAATAACGGCAAAAGGCGGATGTGGCTTGATAACGCGAACCGTCACTTCATTGATACTAGTATAAGTATGCAGGAGCTCGGATGCAATATTTTCTGCTAAAGCCTCGATTAATTTGTACGTACGCCCTTCAACAATCCCTTTGATTAGAAAAAATGCCTCCCCGTAATGGACGGTTTGGGTCAAATCGTCGGTCTTTCCAGCTTTATCTAAAGGGAGCATTAGCTCCACATCAACGTAGAAGCGTTGCCCCAGCGTATTTTCTTCAGGGAACACACCGTGATTGCCAAAAAACTGCATGCGTGTAAGTATGATTTTATCCATTGTCGAAAGCCTCCAAGGTTAAATGCTGCTGCGAATAATAGCGTCGGTCATAACAGCTAGTCGTTTCATCGATTGGATATCGTGGACCCTAACGATCTGGCACCCTTGCGCAATGCCAAGCACGACGGTCGAAGCTGTACCTTCAAGGCGCTCTTCGGGAGGCAACCCGAGGGTTAGGCCGATGACACTTTTGCGCGATGTACCCAAAAGGACCGGATATCCAAGGTCTGCGATCACACGCAGGTTGTTCATTAGGTAGAGATTCTGCTCATAGGATTTGGCGAAGCCAATGCCGGGATCTAGAATGACGCGTTCAGGCTTAACTCCTGCTTGTAGAGCGTCATTCGTATACTTTTGCAAATCTGCACATACATCTGAAAGAAATTCGACATATTCTGAGCTTATCCGATTGTGGGTGATGATAAACGGACAATCATAATGAGCAGCCACTGCCGCCATCCCATCTTCCGCTTGACCGCCCCATACATCATTTATAATGTGTGCTCCGGCCTCTAGGGCTTGTCTAGCTACTTCCGCTTTATAAGTATCGATTGATATTGGGATGCTGATCTCACGGCGGATCGCCTCGATTACGGGGATAACACGCTGCAGTTCCTCGTCTAGTGTGACGGTTGCCGCACCTGGTCGTGTGGACTCCCCGCCAATGTCGATGATGTCTACGCCTTCTGCAACCATTTGATGGGCTTTGCGAACCGCATCTTCGATTTGTTTATAGCTGCCGCCGTCCGAAAAGGAGTCTGGCGTTACGTTCAATATGCCCATAATGATCGTTCGATCACCAATGGGCAATTCATGACCTCTGTAGGATAACACATTCATCTTAGGTTCACTTCCTGTTCATTGCTGTTAGTTCGCGGAGAGTTCATTCATAACCCCCTGCTAAACGTAATGTTGAATCAGTTGGCGGGTTATAGGACCTAGAGACCCTCCTCCTACGGTGTAAGCTTGTCCATTCGGCGTGTACAAAGTGGTGACAGGCACAATTTCTTGGATTGAATTCACGAGAAATGCTTCGTCCGCATCGACGAGATCTTCCCAACGGTACAGACCGTCTAGTGTTGGAAGCTGTAGCTGTTGTGCGAGATTTATGACATGTGCTCTCGTGATGCCCGGTAGGATGCCCGTATCGAGCGATGGTGTGTAGAGGGTGTCATTTTTGACGAAAAAAAGATTGCTAACGATCCCTTCGGCCACATAGCCATCTTCAGATAACATAAGGCCCTCTGCCCCAGTTGCCCATGGGTATTGCCCCAGCTCTCTTTTGGCCAAAATGTTGTTCATATAATGAAAAGACTTGAATCGGTACAAGCCTTCTGGTGTATTGCGAGGCAGCTTAAGCAGTTGCAGCGCTTTGCCTTGAAGATAGGTTCGTTCATCCTTTGGAGGTAACGGTTTGATGTAGATGATTTCGGTTGATTTTGAGTAATCGGTGGAAGGAAGCCCTAATGCCTCCACGCCTGCGGAGACGGAATAACGGATATAAGCATCTTCCAGGTTATTGACATGGAGTAATTGCTCGATTTGGGTTGTTATCTTCTCGAGGTTAGGCTCATATAGGATGCCGAGCTCTTGGCACCCATCGGTTAGACGACGAAGGTGCTCAGCGAGCAGGAAAGGCTTACGGTTATAGGTTCGAAACGTCTCGAACAAACCGATCCCGTACAGAAAACCGTGATCGTATACGGAGACCACGGCTTCTGTTTCTTGGACGAAAGTTCCATTGATGGAGATGATCATGCTTCTGTTAAACCCCCGACTTGGCTGTGCGACGAAGGAAGTTGCGTAGCATTTGGTGACCATGCTGCGTGATGATCGATTCTGGGTGGAATTGTACACCCTCGATCGGATATTCTTTATGACGCAAAGCCATGATCTCACCTTCAGCCGTTTGCGCGCTGATTTCCAGGCAATCTGGTAACGTTTCTGTTTTGACGATTAAAGAATGATAACGTGTCGCGATGAAAGGTGACGGAAGTCCTTCGAATAAGGTTTGGCCGTCGTGGAAAATCTCCGAGGTTTTGCCGTGCATCAAGCGCTCTGCGCGAATTACATCGCCACCGAAGGCTTGGCCAATGGATTGATGTCCGAGACAAACGCCGAAAATCGGGATGATCCCTTTAAAATGGTCAATCAGTGATAAGCTAATTCCAGCTTCATTCGGCGTGCAAGGCCCTGGAGAAATTAAGATATGGTCTGGCGCGAGCGCCTCGACACCTGCCAAGTCAATCTCGTCATTCCGACGAACGATGACTTCCTCTCCGATCTCACCCAAATACTGCACAAGGTTGTACGTAAACGAATCATAATTATCAATCACTAAAATCATTCTAAGCTCCCCTTTCGTCAGCCCCACTCGGGCTTAAGCTCGGCTCATGCTCCGCTCGCTATACTCGATTGCTTTCCACATCGCTTTGGCTTTGTTCAAGGATTCGATATATTCACGCTCTGGAATGGAATCAATAACGATCCCAGCTCCCGCTTGAATATGGCCCATCCCATCAACCGCTACTAACGTGCGTATAATAATATTAAATTCCATATTGCCATTATAGTCAATCCATCCCATCGAACCTGTGTAGGGACCACGACGTACGGGTTCTAGTTCTTCAATGATTTCCATGCAGCGAATCTTCGGCGCGCCTGTGATCGTACCGCCAGGGAAGGTCGCCGCAATGACATCGTAAGCATCCTTCCCTTCCGCCAATTCGCCGACGACTTCGGAGACGATGTGCATCACATGGGAATAGTACTCGATGACCATGAAGTCTTTCACATGGACGGAGCCATATCGCGAGATGCGGCCCAGGTCGTTGCGCTCAAGGTCGACCAGCATAACGTGCTCGGCGCGCTCTTTGTCATTGTTGATGAGCTCGCCGGCTAGGCGCAGATCATCCTGCTCGTCCTTGCCGCGCGGGCGCGTGCCAGCGATCGGACGCGTCCGCAGGATGCCGTCCTCGAGCTGCACGAGCAGCTCCGGCGAGCCGGAGACGAGAGCGAAGCCTGCGAAGCGCAGCAAGCCCATGTAGGGCGAGGGATTGACGATGCGCAGCGCCTCGTAGATCTCCTCCGGCGTCGTGCGCAGTTGCCGGCTCTGCCTTACTGACAAGTTGACTTGGAACACGTCACCTTGGGAGATGTAGGCTTGGATGCGCTCCACCGCAGCCATGTACGCGGTCTTGTCGAACGCAGGCTGGATGCCTGCGATGCTCTCGACGTCGATGTGCAGCTGCTCGCGCGCCATCGCCGGTTGGTCGGCACCGCTCAGCGGCGTGCCGGACCAGTTGCCGGCGCGGATCGCGTGCCAGCAGACGAGCATCGCTTCGGCACGAGCGTGCGCCTGCGCGTAAAGCTCAGCGAGGTCTGCGCCTTGCGCGAATGGCATATGCACCGCGATGAAGAGACTCTTCTCGGTGTGATCCAAGGTCCACACCTGATCATACATAGCGAAGCTGTAGTCAGGGATCGGCAGATCAACCTGGGATTGCTCCGGCAGCTTCTCGATGGTGCGAATCACATCGTAGCTCCAGTAGCCTACGCAGCCTCCAACAAATTTAGGAGCACCTTGGACTTTCGGACTCTGGTAGGCAGACATCCACTGCTTGACGATGTCAAGTGGTTTGCCTTGTACGCGAGATATCGTAGAGTTCGTGTTACTCGTGATTTCTGCTTCCAAGCCTGTACCACGAACCGTCGAAAAGGGATGCAGCCCAAAGTGCGTATACCGTCCGCCTTTTCCGCTTTCGAGCACGAAAGAGTCTGGCGAAGCTTCTTTCCACGCGTCTTGCCATGAGGCGATACGATCATCTGCGAGTCCTAATTTGATCACATACGGCAGCATGGTGTAGGTGGAGGTTGAAGTGGAGGACCAGTCCTGCCATTGTTCTACTGTTGTTAAAATCATACTTGCGCTCCTTACTTAAAATCCGTTAATTCGTTGTCCATTAGTATACTCCAACCCTATACAGAAAAAAAGCCCCAGCTGTAATAGCTGAAGGCTTGATCTCTTTTGCATGCAATTCGATCTTATTGCTCTTCGAATTGGTACAAAGGTGTTGAAAGGTAACGCTCACCGTTACTTGGAACGACAGCAACAACACGTTTGCCAGCGCCTAACTCTTTAGCAACCTTCAATGCTGCGAAAATCGCTGCACCGGAGGAAATTCCGCCAAGAATACCTTCTTCTTTGGCAACACGACGTGAAGTTTCGAACGCATCTTCGTTCTCAACCGTAATAATTTCATCGTACACATTCGTATTCAAAATATCTGGAACAAAGCCTGCGCCAATACCTTGAATTTTATGAGGACCTGGCTTACCACCAGAAAGAACTGGGGATGCCGAAGGTTCAATTGCGTAAATTTTGATATTCGGGAAGTTTTCTTTCAAAACGCCACCTGCACCTGTGATTGTTCCGCCTGTACCGATACCGGAGATGAAAGCATCCAGTTTACCATCATGAGCGTTGATCGCTTCCACGATTTCCGGTCCTGTTGTTTCACGGTGAACTTTCACGTTCGCTTGGTTCTTAAATTGTTGTGGAATGAAATAAGAAGGATTCTCCGCTTGAAGCTCTTCCGCACGTTTAATTGCACCCTTCATGCCTTCTGCTCCAGGAGTTAGAACCAACTGTGCACCGTAAGCGCGAAGCAGGTTACGTCTTTCCAAAGACATCGTTTCAGGCATAACAAGGATTGCTTTGTATCCTTTAGCTGCTGCGACTAGAGCAATCCCGATTCCTGTGTTACCACTTGTCGGTTCTACAATCGTATCACCCGGCTTCAATTTACCTTCTTGCTCAGCTACTTCGATCATGGAGATGGCAATACGATCTTTAACGCTAGCACCTGGATTTTGGTACTCTAATTTCACATAAACCTCTGCACTGCCTTCTGGAACAACACGGTTCAAACGAACTAGCGGTGTATCTCCAATCAAATCCGTAATGCTCTGTACTAATCTTGCCATAATATTTCCCCTCCAGATTGAGTATTGAATGATTTCCGAGTTAAATGGTTGGTATTAATGAATTTAATCTTATCAATGCGTTTACAGGTTGTCAACCAAATTTTCACATTCTCTTACCGGAGCGTCGGATCTACTACACTTACCTTCCATTTACTTCGTAACAGAGCGATATAATCTTTCAATGGAGGCGCTTGTTGCAGCGCAAGCTCTCTGCGCACATTCTCCCGAATGAACACCAGATCCGGGTTATTTTTGTCCCGTCGATCCTTAAGTAAGACGACCGCAAACCCCTGTGAAACAGGTATCGGCTCACTCACTTTGCCAACCTTCAACAATTTCGCTGACTCCAAGATGGGCGCCTCTACAAAAGGATCGTCACCTTCAATCCAACCCAAATCTCCACCGGAGTTATTGGTTGCATCATCAATTGATCGATCTCTGGCAAGGATCACAAAGCTCTCCCCTTTGGCCAGCTCCGCAATGACCTTCGTCGCTTGCTCCTTCGTGGATACAATGATCTGCTGAATGTTGTACTCTGTTTCTTGCTTAAACTCATCTGCATGTGACGTTATGTATGTCTCGACCTGAGTATCCGTGATGTGAATGGAGGCCGTTGCTAGCTTCTCAAGTAACAACTTATTCGATACATCCTCTTTGATTTCCTGCTCCGACATCCCCAACTGACTTTGCATGGAGTCATAAAATTGTTGTTCACTTTCGTACCCTTGCTGCATCCTTTTCAACTCACGGTTGATTTCCGCACTCTCTACCTTTGTTCCCGACTCATTTCCTTCTAGGCGAATCACTTCACGGTCCAGCATTTGACCTAGCTGCTCTGGTCCATAATGGTGCGCGAGCGCTGTTTGGAGCTCTTCCATGGTAATTTCCCGATTTCCAACTTTGGCGACAACTCGTGTATTCTTATTCTCACCCTGCTGTTCGGGCTCTGGTGATTGTCTTGGTTCTGACTGGTTGATGGCATGACTGATCAGCAAGGATGCGAGCACGAGTATACATATCGACATCGCGATGATGACTCCCCACAATCGCTTTACATTGCGCATCCTATTTCCCTCTTTTACTTCCATATTGCTGCTTGCACCCGTGTTCACTAGCTAAATCAAGCAGATCATCCACTCTTACAGATCAATCATCCGTTGCAAATCTTCCCCTTCATACCGGTAAGCTTCATTGCAGAAATGACAGACGACTTCCGCAACTCCTTCTTCCTCCAATATTTCTTGAAGTTCTTGCTTGCCTAAGGAAATCAAAGTAGATTCCACTTTCTCCCGACTGCATTTGCAACGGAACATGACGTCCATCTCGTCAAGCTTACGGAAGGATGGGAGTACGGTTTGTAAAATTTCTTCTAGATCCAATCCGCCACCTAACATGTTCGTGAAGGTTGGAATTCGTCCTAACATCGCTTCGATCTCATCGATCTCACTATTCGTCAAACCCGGGAGCAGTTGAATCACAAAGCCGCCTGAAGCAAGGATCGTATGATCTGTATTCACCAATACGCCAAGTGCGACAGCAGAAGGTGTTTGTTCTGATTTTGCAAAGTAATAGGTGAAATCCTCTGCCAATTCACCTGAGATTAGAGGAACGCTTCCTTTATATGGCTCCTTCATCCCTAGATCTTTCGTTATGTATAAAAAACCGTCTGTCCCCACCGCAGCAGCAACATCTAATTTGCCGTTATCTTTGAGCGGCGGATCCACCAAAGGATTATCTACGTATCCACGCACTTCACCCTTCGCATTCGCATCAACAACGATTTGACCGATAGGGCCATCCCCTTTGACTTGCACAATGAGATGTTCCTCCCCCTTGAGCATGGCAGCTATAAGAAGAGCCGCGGCAGCAGTTCGACCCAATGCGGCTGTCGCTGTCGGTGTCGTTTGATGTCTTTGACTAAGCTCTTCTGTTAGGTGAGTCGTCTGAACAGCGAAAGCACGTACACGCCCCTCTAACGCTGTTCCTCGAATTAAATAATCACTCATGTCTAAATTCCTTCCTTAAACAGCTTAGGCATTTTTCTCATAAATCATTTGTAAGCCTTGTAAAGTAAGCAATGGGTTGACGACTTGAATCGTCCGTGACTCACTGGAAATGAGCTCTGCTAATCCCCCCGTTGCAATGACAGTTGGATTCACATTAAACTCTTGAATAACTCGCTCTACGATCCCGTCCACCTGACCAACATAGCCATAAATAATTCCGGCTTGCATCGCAGCGACGGTATTTCGGCCAACGACACTTTTCGGCTTAACGAGCTCGATCCGAGGTAGCTTAGCCGCCTTTTGATACAACGCTTCGGTTGAGATCCCAATGCCAGGTGCAATGGCGCATCCCACCAGCTGCCCTGAGGAATCAATATAATCGTACGTTGTAGCTGTACCGAAATCTACAATGATACACGGAGCTCCATATAGCTCCAGCGCCGCCACCGCATTCACAATGCGATCCGCGCCAACTTCCTTCGGATTGTCCACACGGACATTTAGTCCCGTTTTGATCCCAGGTCCAACGATAAATGGCACCCTTTTCAAGTAGTGTAAGCATAGGTTTTCCATGGCATTCATCAACGGGGGCACGACAGATGAAATAATGACACCTTCTACTTGCGCAAAGGTAATACCCGAGTGCTGGAACAAGCTGTGCAGCTGCATGCCATACTCATCAACGGTAGCAGAACGGTTCGTGCTCACACGCCAATGATGCAAGAGCGTACTTTCTTGGTAGAGGCCTAGCACAATGTTCGTATTCCCGACATCGATAACGAGAATCATAGTGCAGTCTCCTTCCGTTCATTCAGATCTAACGAAATATCGAGCGCTGCTACCGAGTACGTCAGTCGTCCAACGGAAATCACGTCCACACCCGTCTCCGCCATGGCCTTAATCGTTTGCGGGGTGACCGAACCTGACCCTTCTACTACAATATGCGGCGCTTTGCTTTTAATTATCGAAACTGCTTCTTTCATTTTGACCGGTACCATGTTGTCCAGCATGATAATATCAGCTCCTGCTTGGAGCGCCTCATGAAGCTGCTCGAAGTTTTCAACTTCCACTTCGATCTTCATCGTGTGAGGAATGTTCTGACGAGCCGCTTGGACCGCTTGGGTGATGCCACCTGAGCCTTTGATATGGTTATCTTTAATCATCACAGCATCATAGAGGCCAAAACGATGATTATAACCGCCGCCAACGCGCACGGCGTACTTCTCAAGCAATCTGTGCCCAGGCGTTGTTTTACGGGTGTCCACTAATCTTGTAGGTAAACCATCTAACGCTGTTACAAATTCATGCGTCTTCGTGGCTATCCCCGACAATCGTTGCATTAAATTCAGACTTAATCGCTCGCCCAATAGGATGCTCCGTGTATTGCCTTCCACTTCAGCTAGTATGGTCCCTTTATGAACAGACGATCCTTCGACCACTTTAGTTTCAAAACGAAGAGAAGCATCGACTGCTGCAAAAACCTCCTGCGCGATGCGAAGCCCACAAACGATTCCGTCTTCTTTGACGTGGATAATCCCTTTGGACACTTGCTCCAAAGGGATTGTAGTCACCGTCGTAACATCGCCTGTACCGATATCTTCTTCAAGCCAAAGGCGAATTTGCTTCCGAACTAATTCCATATTTATTTCTAACATGCTAAATCCACTCCTCAATCCTATCTTCCCCGCGCTGAAAAACAATATGCTTCTTCCATACCAAGTCATCCCGATCCGGGAAATCTTCTCGATAATGGCCGCCGCGGCTTTCCTCACGGGTTAAAGCTGCTGTCGTTGTTAAAAGGGCTACGTTGAGTAAGTTAGCAAACTCATACTCTTCGCGTTTCGTCATCAACGAATCAAAAATCGAAAGTTGTCTCGCCAGCTCTTCATGCCCCTTTTGCAATCCTTTGGCAGCGCGTTTGAGACCTGCATAGCGGAGCATGATTTTCTGAAGCTTGAGTCTCTTCTCAACCACTGCTTGATTCGGGATCTCTGTACGCGGCGCTTCCGATGCTGCACGGATCTGAATGTTTCCTTGGAGATCAGGCAACTCTTGTATCCGTTCTATTATTCTGCGACCGAATACAATCGCTTCTGATAAAGAATTACTCGCTAAGCGGTTTGCACCATGTACGCCTGTAGATGAGACTTCTCCGCAGGCAAATAAACGACGCACCTGCGTTTCTCCGTGCAAGTCCGTCTTCACGCCACCCATCATATAGTGCGCTGCCGGGGCAACCGGAATCCAATCTGTGCTCATATCGAGCCCATAATTCAAACAATATTCGTATATCGTTGGGAAACGATGTTTAATTAATTCTTCCGATTCGTGTGTAATGTCGATATAGACGAAGGTTGATTTGCAATTTTCCATCTCATCCACGATCGCGCGTGCAACCACATCTCTCGGCGCTAACTCTAGCTGGGGATGATAACGCTCCATGAAGCGTTCTCCTTTGATGTTACGCAAATAGGCGCCTTCGCCCCGCACCGCTTCGGAAATCAGAAACCGCGGTGCGCCCGGATAGCATAGCGCTGTTGGATGGAATTGAATGAATTCCACATCTTGAATTTGTGCCCCTGCACGGTGAGCTATGGCAATTCCGTCACCCGTGGCGATGTCTGGGTTTGTTGTGTAGCGGAACAGCTGTCCCGCGCCACCGGAGCAAAGGATTGTAGCGTTGCCGCGCACAAACACACGCTGTCCACCTGGTTTCTGAACGAGTGCGCCGTAGCATTCACCATCTTGTGTAATCAGGTCAATCACGAAGTGATCATCCCAAATTTCGATATTCGGATCTTGCTTCGTACGCTCCGAAAGAGCTCTGACAATTTCCGCGCCTGTCGCATCGCCATTCGAGTGCAAGATGCGACGTTGACTGTGCGCTCCTTCCTTGGTTAAAGCAAACTCCCCGTTCTCTAAATCAAACTGAGTTCCCATACGGATCAAATCCTGTACGCCCTCAGGACCTTCATGCACTAGGACATCAACAGCGTCTGATGAGCAGAGACCCGCTCCTGCGATTATCGTATCCTGGCGGTGGTACTCAGGTGAATCTTCGTCCGAAATGACCGCGGCAATCCCACCTTGCGCGTAACGTGTGTTGCTATCAAGGAGAGATTTCTTCGTAATCATAAGGACTTTTTTATTCTCGCTAGCACGCAGAGCCGTGAAAAGTCCAGCAATGCCTGCACCAATAACAATTACATCTGTATGTATATGAGGAATAGAATCTAAATCAACATCTACGAGATATCTAGGAATCATGACGTTTCACCTGTTCTCTTCACCATTAATACCTCATAAAGCAACCTTAGCATGTCCGTGATCAACTTGTCCGTGTCATCGGAGACTAATTTTGCTTTACGAGGGCACCTATTCACTTAACAAGAGAGTAGCGCATGCTACTTAACTTGTAACATGCGCTCTAAGGACAATCTCGCTTTATCGGCTACGTCTTCTGGTACATAAATCTCTGGTTGCATCGTCTCAAGACATTTCACGATTTTCTTCAAATTATTCACTTTCATGTTCGGACACACCAAGTACTTGGTTGCAAAATGGAATTTCTTATTCGGGCTATCCAAACGAAGCTGATAACCAGTTCCGTCTTCAGTCCCGACGATAAACTCTTGGCAGTCGGACTCTTTGCAATATTTAATAATCGCAGTTGTGCTACCTACAAAGTCCCCTAGCTTAACTACTTCTGGGCGACATTCTGGGTGAACAACGAACTGTGCATTCGGATACTGTGCTCTCATTTCTTCCACATCTTTAACGGTCAGCATATCATGCGTATTGCAATAGCCTTCCCAGATGATCACTTTTTTGCTTGTGAATTTTGATACATAGTCACCCAAATTTTTATCCGGTACCCAAATAATTTCATCTGAATCGACGGAATTGATGACATTGATCGCATTCGCAGAGGTACAACAAATATCTGTTTCCGATTTCACATCGGCCGACGTATTAATGTAAGCAACAACCTTGGCTTTGGGATGCTGACGTTTAAGGGCACGTAGACCTTCAACATTCACCATATCTGCCATCGGGCAACCAGCACGTTCGTCTGGAATAATCACCGTTTTATTCGGTGCAAGAATCTTCGCACTTTCCCCCATGAAATGAACACCACAGAATACGATGACATCGGCATCGGTTTGCGCGGCCTTCTGAGCAAGTAAGAAGGAATCCCCTCGAAAATCCGCTACCTCTTGAACTTCGTCACGCTGATAATAATGAGCAAGAATAATAGCATTCCGTTCTTTCTTCAATTGCAACAGCCGTTCTTTGAGCTCGCGGTTTTGTTCCGCTTTGCGTTCTAATGCTAAGGCTTCCATGGTGCTTCCTCCCCTATCTGGGACGTAAGAATGGTCTCATCGTCTATCTAAAAGTAGTATGATCTAAAAGCAATAAAATTAGAGATTTACAACTAATTTACACATTCTCACATCGCCTGTCAATGCGCAAATACATTGAAAAAACTCGGAATTCCGCGCACACTTGATGTGTACAACGGATTTCCGAGTTCATATCGCAACTTACTCTTCTGTTTGATCCGGTTTGATCTCTTTTACTTCTTTTTCTTTGTCAAACTCCAGCTTATTGCTTTCGCTAGCTTGGCTTTGACCCTGAATATTGACTTTTACATCATCTTCGTCGGAGCTAGCGGTAAGCTTGCCCTTTTCCAAAAGTTCGATGATTTCGTCTTTATCCAACGTCTCTTTCTCAAGCAATGTTTTGGCAACGAGGTGAATTTGATCAGCATGCTCGGTTAGAATCGTGCGTGCACGTTCGTAGCACGTACGAATAAAGCTTTGCATCTCTTGATCGATCTCGTAAGCAATCGCATCACTATAGTTCTGCTCATGTCCGATGTCGCGGCCCAAGAATACTTGACCTTGTGAGCTGCCGAACTGCATCGGTCCAAGCTTATCGCTCATCCCGTATTCCATAATCATGCGACGAACGATTCCCGTTGCTTTCTGGAAGTCACTGTACGCACCAGTACCAATTTCTCCGATGAACAATTCTTCGGAAACACGACCACCCAGAAGTCCAGTCACTTTATCAAGAAGCTCGTTCTTCGTTTGCATCATGCGATCTTCGCCTTCTTTCGGCAACATCATCACATAACCGCCAGCGCGTCCGCGAGGAACGATCGTAACCTTGTGAACCATGTCCGCATTCTCCGCATGATAACCGATAATCGCGTGTCCCGCTTCGTGGTACGCAACGATACGTTTCTCAGTTTCAGAAATAATACGGCTTTTCTTCTGTGTACCCACGATAATACGGTCAAATGCTTCTTCAACTTCAGCCATCGAAATATCTTTACGATTACGACGCGCCGCAATCAAAGCAGCTTCATTCAATAGATTCTCAAGGTCAGCACCCGTAAATCCAGTTGTGTAACGTGAAAGTGCTTCTAGCTTCACATCTTTCGCAAGCGGCTTGTTACGCGCATGAACTTTCAATACAGCCTCACGGCCCTTGATATCCGGACGATCTACCGTGATTTGGCGGTCGAAACGGCCTGGACGCAATAAAGCAGGGTCAAGGATATCTGGGCGGTTGGTCGCCGCTACGATGATAATACCTTCGTTCGCTCCAAATCCGTCCATTTCAACAAGCAATTGGTTGAGCGTTTGCTCACGCTCGTCATGTCCGCCGCCTAAACCAGCGCCACGTTGACGACCAACCGCATCGATTTCATCGATAAATATAATACAAGGCGAGTTCTTCTTCGCGTTCTCGAACAAGTCACGAACACGGGATGCGCCGACACCGACGAACATCTCAACGAAGTCAGAACCAGAGATACTGAAGAACGGAACTCCTGCTTCACCAGCAACTGCACGAGCTAGCAGCGTTTTACCTGTTCCCGGAGGACCATTCAAAAGAACACCCTTAGGAATTCTAGCGCCAACTGCCGCGAATTTGCGAGGATCCTTAAGGAACTCAACAACCTCGATCAATTCTTGCTTCTCTTCATCTGCACCTGCCACATCTTCGAATGTGACACGCTTCTTCTCCTCGTTATACAGACGCGCACGGCTCTTGCCGAAGTTCATGACTTTACCGCCGCCGCCTTGCGCTTGATTCAATAAGAAGAAGAACAAAATGAAGATAATGACGAATGGAATAATGGATGTAAGAAAGCTAATCCAAACGCTATCGCGTTCCATCGGCCCGTACTCTTCCGTTGGTACGCCGTTCGCTTCAATCATTTGTACAACTAACGGCTCGTAAGGAGCATGTGTTTCAAAGCTCTTCTTATCTGCGCCATTAGGCGGATTAATATACTTACCCTTAATCGAATAGCTATACCCATCGAACTTTAATGTTACGGACTCTACATTTTTGTTTACAACTGCTTGTCGGAATTTATCGTAAGTGATTAACTCCTTTTGTTCATTCTGGGTACTGATGAAATGAACGATCCCCACGGTAACCAAAAATATAAGCAAATAAAAGCCGGTATTCCGGATAATTCGATTCATAACGAGCCTCCTCTCAAACGGCACACAATTGTTATTTTACCACACTCCGGTAAAGCGCTACAACGTTACTGTCTTAGTGCGCCTATGGAACATGACACTAGCTGGAATAGATCTCTGGTTTCAATATGCCGATAAATGGAAGGTTACGATACTTCTCTGCATAATCCAGACCATATCCGACAACGAATTCATCTGGTAGCACATAACCCGCATAATCAGGCTCGAGCTCCACTGTTCTTCGTGCCGGTTTATTAAACAGCGCAACAACCGAAATCGTCTTGGCATTGCGACGTTCTAGCACATCTATCAGATAACTTAGCGTTAAACCACTATCGATAATATCTTCTACGATAAGGATATGACGCCCTTCCACCGAAACATCAAGATCTTTGATAATCTTAACAACACCCGAGGATTTCGTAGATTGACCGTAGCTGGATACCGCCATAAAATCAATTTCCAAAGGTACTCTAATTTGCTTTACAAGATCCGCCATGAAAATAAAAGCGCCCTTCAGCACACAAATAACCAATGGATTCTTGCCTTCGTAATCAGTGGAAAGCAACTCCCCTAATTCTTTAATCTTGCCTTGAATTTGTTCTTCACTGTAAAGTACTTCTTGAATATCGCTGTACAAGGATGAACCCCCTAGATTATATTATGAATCCTTATAAATTTACATTCTATAAGAACGAAATTTACGTATGTTCCTGCAGCACTAGCTTCATATGAAGCACACGTTCTGTGTCTGGTCCGACCAAAGCGTGTTTGGACCTACGAAATCCAGCAATCCAGAGAATCCGTCCGGATGCATCGACCAGTAATGGGATGACCTCACGCCTAGTTGGCGGCATTTTGGCATCAATGAACATATCCTTTACTTTTTTGGATCCATTTAAACCAAGTGGTTCCAATCGGTCGCCCGATCTGCGGCTTCTAATAAAGAGCGGCAATTCTACTTGATCTAAATCCAAAAAAACATTGTCCGAAGTAGCTGAAAATGGAGCAGCTTTCTCATACGAGCTTAAAGGCGTCCATGAGTAGATCATTTTGGCGTTCATGTCCGGCAGGTCCAATTCATCTGACGCTAACCCGATCTCATAAGCGTAAGGCTTCGGATCTGGAGCGAAGTTCTGAAATTGAATAGATCCATATTCTCTCACAATATAAACCTGTTCATCCACCTGAAGGACTTGATTCGACATCTGATCTTTCATAATTAACTCACGTACACGCTCAATTCGTGTAAATACCAGCCGTTCCCTTTCCAAACAAAGACAGTTTAATATTAATTTAATCAAACGCCTTTGTAAAGCAACGTGAAGCTCGGCGAAATCACACCGATCCAAGCGGCAGAAGTTAGACTGAAATGTCACGATTCGGCGAAAAACCTTCTCAGTTTCTGCATCCAAATAATCATTCTCAGCTTGCATCACATCCGTCAATCGATTGAGTGATTCTGGAAGTTGTTCATTATACTGTTTCAGCATTGGCATAAGATCTAGCCGAATCTGATTGCGGAAATACTTCCGCAGCTCATTGCTGCTGTCCTTACAATAGGTAATTTCATGCTGAGCGCAATAATTCACAATATCTGATTTGTATATACGTAAAAAAGGACGAATCAGTTCCATTTTTTTTTCGCGCCTGCGTTCCGGCATGCCAACTAGCCCTGAGGGGCCTGTTCCTCGCAGGATTCGCATCAGCATCGTTTCCGCTTGATCATCGGCATGATGGGCCAACGCGATCCGATGTGCGTTGTATTTAGCAGCGACCTGATGGAGAAATTCATATCTTTTCTCACGCGCTGCCACCTGCCCATTTAAAGAAGCTTCCTCTATATAGGCAGGAACGTCGATGACACCAATTTCGCATGGAAGCCCCAGCCCTGCCGAAAGCTCCGCCACGAAATCTGCTTCCGCATCCGATTCCAATCCTCTGAATTGATGATTCACATGGGCAACAATTAGCGACCACGAATAGGTATCCGCAAGACGAAACAGGACATGCAATAGCGCCACTGAGTCAGGTCCCCCTGAAACCGCGACGATCATCACATCCCCTGGATCTGCTAGTTTTTGTTCCACAATTCGTCGTTCCACTCTGGCAACCAGATCTGTATCCATCTCACATTCCTTTCTGCCATTCCCTATCGAACCCTACCAATACATATAAATCGTTGCTCCAAAAATAAAAAGTGATGCAGCAAAGCATATTTTGAGCCATGGCATTTTCAACGTCTGTGCGACCTTCTTACCTGCAATCAGCTTCCTCCAATAAACAATCGCTTCCTCCGAAGTACTGAACTCTCCGCGTAAGGCTTTATTCAAAAAGGGTGCTAACTGAGCAGCAACTGGATTTTCGCGCATAATCGCCGATAATTGATCTAACTCTCTGTTCTGTGGCAGTGTTTTGATGAAGCCTGCAAAGCGTTTGCGATGATCTAGTGTTTTTAATAGTAGAATGGCAAATGAAAATAGATCATAGCTTTCCTCCGCAACCCGCTCCCCCATGCTCCAAAACCCGCGATCGTAGACTTCCGTTAGTTGTTTAATCGCTCGACCCTTGGATGTTACGCCTCCGAAATCAATGAGGTCCACATCGCCATAGTTAGACACAATCATGTTTTCGCCCTTCAAATCCCCAAAAACGTAACCACTTCTATGGATTTCTGTAAGCTTCCGTAAAAGGTTCGTGCCAATCACGTAAATCCAATCCTGACCACGTTTATGTATAAATTCGGAAAGGGTCACGCCCTCAATGTATCGCATGACATAAAAGGATATTCCCTTTCCTTGAACGATCATATCATCGGCATCAATCAAAAAATTCTTAAATGAATTCTCTTTCAGGGATATCGCAAGCAAGGAATTGATCTCTGATTGATGATCTACCGTTTCATACCCTGCTTTAAGCGCAAATCTCGCGTTTCCTCGACGCACAAGAGCTACAATACCATTGGAACCTGCACCTAATAAGCGCTCGACCGCGTACACATGGCCATTCCACTTTCCCTTTATTTCTGACCCTGGGCGAAAGGCCTCATCATACCACGTAGTCACTTAGCATCCCTTCTTCAGTCGTCTTTGGTGAGAAAGGCTTCTCTGTCACGAACTGCAATGTTTGTAGCAGCGCTGGACCGGTTGGCGTCGTACCCTTCATGTTTATTTTATAGAACATCTTGTCGACATTTGCAAGCTGATTCGTCCATCCGTGATCCATTTCTAGTTCTTGATCTCTCGTTTTGGTAGATGGAAAATGGAAAACAGCAAGCTCACTCACGCCACTGCGGGCTCTTAGACTAAGCAAAAGGTCATGAATTGCTTCACGTACCGCGGCCAATTTCGGCTTCATACTCGCACTTGCATCTATTAAAAGGGCAACACGCAGAGACGTGGTTTCACTCATATTATCAATCACTTGAACGACTTCAGCACGTTTCTCAGGAGGCAATTGCTCAATTTGAGAAAACCCTAATATGCTTTGCAGTTCCTTGCCTACGGCGTGCTGGATGGTCGCGTTAACGGTTTTGCGGGTCATCATTTGTACCGTTTGCGACAGCTGCTCGGAATTAACAATCCGACTCATCCCGCCGCCCGCTGCAGCAATCTCTCGAATCTCTTCAGAGCCTAACACCCCTAGTTCCCCATAATCAATCACACCAATGACATTCACAGCAACACCTTCTGCATGGGCTTGCGCTGCCGCAATTACGGGACTTACGCCAACATTGGAACAACCGTCTGTAATTAATAATATTTGTTTCATCATGACCTTCTGCCTCCCCGGCCGATAAGATAGCTCTCTAGTAGTTTCATATCCTAGTTTTTCCATTTGTGAGAGTGTCTAATCATAGGCAGGTGCGGATTTGTTTCATGCATTTCATTTCAAAAAATTATAAAAACCGTGCCAGCAAATGAGCCGGCACGGCTTCTATAATTCGTTAACTAACCGTCTTCGGACGCTCCATACGCGTAATGCCCGGCCAACGGAACGTCGCCCATTCAGGCTGCCGCTTCTCTACCCGCGCAACAACAACGGTCATATCATCCTGAATCTCCCCATGATGATGGCGGAAGATACGCTCCAATAAGCAGTCCGCGAAATCCTGCGGCAGGGTGGTATCGATCTCTTGGATCATCCGCTTCATCCACATCTCCTTGTTCACAGCATGGCCTGGGGCATCATAGATGCCATCCGTCATCATAACAAGGATATCCCCGGATTGCAGCGGTATCGATACCAGATCGACATCAATCTCGCTCAAAATGCCTACCGGTAAATTGTTCGCTGAAATCGCGATAACCTCCGTCCCGCGTTTGATAAAACTTGGCGTAGAGCCAATCTTCATGAATGTTGTATTCGCGCTGTACATATCAATCAAGGCCATATCCACCGTCGCGTACATCTCATCCGATGAGCGCAGCATCAACACCGAGTTCAGCGACTTGATCGCCAGCTTCTCGTCCATACCCGACTGCAGCAGCTGCTGCAGGATGCTAAGGGCCGTCTCGCTCTCAGCGCGCGCGCGCTCGCCATTGCCCATGCCGTCGCTCAGCGCAACGGCATACTTGCCATTGCCCAGCTCCTTCGTAGAGTAGCTGTCACCCGAGAAGAGGTCGCCCCCCTTGGCAGCGCCGGCGACTCCGGTTTCTACCTCGTATTCCTTGGCGGAGCCGAATACGACCGTGCTATAGCCCTCGCCGCGCGTGTGCATCTCCTCACGCATCACGGCGACGTTCTCGCCGATGATTTCGCTTAGGAGCGGCGCGATGATTTTACGGCATTCATCAAATCCCTTCGTATATTGATGTATGATTTCGATTTCAATATTTCCTTCATCTAAGGAAATCACGTCGATGGTATGAATGGACAAGCCCAGCTCCTCCAGGGCATTTCGGATTTGCTCTTCTTGAAGGAACAGCTCCTGTCCTTCTCGTTTAATCTCCTTCGCTAAGTCTTCCATAACCTGCGAAACACCTGATAATTGGTCGGCAACGAGATGCCGGCTATCGATGATCTGTTTTTTCCAATGCATATCATTCTTATATAAGCTATATTGCTGCTTCATCACATCAAGCACTTGTTCTGTACGGATGCACACCTTCTTCCACTCAGGAGGAATCTGCTTCTTCGTCATGCTCTCCTTCGTCTCAATTTGGGACATCATATCCGTCATGTAGGTGTAGGTTTGATAGAATTTCTGATCCCAGCACTGGCTCTTCTTCCAACAAGACTCACACGCCTTCTGGGTGACAGCATTCATAAAATGTCCGACATCCTCCTCCTTACGGCTCACCTCATCTTCGGTTGTCAACTGTTTGAAGCTGCGCGCCAGCTGGCGAAACACCTCAGAGAACTGCTCTACGCGGCCCGCTGTCACATCGCGCACACGCTTCGCATAGTCCTGCTGCGACTTTAAATTTTCTTGTGTTCCAGGTACATATTTAGCTAGCATGAGAATGACACTGCGGGGGGTAAGGAGGAAGAGGGCAACGGCCGCCAGTGATTCCCATGCGGAGTTGATCACATCCACACTAGAACCCATATAGAAAGAGAGAATGGACGATCCTAGCAGCATCCCGAGAGCAACCGTTAAGCGGTTCCCCTCCTTGAGGAGACCTGCGAGCATACCAGAGAAAGCAAGTAGACTCATCTGATAGATCGCATTACTATTCGCAAGACTTAGGATTAGTCCTGTAACCACACCAACAGATGCTCCGAACGGCGCGCCCCCTACCAATGCAAACAATAGAATTAAATAGCGCGACAGCACATGCTCTACAGTAACAGGACCCACGATCCAACCGACTGTACCTGTCATGACCGAAGCCAGTAAAATAATTAAACAAATAATTTCCTCATGCTTTAAATGATAATTTTTACGAGTGAGTGTAAATACCGGAATCGCTTGGATGAAAATGAGTGTCAGCACCAAGCTTAGCAATGCTTCAACGGTAAGCATCATCAACGAGTACCACGTTAAGTTTGAAACAACCAACTCCGCAAAGAGCTGTACGAGAAAGGTTGAGCTGAACACGAGCAGTGGCGCTAACGAAACGTCTGATCGTTCATATTTCTCCAGTGCCTTCTGGATTAATAAGAATACAATGATTTCTGTCACCAGATAACCGGTGTTCCCGTTCACCGCGAGCAAGCTTCCGGCAAAAGCAGCAATACCCACCCAATGCAAGATATCTTTTCTTGTAAAATAGATGACTGCGATAAACGAGAGCGCAAATGGTGATAACTGTTCTAGAATCATCGCACGACCTAGCAAGAAGCCCATAACGATTAGCAGTAACGACCATTTCTTAGCAACAAAAGCTTGTACCCATCGATTCTCCACAGCTGCACTGTGAACGCCTACTTTTGCTTTCTGCCAAATTCCCGACCATCCGCTACCCATCACCGCGCCTAAGCTTCGTCTTTGCATATTCTCGAACACCTTCCATTTCATCCCTTATTTGTTTCTCTAGTATAAAGACAATCTAGCAGAAAGTTTGTCAGAATGAGTTGATAGAATCAAAAAAATTTCCGACATATCCTGAAGTCCTTGTCAACAGGTCTCAGCCCTTACCTACTATAGGTTTGTCACATTGAAATCGTTTCCAAAAGTCTGATTACCTCGAACTTTCGCCCTGCGTATGGGGAAGATACCCGTAACTCCATGTCGATTGTTTTATATTCTTTCGCGCGACTTGTCACTAGAACACAGAAAAAACCACATTCGTTTAAGCGAATGTGGTTCATCATCTGCATCTATTAGTCTCTTCTTCCGCCTCGGCCACCACGTTTGGACTCGGTGTTCTTCTTCAAGGACGAAATCCGTTCTTCACTATCTTTAAGGAAACGAGATACTTTATCTTCGAACGAAAACGGTCTAGCACCGCCTTGCTGCTTATTAAAGCCGCCGCGACCACCACCACCGCCACCACGATTGAAGCCACCGCCGCCACCTGGACGACCGCCACCACCACCGGAACCACCGCTTGGAGGACCACTACGATCGCCGCCACCGCTTGGGCGACCACCTTGGTAACCGCCACTTGGACGATCTCCACTAGGGCGACCTTGATAGCTGCTGCCACCTGTACGTTCAGGACGAGCTGGTCTTTCCTCAACTGGCTTGTCAATCGTTTGCTTGATCGACAGTCCGATCTTGCCATCCTTGTCCACGTTAATTACTTTGACCGTTACCTTGTCTTCCAGCTTCAAGTGGTCATTAACGTCCTTCACATAATTGTCTGCGATCTCCGAAATGTGAACAAGACCGGTAACTCCTTCAGCAAGCTCGACGAATGCTCCAAAGTGAGTAATCCCCGTCACTCTTCCCTCTAACTTGGTGCCAACTTCAATTGCCATAAAGTAAAATGTTCCTCCCTTAAAATGTTGAAAACACTGGCTACGCCGATTATAACCGATGCAGAAACCACGGTCAACACGGCATTCGCCACTTCTTCGTAATGTTTTTTATTGCGACTTCGAGACACTTAGTGGCGTCTCTCCCGTTTTACTGTAATGAAAGTCTCGGCGAATGATTTGATCCAAATATTCGTCGTTATGAAGCCGTGCGATTTCCTTCGTCGTTTGGACATTTACCTTCTGTGCCTCGACGAGTTGTTGCTCCATATTTGCTACGACACTTTTCTTCTCGTGCAGCTTGGCGAACTGCCCCCAGATGTTAACAGCAGCCCAGCTCAGAAAACATAAGACAATGATCAAAAGAATACGAAGTCTTCGCTTCGAGCCTTCCCGACTGATGCGCTTGGTTGAAACGGTTGCTTGAGCATGCATGAATAGGAATTCCTCCTACTTCGAGAATATCCTGTGATAAAGCGTAATGATACGTCCCTTTAGTTTCTTCAACCAATCAGGGATCACCAAGTACTTATGCACAGGCTTAGTCATCCAGAGGAATAATCTCCACACAGGATAAAGCAATTGTAGCACAATTCTATACAGGAATATAGCTACGGCTAGCAAAAATCCTAAAATTATCACGATCAGACGATATAAGCCAATAATCGGTTTAATGATTAAAATTTCGACAGTCCTCGTAAGGAAGCGGTAAATCGCCACAATAATTCGAATGAGAACGAGCGTAAGGCGAATGACAAGCGAACTGAGGAGTGCAAAATAGAAGCTGATCCCGATCCCCATGCCGAGGAAAATAAAAATACGAACTTGTCCTTCATTACTGTAAATAAGCATCTTGAACACCAGGATTGTCGCCACAATCCAATAGATACTATCCACAATCGGAATGGTCCATCGTGGCAATCGCAGCTTGCCCGAGAGTACATGGAACACATCGAACAGAGCCCCTATGCAAATTCCACTCAAGAACATGATAAAAATCGTATGAAACTGAACGTGAAGCGTCACTTAAATAGCTTGCCTAGGAACCCTTTGGATTTCTCCTGGGTATTCCCGTCCACATAGGCTAATTCATGAATAATACCTTCAATGGCGACTAATCCTTGCTCCAAGCTCAAGTTCTTGATGTGCAAATTCTGCCCCTTAATCATCAAGTAGCCCATTTCCGTTTCTAGGAGGAATTCTTCGCTATCAAAGCTTTCTACGTTCAAAACTCCCGATATTTCCAAGAGCTTGCGATTCAGCATTTTAATTTCTTGCCTTTTATTGTTGTTTTTCACGGGTTCGATCATGGCCTGTACCCCTCCTTCACCTAATCTTACGATATGGGAGGATGTCCTTTTTTAGAACCAAGCCTTGCATCTTATGCCCATAAAAAAAGTAGCCCGAAATCCCCTCTGCAGGAATCCCAGGCTACTTCACAGTTATGCGTTATTCGGATTGGAAGGCTTCTTCCTTCAGCAACGTGTACATCTGCGCAGCGTCTTCCTTACGGGTAGACTCAGTCAGAAGCTCAACGCGAATCGTTACTTTCTTTTGACCGAACTGAATGGATAGCTCATCTCCAACTTTCACATGCGTACTCGCTTTAGCGTCTCTACCATTGATCCACACGCGTCCTTGATCGGACACATCCTTCGCAACCGTACGGCGTTTAATCAGACGAGATACTTTGAGAAATTTATCGATCCGCATTATTTTACAGCGTCTTTAAGCTTGTTGCCCGCTTTGAAAGCAGGAACATTGGATTCTGCGATTTCGATTGGGTTACCCGTTTGTGGGTTACGACCTGTACGGCCGGAACGTTTGCGAGTTTCGAATGTACCGAAACCAATCAATTGTACTTTATCTCCGGATGAAAGAGCGTCTGTCACTTCACCAAGGAATCCGTTAAGGACAACTTCTACGTCTTTCTTAGTAAGTCCGCTTTTTTCTGCAATGTTGTTGATCAAATCTGTTTTGTTCATGTGTTTTCTTTACCTCCCAAAATGTTTGAAGATCAGGTCTTCTATGTACCAACTGTGGTTACATTTCATGATTTTACCTTGCAACAAGTCTAGTATTCTGCTTTTTTCGGCAAAATCCTTCTATCGCTGATCAAGTTTTATAACTTTTTTTGCTTCCTGCCAGTATTGTTCCATCTCTGATAACCCAGTTTGTTCAAAAGATAGGCCCTTTAAACGTAGCTGTTCCTCGATATATGAAAATCTTTGCATAAATTTACGGTTAGTTTGGGCTAGCGCTTCTTCGGGATCTACTTTGAGGAATCTAGCAACATTCACGATAGAAAAGAGAACATCGCCCAGCTCGTCACGACGCTCCTGAGCTCCTTCTTCCGCTGGCTTCGCAATCGCTTCACGCAGTTCGGTAAGCTCCTCTTCCACTTTAGCAAGCACATCCTCCAGCTCTGTCCAGTCAAAACCGACGGTTGCCGCCTTCTTCTGCAGCTTCATCGCCTTCATCAAGCCCGGTAACTCACGCGGAATACCGTCCAGCACGGATTGCTTCGTGACATCAATGCCTTTCTTCCGCTTCTCCTCCGCCTTCATCGCGTTCCAGTTCACAAGCGCTTCATCGGCATCTTCTGCCTTCTGCTCGCCAAACACATGGGGATGACGGCGTATCAGCTTCTCATTCAAAGTGGCAATCACATCGTATACAGTGAAAGTCCCGATCTCCTCTTCCATCTGAGCATGCAGCATGACTTGTAAAAGCAGATCACCAAGCTCCTCGCACATATGATCCGGATCATCTTCATCGATCGTTTCCAGCACTTCGTAGGCTTCTTCGATCAAATTTTTGCGCAGACTCTCGTGTGTCTGCTCGCGGTCCCATGGGCAGCCTTCTGGACTGCGCAGAGTCTGCACAATCTCATGCAATTTGCCAAATGTTCGATAGAACGGCTCCTGTTGTTCACTGCGGGGCACCCAGACGAGTGACAAATTGCCGTAGCCTTTAACATGATCCAGCTCATGAAGCGGCACTTCAATGATCTGCTCCTGACCCGCCACACCTAATGAATGACCAACAACAACTCGGTATTCATCTGGGTAAGCTTCCATCAGGCTAATTTTCAGATCAGATGCCGTGTACGTATCGTAGACCTGCCCAATTACCGTATGCAGCTGCGGATTCAAAGCATAACGACTAATGCTCGTTGCATCGAGCAGTTGAAAGCCATCAATCGGGTCAAAACCAAAACGCAGGAACGCTTGGTCCAAGAAGCTCTCGCCACCTGTGATTTGGAGCTCAATGCCCTCGGAAGGACAGTTTTGTTTCAATAGCTGAACTGTGTATTCCGCCACCATCGGATGACCAGGGACAGCGTACAGCACTTCAGCCGTATGACTTTTTGCTGTAGTGATTAATTGTTCCGCGATGGACTCGTAGACGCCTTCAAACGACTCATTCGACATGTAGTTCGCATCAAACGTCTCGTAGGGGATCTGATTGGCATCCAGCAGCTGAACCATGGGATGGTCTTTCGTCCGTAGGAATAGTTTGGCTTGTGACTTCGCAGCGAGTTGGAGTTTCTTCCAGACTCCTAAGGTTAGTTGATCTTCGTCTCCAGTCCCGAGTCCAAGGACGGTAATTTGCGGCTTGTTTATTGACATGGGATGACACCTCCTGATTGATGGTTATAGGAATTTTGCCGATTGGGGCATATTTGTGAGTGTGGGTTCGTGAGATGTGCAAAAAGTGCTCAAGCGGAGCAGTAGTGATGATTTTCATCACTACAGAGCGAAATAGCTAGTTTGTTCTGCACGGGCGCGTGAAACAGCCGCTACTCAGGGTCTGCGGAGCCGGCCGAAAACTTCGTCGGCCGCAGCTTCGCCAGTACCGGCGCTAGTTTCCGGTCCAGCTCGGGCATCAGCCGCAGCTCCTCACGGCTGATGCTGCCGCTGCGCAGCAGCGCAAGCCCGTAGACGGCCGCGCCGCCGGCTACACCAACCAAAGCGATGGCGCTAGCGCTCCATCGCTCAGGCACGTGCCATGCCGCCACAGCGAGCATGGCCAGACCTTGCAGCGCTGCGAGGCCGCCGCCCATCAGTCCCACGCCCAGCGCGGGACTGACGGCGTACGGCCGCAGCGCAAAGCGCACCCCGGTGCTGCGTCGCAGCTGCACCAGATTCAGCCCCGCGGCAGCGGCGTAAGCGATCACCGCGCTGAGCGCGGCGCCGTCGATGCCCCAGCGGGGCAGCAGTAACACGTTGCCGAGTGCTTTCAGCACGATGGCAACGAGCAGGGCCTTGACCGGCGTGCGGATCGCGCCGGCGCCCTGGAGAACGCTGGCGCTGACAGCGTTCAGGGTACTAAATAAAGCCGTGAAAGCCAATACGGCCATCGTCCAGCTTGCCTCAGCGCTCGTATAGAGCATCATGTTGATCGGGACCGCCAAGAAGGCGAGTCCAAATGAAGCTCCGAGCCCGATCAGCCACGCGAGCCTGACGGACATTTCAGCTCGAGAACGGATAAGATCTAGCTGCCCTTTTACCTTAGCTTCGGCTATCGCCGGCACCAAGACGGCTGACATCGAGGACGCCACCATCACGACCAGCTGCACGAGTGGAAGCCCGCGATTATATAGACCGAACTGACGCATAGCCTCCATCTCGCTGCCAAACGAAGTTTCCAGCAGCCGCGGCATGGTGAAAGTATCCACAAGGGTGAGTAACGGCACTACAATAGCGCCTAGGCATACAGGTATCGCATACACCGTAATGCGTTTCGCCCACTGCCAGGAAGAGGTCGCTTGCGTTGACTCTAGGCCAGCTGCTATCGCCTTCATCGCTTCCCTTTCTGACTTATGCCCTGTCCCTTCCTCTCGCCCTCCATTCGTTGGCAAGCCTGCCTTCTGGCGCTCTACACGCCGCCCTCTCCGCCAATACACGACCATCACCACTAGACCCGCTCCAGCACCTGTCACAGAGCCAAATGTGGCACCCGCTGCGATCCAAGCTTCATCGTAGGCGAGAGCGACCATATACAGCAGCAAAGCGACCATCGTAATCACACGAATGAGCTGTTCAATGACTTGCGAAACCGCGGTTGGCACCATATTCTGATACCCTTGAAAATATCCGCGCAGGACGGCAAGAACGGGAGATAGGAGCAATGCAAATGAGATACTGCGGATTGCTGTCACGGTTTGAGAAATGCCAATCCAACCAGCAATCGTCTCGGCACCGAAATACAACAAAAGAAATAAGAGAAGCCCTGCGCTCATTAATAGCACAGATGAGACAACCACAATCCGCTTCGCGCCAGGATGATCCCCTTCCATGACACGTTCGGCTACGAATTTAGACACAGCGACTGGAAATCCAGCAGTGGCTGCAAATAAGATCAAAATATAGAGCGGATAAACCGCATTATAAATACCAAAAGCCACATCTCCGGCTACGTTTTGCAAAGGAATCTTCTGCAGTGTCCCTAATAACTTGGAGATCACAGCAGCAGCGCCCAGCAGGGCAGCGCCCTTCAATAGCATGTTCCCCCGTTTACCGTCACCATGCCTCTGGAGCCCCTCGTCCTGTTGATCTTGCTCCTTGCCGGTGACACTCATTCCGAACTACCCCTCTACACTAACATGAGTTCTATGTACGTATTATAGCGAAATCTACCAGTTCAGACAAAAAAAGCTTCTCTTACAGATGCGTCACCATCTCCGTAAGGAAGCCTTCGTTTGGGATTATGTGTTCATTGCTCCATCTGCTTCGCTAGAAATCCAGCCGCAGTCTCAACCATTTTAACTTCCATATTCGCCATTTTCACATTCTCGTCCTTCGAAATCAGGATAACCGAACCAATGGGATCGCCACCTGCCACAATCGGTGCAGCTACAAAGGAAGTGAACGTTTCATTGGTGTCTTTAATAATCTCAAATTGCCCTGAACTACTTTCAATGACAGCCTTACGATTTTCCATGCAAGCCTCAATGATTGCCCCTACGGATTTCTCTAAATAATCTTTTTTAGACCCGCCAGCCATGGCAATAATATGATCTCGATCGGAAATCAAGGCAACGTGATTGGTGCTTTCAAATAACGACTCTGCGTATTCCTTCGCAAAATCACCAAGCTCACCAATCGGTGAATATTTCTTCAGAATGACTTCTCCATCACGATCCACGAAAATTTCCAAAGGGTCACCTTCACGAATGCGTAGGGTGCGCCGTATTTCCTTGGGGATTACAACTCTCCCTAAATCATCTATCCGACGGACAATTCCAGTTGCTTTCATACCTCTAGATGCCTCACTTTCCGCTTTCGAATTAGATACGACACGAGCATGAAACCTTGTATGCTAGATCGGGATTTGGTGGGAACTTGAAATCTATCCTTAGTATTCTTCACTTCCCATTCTTCTATGCAGACGCCTCGACTAAGCAATTTACTTTATTTAGCTCTGCACCCTGCTGCGCTTATCATGTCCAAAAATGAGAAATAAAAACAGGATGCCCATTATCGGACATCCTGGTAAATTCTTACTTTGCAGCTGGGCTTGCCGCAGGACTAGCTGCTGGACTTGCCGCTGGTGCTGGGCTTGTTTCCACTTTAGGAAGGTTATTCGTTTCGATCAGTTTCGGGTACTCTGTTTCTGCAAACTCAGACAAAGATTTCTCTGCAAGCTGAGATTTGATTTGTGTTTTGAGTGTATCATCCAGTTGCTTCGTGCTTCTGGATTCTACTTTCATTACGTGGTAACCAAAAGTGGATTCAACTGGATCACTGATTTTGTTCAATGGAAGCGTGCTAGCTGCATCCTTGAACTCTGTTACCCATTCATTGATGTTGGCATCCTTGTACGTACCGCCTGCATCTTTGGAGCCTGGATCATCGGAATATTCTTTTGCAAGCGCTGCGAAATCGCCGCCTGCATCCAACTTCGCTTTCACTTCTTTCGCTCTTTTCAGCGCTTCATCCTTCGTACGAAGATCTGCTTGTGTCGCAGAATCTTTCAAGGAGATCAGAATGTGGCTAACGGTTGCAACGTCAAATGCATGTGCTGCCGCTTGTTCTTTATACGCATCTTGAACCGCTTGGTCTGTAATTTTACTTTCCATGCTGCCCATTGTGTAGAAGCTTAATTTCATTAGGGACTCGATATCCTTCAACTCGATACCATTGTCTTTCAACTGCTTGTCCATTCCGCCTTCTTGCTTGCCGAAGTAGTCGGTGATGGCTTTCATTTGCTCTGTTACTTGTTTGTCAGCATCCGCTTTCACTTTATCATCCGCTTTGGCGGAAAGAACACGGAAAGTAACCATTTGCTTCAACATATCTTGTTGAAAAGCCGGATCTTCCAGGTATTGGGCTAGTTGCGGGGAGAACATTTTATTTACATTGATGAATGAATCGAATTCACCGCGTGTAATTTTCCCGCCTTCTTTGTACGTAGCAATAATATCGCTTGGATTACCTTTAGCAGCCGCTGTAGCGGAAGGCGATGCTGTTCCAGCGCCTTCCTTTTTGCTTCCACACGCGCTGAGGACAGAGAATGCAAGGACTACTGTCACCAAACCTAATATCCATTTTTTCGAAGTAAGTCGTTGTCTGCTAGTTTCATTTGGCAACATCCTGTAATTCCCCTTTCGTTTTCAGAACATCCTTATATTGTACCAAGAATTTCTCCAACAATTCGATGGAGGCTTCCGGCTTCATGCCTTTAAAGCGGATAACAATAAGTAACTGCGGGTCTGCGTTCAATTTGATACGACCATCAAAGCCTTTGGACAAGGCAAGCAGCTTCTGACCATCCAGCCTGCCATTCTGGTCGATATGCACCTTGATTAGGTAATCCTCCCCTTTTTGGCTAATCGTTTCAATCCGGTAATCCGAACCGTATGCTTTCAAACGAGCCACTGTCAGTAGGTTGAACACGGCCTGCGGCAGATCGCCGAAGCGATCAACGAGCTCATCATGCAGATCCGCGGCTTCTTCCAGCGTACGAATGGCGGCCACTTTTTTGTAAATTTCGATTTTCTGCATGCTGTCATAGATGTAATCAGATGGCAAATACGCATCCAATTGAATATCGATTGAAGTATGCCATTCCGGCTCTGGAATGACGGCTTCTCCATCTATTTCTAGCTTCAGCTTTGCAATTTCCTCGGCTAGCATTTGCGAGTACAAATCAAAGCCGACGGATGCAATGAAGCCGTGCTGCTCAGCACCCAATAAGTTTCCTGCGCCACGAATGGATAAGTCCCTCATCGCAATTTTAAAGCCTGAACCTAGTTCTGTAAACTCTTTAATCGCTTGAAGTCGTTTCTCGGCTACTTCTGTCAGCACTTTATCACGCTGATACGTGAAATAAGCATAAGCGACGCGATTCGACCGACCCACACGTCCACGCAGCTGATAGAGCTGGGAAAGCCCCATTTTATCAGCATCATGGACAATAAGTGTGTTCACATTCGGGATATCTACACCGGTTTCAATAATGCTCGTGCTGACGAGAACATCATACTCCCCGTCCAAGAAATCGAGAATCGTCTTCTCGAGCTCCTGCTCGCCCATTTGGCCATGTGCTACGGTTACCCGCGCTTCTGGAATCATCATCGAGATTTGATCGGCTATTTGTGTGATGCCTTGCACGCGATTGTAGAGATAATACACTTGCCCCTCACGTGCCAGCTCTCGTTCAATGGCTTCTCTAACCAGCGTCGGCCCATATTCCACCACATAGGTCTGAACCGGGAAACGGTTCTCTGGCGGTGTTTCAATGACCGATAAGTCACGAACCCCCAGCATGGACATGTGCAAGGTTCTTGGAATTGGCGTTGCAGTTAGCGTGAGCACGTCCACGTTCGTCTTAAGGCGTTTTAGCTTCTCCTTGTGGGACACGCCGAAACGCTGCTCCTCATCGACGATGAGCAAACCTAGATCCTTGAACTGGACGTCTTGTGACAAGAGGCGATGGGTCCCAATCACGACATCAACGACGCCCTTCTTGACCCCTTTCATGACCTCCGTCTGTTCCTTCTTGGACCGGAAACGACTTAACACTTTCACATTGAACGGATAGCCGGAGAAGCGCTCACGGAATGTTTCATAATGCTGCTGCGCCAAAATCGTCGTTGGCACGAGAACAGCAACCTGCTTCCCGTCAATCGCAGCTTTGAAGGCTGCACGAACGGCAACCTCGGTTTTCCCATAGCCAACGTCTCCGCACAACAGTCTATCCATGGGACGTGCTTTTTCCATATCCGTTTTGATTTCCTCAATGGCGCGAAGCTGATCTCGCGTTTCATCGTAAGGGAACATCGCTTCGAACTCGTTCTGGTAAGAGCTGTCCGTGCTAAATCCGTAACCAGTCGCAGCTTGGCGTTCCGCATACAGCTTAATCAGCTCATCTGCAATATCTTTGACCGATGCGCGAGCTTTGCTCTTCACACGGGCCCAATCTGCGCCGCCAAGTTTATAGACCTTCGGTTCTTTCTCTTCAGAACCGACATACTTTTGAATCAGATCAATCTGGTCAATCGGAACAGACAGCTTGTCGCCGCCGGCATACATAATATGCAGATAATCCTTATGAATCCCGCCAACCTCTAAGGTGCCGATACCAACATATTTCCCAATCCCGTGATTTACATGAACAACGTAGTCGCCGACCTTCAGCTCTTGATAGCTTTTGATCCGCTCCGCATTCTCCAGCTTCTTCTCCACTTTACGTGCCTTACGCTGCTTCTGGGTGAAAATTTCACCCTCCGTAATGACGACGAGATGGATCGAAGGCATTTCAAAGCCTGTTTGCAGATTGCCATCTACAATCTCAGGAACTTCGATCTGGTAATCGCCTAGAACACGACGTACACGCTCTGCACGGTCATCCCCATTTGCCAGCAGAATGACCTTGCTGCCATTTTTCTTCCAGCGCTCCATTTCAGCCTTGAGGAGATTCATCTGCCCATGGAAGTTTTGCATCACACGGCAAACAAAGTTAACGATATTTTGCGGCTGTATACCCGCTACCTGACGAAGGAAAAGTGACACATACAACGTCGGGAACGGTCTGCGGTGCAGCAAGGTTTCGTAAGATTTGGACAGCACAAAAGCCGGCAAGCTCTTCCCCTCAGTTAACGCATGCATCATCCACTCGGCTTCATCGCGTTCGAGCTGCTTCGCTGTTTCCAGTAGGCGGGCAGGCTCGTCGATAATGAGAATCGAATCTTTGGGCATGTAGTCCATGAGCGTCTGTCTTTCCGTATATAGGAGAGAAATATATTTATAAATGCCTGGGAACGTCTGACCCTCGCGCATTAGCTCGATATCGCGGCCTATGACCTCTAACAGCTTGTCTTTAGCTGAACGCTCGGTCATCTTCGCCAGTTGCTCTTGCAGCAGCTCGTAGGCGTGCTGGGCAGCTGACTGTAACCGCTTTCTATCCGCTTGAATCTCGCGGCATGGAGGGATCGTCACCGTTGTTAACTTATCAATTGACCGTTGGTCACTAACATCGAAAGTCCGAATAGAGTCGACCTCGATATCAAAAAGCTCAATCCGAATCGCATTCTCCGACGTTAATGGGAATAAATCGAGAATTCCGCCTCGAACACTCATCTCACCTTTTGTTTCGACTCGCTCAACCCGTTCGTAGCCTAGACTGGATAAGCTGGCTAGCAGCTCGTCTAATTGAACCGTATCCCCGACATTAATCGTTACACGGGACTCCTCGAACACTTGTTTGAGTGGAAGCAATCTTCGTACACCAGCAAATGGCGCAATAACCACGCCGCGGTATCCGCCGGCAAGTTTGGTGAGAACGTCAATACGCTGCGCTAGCATCTCTGGGCTTGAAGCCGCTTCTTCCGTAGTCAGAAGCTCTTGAGATGGATAGAGCAGCACTTCATTAGGGGACAGACACTCCAAGAGGTCCTCCGCTATTTTTTGCGCAGCGAACATATTGTGCGTAACAACGAAAAGCGGACGCTCAAGCTCACGCGCGAGTGAGGCCAGCATCACTTGCCTGGAGGAGCCAGTTAAACCGGCAATGAGCTGCTCTTTCATTTCGGACTTTAGGCCTGTCACGATCGTTTGAAAGTCGGTATCCGCAGAAAAAGCTTGAATTAAAGCTTGCAAACAAGTACACTCCCCTCACAAAAAGAAGCCTCGGCACACTTGCCTCGGCTATTAACTCTTCATCTTCATCATAATTATTGCAACGGACTGGCTAGCAGGGATAATTCTGGGTTCGCTTCTAGTGCCTCATGACAATAGTCGCAAACGACCCTAACCGTAACATCTCCGTTCGTATTATACGATATTATATCTCTACGCTCATCAGGGGTCAAGAAATGGAAGCCTAACTGCTGCTCCGTAATTGCATGCTGATTAATTTCCCCGACAAAGGTATGACAATGCCTGCAAATATACTTGATCATATGTATGCCTCCTTCGACAATTCGATTACATCCTAGTATGACCATTCTTCGGAGAAATTAGCCGAATCTGCCATTGTCATTTCGGATAGGTTGCGTACATATCATCATTTATACAACAGAATGACTGAAAGTGTTTATTTATTAAACTTAGCCATCGTTTTCTCGAAAGACTCGCCCAAACTAAACTCCATCGCCTCACATGTTAGATCCAACACTTCGTTAATGGACTTCATCTCTTCTTTTGAAAAGTTGGACAGCACATAATCCGCAATGTTATAGCCCGGTGCTGGGCGATTCACACCAATCCGGATACGATTGAAAATTTGTGTGCCCCCATGCTGAATAATCGACTTAATGCCGTTATGCCCTCCTGGGCTCCCTTGGTAACGAAGACGAATTTGGCCAAAGCTCGTATCCATATCATCATAAACGATGACGACGTCTTCCAATTTCGCTTTATAGAAATCAAGGAATGCTCGCATGGATTCACCCGAAAGGTTCATGTACGTCATGGGCTTAAGTAAATATACCTTCGTCCCATTCACATTACCTTCTGCCAGCAGCCCTTTCCCTTTATTCTGAAAAGAGGTGATTCCCCATTTGGCGGCAAAGCGGTCAATCGCCATGAACCCGACATTGTGCCGATTAAGCTCATACTGCTTTCCCGGATTTCCCAGTCCGATAAAACATTTCATAATTTTCAAAATCCCCCTAGATATAAAACTAAAAAACCTTTGCGGAACCCGCTTCTAAAGGTTATTGTTTACAATATACCCGTTCCCCAATGTTTTCCAATGTTATCCATCCCAAAAAAGCTGTAGGTGATAAACGAACGATGTATCTTCATGGACAACAGCTTACAGAAGATGATCATTTACAAGATCATGTCGATGCGGACGTACCCGTCCAAGTATACTATCAAAATCTGCACAAGGATATAGGTTTCATTGAAATGTACAACCGTCATTTCGTTAAGATTAATCGTATCTTTTATAGCAGAAAGAAGCATACTTTTGTTTCACGCCCCGGATATTAAGCGCTTACATTCAAGGGGTATTAGCAGGCGTACTAGTGAGAAAACCTCTATCGAGGCCATTCACAGATGAGCGACCGCGTTAAAGCGGAGAGACTTTGGTCCTCGACCAAAGATCCCTATATATGGTTTTATCGCCAATAAGAAAGCTGTTTTCGGAAGCCGAAAACTTATACTTTCTTATGTGGTAAGACAAAGAACCTCTTTCGGTCTCGCTCAGCCTGGTCGCTCTCACGCAAACCAAGCTGAGTAGGCAGCATCTCACTTCTAACGCCCCCACCTCAAGAGGTTCCATTCCTACTGTTTAATGACTCCGCCGCGCCTGGTCACTCACAGTCCATCAACGACCTTTGTTCTCTTTCTTCGCCTTCATCCGTGCTTTGATTTTATCTGCATAGCCCGCTTTATTCTCTTGACGCTCTCGCGCGATAGCCAGATCACCCTCGTTTACGTTATGTGTAATCGTGGAACCCGCAACCACATAGGCCCCGTTCCCAATTTTCACTGGCGCGATCAAATTGACATTGCTGCCCACGAACGCATTATCACCGATTTCAGTCAGGTTTTTATTAAAGCCATCATAATTCACTGTTATCGCACCGCAACCGATGTTGACATTCGTCCCGACAACCGCGTCACCTACGTAGCTCAAATGAGAAACCTTCGTCCCTTCACCCAGCGTTGCATTTTTAATCTCTACGAAGTCGCCAACCTTCACTTGCTTGCCAAGCTTAGCGCCAGGTCTCAAATAAGCAAATGGCCCTACTGATGTTTCGTTATCTACAAATGCACCTTGAAGAACCGATTGCTTAATCGTCACTTCATCCTGAATGGTGGAATCGATGATTTCAGTTTGCGGCCCAATCGTACAAAGCTCACCAATTCGCGTATTTCCGCGTAAAATCGTGCCCGGCAACAGTACCGTATCTGCGCCAATCACAACATCCTTCTCGATATACGTATTCAGCGGATCGATAATGGTAACCCCGTTCAACATATGCTGGCGGTTAATTCGCGCTTTGAACAGCTGCTCTGCTTCGGACAATGCCACACGATCGTTCACGCCAATCGACTCAGCTGGATCTGCCATGCAATAGCCTTGAACAACTTCGCCTGCACTCGTCATAATGCCGATAACATCGGTTAGGTAATACTCATTCTGTACATTCTGGTTCGTAACGGACGCCAGCGCTTTGAACATTTTTCGATTATCAAAAATGTACGTACCCGTGTTAATCTCCTGAACAGCCGCTTCCTCTGGTGAGCAATCCTTCTGCTCAACGATGCGAGCAACGCGTCCATCTTTCCCGCGAATAATACGTCCGTAGCCTTGCGGCTCGTTCAGCTTCGCTGTCAAAATTGTCGCGGCCGCTCCTGATTGTCGGTGCAGTTCAATGGTCTCTTGAAGCGTAGTTGCTGTTATTAGGGGGGTATCCCCGCAAATGACAACCGTCATTCCTTCTTCCTCGCCAAGCATTTCCTTCGCCTGAAGCACCGCATGACCTGTTCCTAGTTGTTGCTCTTGCAGTGCATACTGAGCACGATCACCTAGGTATCCTTTCACTGCCTCCGCACCAAATCCAACGACCACAACCGTTTGCGTTACTTTTATATCTTGCAGCGTATCAACAACGTGACCCACCATCGGTTTACCAACAACCGGGTGAAGCACCTTGTATAGCTTTGATTTCATTCGTTTCCCTTGTCCTGCAGCCAACACAATTGCCATGAGCTTCAACGAATATCCAACTCCCTTATTAATAAATTCATGATTTCTCTTTATCTATACAACGATGAGTTCTTCCCCCAATATAGCATCATTACCTGCGAAAAGAAAAGAGAGCCCCAAGGGCTCTCTCAATAATCTGAATTATGCGCCTTCTTCAATAACTTCCTCTTCTACAGCTGCGCGATCATATTCAGCTAGTACTGCAGCTTGAATCTTCTCACGAGTTGTGGACGAAATCGGATGAGCGATATCGCGGAATTCACCGTCTGGTGTTCGCTTGCTCGGCATAGCAACGAACATTCCGTTATTGCCATCGATGACACGAATGTCGTGTACGACGAACTCGTTATCAATGGTAATAGAAGCAATCGCCTTCATCCTCCCCTCGGAGTTTACCCGGCGGAGTCTTACATCTGTAATTTGCACTTGTGTTCACCACCTTTTTCCATCTCTGAGACTTGGGTGATATATTCAACATCTCTATGCAAATTCCTTCTTATTTTTTTGAAAAATTTGATAATTTAATGTGTTCTTAATGTTTCTGTTAAATTTCGACAGGAATCACAGCAATTAGTTCAATTTCGACAAAAACATCACGAGGTAATCTCGCAACTTCAACGGTAGATCTAGCTGGTTTGTGGTCACCAAAGTAGGTTGCATAAATCTCATTAAGCTCCCCAAATTGATTCATGTCTTTCAGGAAGACAGTTGCCTTCGCGACATGTCCGAAAGATGAACCCGCTGCTTCAAGCACGCCTTTCAAATTTGCAAAAACTTGATGTGCCTGTTCCTTGATCCCGCCCTCTACGATTTGACCATCCAAACCTAATGGGATCTGTCCGGAAGTAAACAAAAGGTTACCTAATTTAACCGCCTGTGAATAAGGTCCAATAGCAGCAGGTGCTGCTGATGTTGAAATAAGTTCCATGCTTTACGAATCTCCTTTTTTGAATATAGAAATCACTTGTGACGGCGGAGTAATTTATTTCGTATCAAAATAGTTACCTGGCTCTACCGTAATTTGCTTTGTCTTGGAGTCTACGCCATATAATCGAGCTAGTGAGACATAGTTATCTACCAATTGCTCCTCAGCTTCGCAGGATTCCATGAATACGCCTACACCTTGTACAGTCGCTTTAAACTCCGCTAACAGGTCCATCATGCCATGAATCGTGCCGCCAACATGCATGAAGTCATCGATGATCAGCACCTTGGACTCTTCCTTCAGGGCGCGCCTTGCTAGTGACATGGTTTGGATCCGCTTGTTGGAGCCCGACACATAGTTAATACTAACTGCCGAACCTTCCGTTACCCGGCTGTCTCTACGTACGATAACAACAGGCAAGTTCATATAGGTGGCCGTCGCATAAGCAAGCGGGATCCCTTTGGTTTCAACGGTCATAATCACATCTACATCGCGACCAGCGAAAGCGGATGCAAAAGTTTTGCCAATTTCGTTCAAATACTGGGGCTGCCCCATGATATCGGACATATACAAATATCCGCCGGGAAGAATCCGTTCTGGTTGTTGCAGTTGCAAACATAGGTTCTGGATAAACTTCAAGGATATTTCTTTGGGCACCTTCGGTGAAAATTTCACGCCTCCAGCGGCACCAGCAAGCGTATTAAGCTCACCTAGTCCTTCTTCTTCAAACACTTCTTTAATGATGGCAAGATCTTCGCTTATGGAAGATTTCGCGGAGTTGTAACGCTCGGCAAAAGTCGTTAAAGGGATTAACGAGTGAGGGCGAAATAACAAATATTGTGTCATTTCCACCAGCCTAGCGCTCCTTTTCAACTTTTTCATCGCACTACCCCCAAAAATCCGAATATTATAATGAAAATATACCACTTTTATACGTATTTATTCAAGCTAACCATGAAAATTATGTTAACACAAACCTCACATAAATGTAACGCGCCTCAAGGTTCAGGAGCCACCATTACCATTATGCCCCTTTAATTGAAAAAGAGCCCCATAGCGGGGCTCTCATAAGACTCATTATGTCAGCATGCGCACAGCATAAACATCCTTACAAAAGCCCCGCAGCCCATTGTAGATGCGCGGCACCTTCGCCTCCTTGGAAACGAGACCAAATACGGTTGGCCCGCTGCCTGACATCAACACACCGTCCGCACCCAAGCGCTGCATGCACTCCTTGAGATGCCTAACTTCTGGATAGAGATCCAGTGTCACTTCCTCCAGCACATTGCCTAGATTGTCGCACAGACGGTCGAACTGCTTGTCCTGAATCGCACTTAACACACCCTGTGTAGAAGGATGATGCTTGATCTCCCGTGCGTTCAGCTTCCCGTAGATCTCCGAAGTCGATACATTGATCGGCGGCTTTGCCAGCACGACCCAGCACTGAGGCGGAGCCGAGATATGCTCCAGCTTTTCGCCGCGACCTGTCGCAAGGGCAGTCCCTCCTGTCACACAGAAAGGCACATCGGAGCCAAGCTCTGCACCAAGCACCTGAAGCTCCTCATTAGGGATATTTAGGTTCCAGAGACGGTTGAGACCTCTCAGCGTTGCTGCCGCGTCGCTGCTACCGCCAGCCAAACCGGCAGCCACAGGAATACGCTTGTCCAAGTGAATGTAGACGCCTTGCTTGACGTCATAGCGGTCCTTAATAAGACGCGCTGCCTGAAAGGCCAGGTTCTTCTCATCGAGCGGAATATAGCCCGCCTGACTCGATATAATAATCGTGTCACGCGCGAGTTCCTGCATTTCGATCCGATCTGCAAGATCCACCATCGTCATCACCATCTCAACTTCATGGTAGCCGTCTGGTCTTTTATGTAAAACATCAAGAGACAAATTAATTTTAGCCGGTGCTTTCTCAAAAATCTTCATCCGATCACCTTCTTTTGCTCGATTGCCATTGAGATATTATAACAAAAGCGCAAAAAAAAAGCTAAAGCAATTGCTTTAGCTATAATACGGACGCTGCCCCGCTTGGCCTGACTGCTGATAGCCAGTGGCTGGTTGATGCGTGTTATACGATTGAGTATAACTCTGCCCGTTAAATGCAGGCTGACTAGCTGTTGGCTGACGGTAGTTAGTTGGTGTAACCTGGGCGTGTGTCGGAGTTGACACATGCTGCTTCGCCAGATGCTCCTCTGCAATTTGAATCGCCCGCTTCACCATATTCCCCGCATCCTTCGTACGAATGCCAGACCAACCTTCACGCTGCACGACATCGTAGAAACCAAGATCCTTCGCTAATTCATATTTAAAGCTTTCGGACATAACACTTCTTCTTCGACTCATACCAAATCCCCCTTATCATTTTCGCAAAATGAACTCTGCAACCATCATAAGCAGTGATTGATGACGATTTCGATTAGTATGCCCCATCACTTTACGTCCATGCACCATCTTGAACTTCACCATGATCAAACATCTCTATATCTCTATACAAAGCAAAAACAGACCACGAGGGTCTGTTCAATATCGGAACGCTGTTAAGCTAATGCTGTATGTAAGTGATGCGAACCTGACCATCATCGTTGCATACTGTAACTTCGACGGATTCGGTGAGGATATCGGCGTAGCTGTATGACACTCGTTTGAAGGCGTGGGATTCTTGATCTAATTTCACAATAAACACAGAAGGGTAGGTTTCTTCTAAAACACCAGAACGCTCGACAGTCTTACGACGGCCACCATTCGCTCTCAACATGATCTTCTGCCCAACGTGGGGCTCCAAACTGCGTTTGATTTCCAATAGCGCATTTTTTGCCATTGTCAACTACCACCTCTTTCCTTGTCAATTATAACCCATTCAGCCATTCATGTCAAACAAGGGCAAATATTATATCAGCACCCCAATCCCGTTGTCAACGGCATTTTTGTTCAATTTCCGATTTCCCCTTCCTTCAGGTTGTCACCAATGTTCGCAAATTATTCACACTTTTCCAGTTATGGAGAAACTTCTTCATAACACCTTAAGAAAGAGCGCATTTTTCATGGTTGCTCCGGAGTAAACACAGTAAACTTATGTTTTTTACGCGCAAAAAAAGAACACCTCTCTGTCACCCCCTCCACGGAGTCGATGACAAATAAGTGTTTCTCGAGCGCCAGCTAAGCTAAATAGACTCATCCGTGTGTTGAATACCAGGAACACCCATCCGATAGCTGCCACGCGTCTCTACCCCACCTAGACCCTCTAAGCCTGTTACGGTCAAGTCCATGATATCCAACATCGAGATCGTTTCTTTTGTTGGGGTATAGGACAGCTTGGCAGCGATACAGAGCGGATCTAAGGCGTGAATGAGAATGCGAGCAGGTGAACTTGCGAAATTAGCCCCAGCCCGTAATAAGGCTTCAAAATGCGACTGACATGCACCCGCCACAATAATTAATGAATCACGATTTCTCTCATATTGTCTAGCCACTCGAACCGCATTCACAAAGTTTTGGGAATTCTTATAGCTCGACAGATTGCTCGGGCTGACGCTTTGCCGATTTTTCAAAATGCCATCATGACCTGTGATGACAACGATGTCCGGTTTATATTGAGGAAGCAATCTTTGCAGTGCTTCCGCCATTTGCACCTCAGGAATGAAAAAACCTTCTGCTGGCACGCGTAATTCGCCGTAGAGCTGCATACTTTTGCGCAGGTAACTTGGATCGCCATCTAGATGAAGCACCCTTCCCGGCACTTCAAAATAGCTATTATTATTGGGTTGAGGCTTTTGTTTATGGTTGATGGCTAACTGATTCTTCTCCTGCAACTGCACTTGAGACACTGCCAGCCGACGCAGCGACTCACGAAACTCAGGCGAGCTCGATCTCGGATGATCTAAGGTCTCTTTAAGATTCGTTTTTGTCAGATCCGAAAGCGGCGCATCTGCTAGCAACCGATAATCGACACCTCGCAGAATCGCCTTGAGATGCTCAATTCGTTCAATTTTAAACACGACGTCTCCGCCATAGGAAATACGGGTCACAAAATCTCCTTGCCTCATCGCACAAATCCCCTCCTAGGGGTATCCTATGGCGAGACTAGGCATTTGGTGCGGGTTATTTGCACCCGTGCGCACGAAGAGCCGTCGACAAGCGAGCAAATTCCTCCATGCTGAGTGTTTCACCGCGACGGGAAGGCTCGATCTGAATGCTGTGCAGCAAAGCTTCCAGCTCAGGCTTGTTCTCTTTGGAAAAGAACCTTGCCGCGAGGTTGTTGTATAAGGTTTTGCGACGCTGAACGAAGGACGCTTGGACGACGGCAAAGAAGAAGTCCACGTCCGCCACTTCCACTGGAGGCGTTTGACGTACACGCAGCCGGATGACAGCGGAATCGACGTTCGGCTGCGGCACGAAGACGGTGCGAGGCACGATGGTGACGAGCTCTGGCTCGCAGTAGAACTGCACGGCAATGCTAAGGCTGCCGTAATCCTTGGTGCCTGGACGAGCCGCCATGCGGTCGGCCACTTCTTTTTGGATCATCACGACGATATTCTCCAGCGGGAGCTTCTCTTCGAGAAGCTTCATGATGATCGGCGTCGTGATGTAGTAGGGCAGGTTGGCGACAACACTGACGCCCTCCACGCCTTCGAAATGCTGCTGGAACAGCTCCTGCAGGTTAGTCTTCAAGATATCCCCATGAACGACTGTAGCATGGGGGTATGGCGCCAGCGTCTCGTCCAGAATAGGCAGCAGACGCTGATCGATCTCGACAGCCAGCACGCGGCCAGCGAGCTTGGCTAGCTGCTGTGTGAGCGCGCCGATGCCGGGGCCGATCTCGAGCGCAGCCTTCGTAGGCCCGAGCTCAGCGGCCATGACAATCTTGCTCAATATATTTTGATCAATCAAAAAGTTCTGGCCCAAGCTTTTCTTCAGCACGAGGCCATTTTTCTTAATAATTTGTTTCGTTTTACTTGGTGTAGCTACATCTTCTGCGGTTACAATCACTTCTTGCCCGGATATCGTCATAGGATAGACCTCGTTATCTATAGGATCTCTAACATATATGTCAATTCAAATGCTCGAGCGCCGCTTCGAATTCCTCTCGCGAAATCTGAAACATCGCGCAGCGCTTATAAAATTGCTTACCATTGCAATAACCAATGCCTAAGGCGTTGCCTACGGCCAAGCGGCGTGCCGCCGCATCCGGATGCACGACGAGGCCCGCGCCGATCAAATCCTCCATCGTCAGCTGAGAGACCGCTGCGTCGTACTCTGTCCGCAGGCTCTGAAGCGCCTGACGGATCGTCTCCGGCGTCGCGTTCTCGACGCCAATGTCGCCTTTATACGCGGCTTGCTCCTGCGTAATGAAGGCATGCTTGCAGCCAGGCACCTTGGCTGCCACGATTTTGCGAATCCGCTCACCTGCGTGATCGGGATCCGTGAATATAATGACGCCTCTGCGCTGCTGAGCCAGCGCGATCCGCTTGAGTACGGCTTGTCCGATGGCGGAGCCGCCCGTTTCAATCGTATCCGCCTCCACAGCCCGCCTGATGGCAGCTGTATCGTCCTTACCCTCCACAACGATCATTTCTTTTATCATCTACATTTTCCTTCCCAGTACAAGCAGAAAAAGAAGAGGGGTCTCCTCTTCTTTCGCGCGGCAGATGCCAAGCTACGTGTATTTAGTAGTGTTCCCGTCAAAACTTCCGAATACACGTTAGTTTTGAGACGGTTTTGTAGGGCCAACCACATATACCGTGTACCCTTGTTTGGTTCCGAATTTATTCGCATAGCCATGATCCTCGTAATATACATCGATCATCTGACCTTTCACGCCGCTGCCAATATCCTCAGCACGACGGAAGCCAATCCCTTCAATATACACCCACCAACCCAGTGGAATCACCTTCGGATCTACGGCAATTGTGCGACCTTCGGTTACAGTAGTCCCCGTGTAGGTTTTACCATAACCAGAGGAGCCCTCGGTTTTGCCTGTCGACGCGGCGTCCGCTGAATAAGCAGTAAGTTTCACGTTTTTGAGAATTTGTTTGTAGCCGAAGGTCACACCATTCTTGGAAACCTCATCCACACTCGGTGAAGAGGCGGAGAGAACGACCACAGGATTTTTCGTGCCTACAGATACTACTTTCTTAACGCTTTCTGATTGTACTTCTTCACCCACAACTGCTTCCGCGACTAAAACACCGTCCTCGAAAGTCTTTTCTTTCTTCTTGACCAATACGCCTTCTTTACCTTCTTGGACGACTTGCTCTTTCCCTTTAAGTAAAGATGCGTCATTCTTTTTCTCTGTCTCGAATGCGATCGGTTCAGAGACTTCCTCCGTCTCTTTTTTCACACGGACGATCTTGATTTCATCACCTGTGCTTAGAGCGGCCGTCGGTTCGGGAGTGATACGATCGTTCTCCCCAAGTGCAATATTTAAACGTTGCAATGCACTTTCTACCGTTCTTGCAGTTGTGTAAACAGTGGTGGTCTTTCCATCAGCAGTCAATTGAATTGGTGAGGCCTGCTCGATAACAATTTTGTCTCCACCCTTGAGCTTGGTCGTAAGTGAAGCTGAAATTTCATCGTGCTCTCCAATCTTTATGGCTTGTTCATCCAGTAGGCGTTGCAGGACCCATTGCTTCGTGTGCACAATAGTTTCTTGTCCATTCACAACCACGGATACGCTCTTGGTAGCCGTTCCGTACAACAACACCAAAAACATGAAAGTCATTGCGATTGAGATTATAGCTAGGCTTAAAATCAAACGCAAGTTTTCATGCTTCCATCGCAATGCGAAGGACATGCTGGATGATCGTTTTACATGGGTCTCGCTAATTGAGATACTGCCCACTTTTTCGGTCCTCCTTCAAAGCCTCGCCGCCAGGTTACAGCATGATTAAATTTGACGCGACTAAGGTTTTTAGTTTAACTTAACATGCTCGCCATCTTCAGCTTTCTAACCTCGCTGAATCTGGTCGTCCCCCCTTTTACCTATTCATCATCCTATGAATTCCGGGTCATTTTATGTCTTTTTATCTGTGTAAAACCCTGTATGAGGACAAAAAGCCAGCAAGAAGAGGACTCTTCTCGCTGGCTTAGTTTGCATAGTGAAATACAAATAGCACGCACGACAATCGTTACCTCTCTTACGCTTACGAGGTTAGCTGACGGATTCGGACGTGAGAGTCGCCCTACGCAGACGCAAACTACTTGTTTGACGTCCATGATTCACCCCTGTTACTCTCTGCTTACTTAACCGCATTTGAATGCTAATTAAGCTTGCAGTGGTTCCCCCGTTTCCACATTTGGAACTCAGCGAATGGAAAATTGGCAAATTGGATATTAAGTTATTATGAAAAGTATATTACGCTGTTAAGCTCAACCTGTAAAGGGATTAACACCCGTTAAAAAGGGCTAAATCACTTAAATTTCGATTATTTTTCAAATATAATCCACTTATATCTACATGTACCTAACTTTAACGTACGTATACTCGATTTTTTAATGCATAATGACCAAAACTAGGCTAAAAACGCAAATTTGTTTATAATGATTCTGGAAGTAATTGAATGATAAATACCAATAATTTGCTATTTAGGGAGGCAATTGAGATGGTTCCCATCTTAGAAGTAAACGCTTTATTCGGGGGATACTTACCTAACAGACCAGTTCTGCATGACCTCACATTTTCGATCCGCCAAGGTGAAATGATGGGGCTAATCGGACTCAACGGGGCAGGGAAAAGTACCACCATCAAAAATATATTAGGACTGCTGCAGCCGCAAAAAGGATCCATTCGTATTAAAGGCTTAACTTTAGCCGAAAGTCCAATTCCCTACCGCGCTACATACGCCTATGTACCTGAAAGTCCAGAGTTATACGAAGAGCTTACGATTCGTGAACACCTTGAGCTAACAGCCATGGCTTATGGCGTTTCCAAGGAGGACTACGAAACCCGTTCCCAGTCCTTGTTAGAGCAATTTCAAATGAAAGACAAGCTGAATAGCTTCGCAAATCATTTATCCAAAGGGATGAAGCAAAAGGTCATGATCATGAATGCGTTCCTGATCGAGCCCTCGTTATATATTATCGATGAGCCATTTCTCGGTCTCGACCCTTTAGCTATACGTTCCTTGCTCGAATTAATGGTTAAAATGAAACAAAAAGGCGCATCATTCCTCATTTCCTCACACATTTTGTCTACAATTGAAAAATATTGCGATAACTATGTCGTTCTCCACAAGGGCCACATGGTTGCTCAGGGAGATTTAGTCGAATTACGCGCACAAACAGAGCTTCCCCAGGCGTCATTAGACGACATCTTCTACAAGCTTGTTCAAGGAGAACTGCGATGAACCAGCCAAAAGATACTACACATGCATTTAACACTCAAGCATTATGGAAGCAGCGTTTTCAACATTATATGAAGGAATCCATGGGTTATTGGCAGTATGCCGCACGCAGTAATTTTATCGGATTCTTGTTGTTTCTTGTCATCGTTTCTTCCTATTATTATGCAAAAACATTACAGCGACTTCCGACAGATTATCCGTACCTATGGATCGTCCTGCTCGCGCTCGTTCCACTCGTCACTTCAAGTCCCATTCGAACACTGACCCGCAGTGCCGATCGGATGTTTCTGTTGCGGATTGAACATGAAATGGACGCTTATTTCCGAAGCAGCTTCTTCTATAGCTTTTCACTTCAGGGGCTCTGGTTATTTCTTGCTTGGGTCACACTTCGTCCGCTTTATAACCATTGTTTAGGAGCGGATTCACAGCCATTTCTACTAATGTTAGCTCTATTGCTTCTATTAAAAGTAGCTAACCTATTAGCCAGTTGGCAGGAAGGCAGATTTGCTGCTGAACGAACAAGATTACTGTCTGTCATCTTTCGTTGGATCGCGTCCATTTCCCTCATTACCGTTCAATTTCACTATAGTAGCTTATGGGCCAGCATAACAGCATTGTTGCTTGTATTCGTATGGCTTTCCGCGTTTCGTTCTGTTGCTAAATATGTGATCGGATGGGATTATCTGATTGCCAAAGAGAAGCAGCAGCAGGCTAGACTCTACGCCTTCTTCAATTGGTTCGTAGATGTCCCTCAGTTACCAACGCGAATAGCCCGCCGAGGTTGGATCAGCGGGCTTACACGAACGATCCCATTTCGACAGGATTCGGCGTTTCTCTACTTATATATGAAGACATTGCTGCGCACTGAATTATTCGCGATTGTTCTCCGGCTTACTGTGATTGGCGTATTAGCCTTAGCCGTTTCAGATTCCACGACTGCAAAAAGCGTAATTCTACTCATCGCACTTGTGATCTCGATGGTTCAGCTTTCGTCTCTGGAGCGTGCGCATCGGTATACGTTCTGGCTCAGTATGTATCCATTGGAGTCTCAAGCCAAGGCAGGTTCTCTAGCCTATATCATCTGGTTAACTCTCACACCCCAGCTTGTCATCCTGACGATTCCATTTATGATGGGAACGCCAATCCTATATCTCCTAGTTCCACTGCTCAGTCTCTCCTTCATTTCCTTCGCATGCGGTGTTGTCCTGCGTCGGAAATTCAACAAAAGTATTTTACTTGAGGCCGAGTAAACGAATCGCATTATTCGTCGTAACTTCAGCTAGCTCTTCCAGCGTCATCCCACGAATTTCCGCGGCAGTCTCAGCCACTAAGCGAACATAACCGGTTTCATTGCGCTTACCGCGGAAAGGATGGGGTGTTAAGTAAGGAGCATCCGTTTCGATCAATAGACGATCAAGCGGAACCTGTGCCAACACCTCTTTCGGTTGCACAGCATTTTTAAAAGTAACTGGCCCTCCAAAGGAAATATGGAAGTTCATATCCAGACATTGCTTGGCCGTTTCCCAGCTCCCTGAGAAGCAATGCATGATGCCTCCGACTTCGGCTGCCTTCTCTTCTTTGAGAATCGTTAAGATATCTTGATGTGCATCTCGATTATGAATCACAATCGGCATCCCCAGCTTACGCGCAAGACGAATTTGCTCCCGAAAAACCCGCTGTTGCACATCCTTCGGTGATTTGTCCCAATAATAATCCAGACCAATCTCTCCGATCGCGACCACCTTCTCATGCTGGCATAAGGACTCGATCCATTCCAAATCACCAGGCATCATATCAATGGCATCGACGGGATGCCAGCCTACCGTTGAGTAAATAAAATCGTATTTCTCAGCAAGCTCAATCGAGCTCGGGATGGTTTCGCGGTTAAAGCCGACATTCACAATTCTCGTAACACCGGCATCTAACGCCCGCTGAATAACTTCCTCTTGATCATCTTTAAATTGTTCGGCATTTAAATGTGTATGTGAATCCGTTAGCATGGTCGTTCTCCTCTATGTCAATAAATATGGTGTGTTACGTATCCTTGCCACTCCTTGCTACTCTTGCTCCCCCAACATCTCCCAAACATCCAGATAGTCTTCAGCATTCAACCTTTCAAGCAACTCCTCTGGATAGTACACATGGTGCTTCCCCATCTGAAAGCCACTAATCGACTGCACAATTTCCGAGCGATGTGTAATTTCAGTTAAGTTTTCCTTATGATCCAGCAAAAGGATTGGCAAATTATCATCATTTTCGCCAGCTCTGTACACGTCATAGGATTGATTTGAAGGAAAATCGATCTCCATATAGTAAGTCGGGTCGAAGCCAACCTCTCTCATCACCATTTCCATGCGCTGAATGAGTTGCACCTGATCTCCGTCGAAGGTACTGTACTTGTACAATTTACGGTCTAAGAAACGCTTGCACATATCCCCCAGCATATCATCCTTCTCTTGACTCCAAAAGGTTAGCATCGTTTGCATGACCGACTCATCGAGCAACAAATAATCTTCCAAGGTGATTTGATTCTGAATCAGATGAAGAATCGGCTCCACCATAAATCCGAAATTATAGCCTTCCTCATATAAATGCTTGGCGCGTGCAAATATTTTATGCAAAAGTATTTCTGCGCTTCGCGTTACTGGATGGAAATAAACCTGCCAGTACATCTGATAGCGAGACATGAGATAGTCCTCAACGGCATGCATACCACTCTCTTTGACAACGATATGTCCCTTATAGGGCCTAATCACCCGAAGAATTCGCTCCAGATCAAATGTGCCATAATTAACGCCTGTAAAGTAAGCATCACGCAGCAAATAATCCATGCGGTCCGCATCCAGCTGACTAGATACTAAGCTAACTACTATTTCTTCGCTATACGATTTACAAATGACTCCGGCCACCTTTTTCGGAAAATCAGGTGAGACCCGGCTCAGCACTTCGTTCACCTCGGTATCTCCGAGCACAATGCGGCAGGACCAGTCCTCGTGCCTTGTCCCGAATGCCTTTTCGATGGAGTGTGAAAACGGACCATGTCCCAAATCGTGGAGCAAAGCCGCACACAAGCAGAGCAGACGCTCCTCCTTCGGCCAGTCCTCATAGTGATTGCGTTCGAACTGCGAAATAATTTTCCGCGTAATCTCGTATACGCCTAGCGAGTGAGAGAAGCGACTATGCTCTGCACCGTGAAAGGTTAAATAGGACGTGCCTAATTGGCGAATACGGCGCAATCGTTGAAATTCCCGTGTATTAATTAAATCCCAAATCGTCTCATCTTGCACATAAATGTATTTATGAACGGGATCTTTAAACACCTTTTCTTCTTTCATGTGGTATTGACCTCCCTAATATTAGTAAATGTTTCGACATTTTTGACAAACAATCCTTTAAAATGTCGTTTTTTGTCGAATTTCAAATTTCCAATTTTCCAGCTTCTCAAAATCTGTTTTTCCAATATTTTTTAAGAAAAGGGGATTTGAAAAGCTCGTAATATCCCCCTTACAACCCCTTATTCCTAGCGCCATTACCGTTTTTAACCATGTCACAAAAATAATGAATTTGGGGATTAACTAGCTCATTTTCAGCGAAAATATGGTTGACTATTTTGGGAATCGTTGGTATCATAAGTCATAAGCAAATGTCGAAACATGACGATCTTGATAAAAATTTGATAAAATCGAAAGGGGTTTTATATATATATGATGAAATCTACCGGAATTGTTAGAAAAGTGGACGAACTAGGACGCGTTGTAATTCCAATCGAGCTGCGCCGCACGTTGGGTATTGGCGAGAAAGACGCTCTGGAAATATATGTAGACGGCGAACGCATCATGTTGAAGAAATATGAGCCTGCTTGTATCTTCTGTGGCAATGCGGAGAACGTCTCGTACTTTAAGGGAAAAATTGTTTGTCATATTTGTTTAGCAGAAATGCCAACACCTGTGACAAAATAAGAAAAGTAGTATATAATAGAAGTAGCACTTATCCTATTGGTAATTCTAACCTTTTTCATATCTCCTTTCATCTCTAACTTTGTTGGCTTCGGCCACGGGTTAGAGATCTTTTTTTGTATCAGGGCAAAGATGACATTGGCAAGCAAGTGTCTAAGCTGGGCAACAAAGATAAAATCAATCCTGTACAGGGATCCGGCCCCCATAAGGGGCCTTTTCCTGTTCTATGTCATTCTGCGCCCTTTAACGCTCAAGAAGCGCATTATACACATCACGCTTCGATAATCCACGGTCCGTCGCGACTAGCTTCAACGCGTCCTTGCGATCGATCCCGCGATCCTCGTAGTGGGCGACGTGCTCGCCGAGCGACTTCGCTTCCCACCAACCGTCGGCCGCCTCCTGCACCGCCGCGTCTGACGCGCCTTCGGCGATCACGCAGTACTCGCCCTGCGGCGGGTACTGCTCTAAATGTGCGAGGCACTCTGCGATCGTGCCGCGCACAAACTCCTCGTACCGCTTCGTCAGCTCGCGGGCGAGGCAAACCCTGCGCTCCGCTCCCCACACTTCCGCCATGCGCAGAAGTGTTTTCTCCACGCGGTGCGGAGATTCATAGAACAGCAATGTGTCTTGCACATGCTGCAGCCCTTCAAGCAACTTCGTCTGGTCCTTTTTCTCCCTGGGGAGAAAACCGACGAAGGAGAACCGCTCTGTCGGCAAGCCTGATGCAATCAGCGCTGACAGGGCCGCGTTCGCGCCGGGGATGGGTACCACCGGCACGCCCTCTTCTACGGCCATCCGCACCAGGTCATAACCTGGGTCGGAAATGGCCGGAAGCCCTGCATCGCTGACTAGCGCGATGCTCTGCCCTTCAAGCAGCAAGCGGACCAGTTCGGGGCCACTTGCTTGCTTGTTGTGTTCGTGATAGCTGACCAGTCGCGTAGCGACTTCAAAGTGGGTCAGCAGCTTGCGCGTTTGCCGCGTGTCCTCAGCGGCAATCATGCTCACTTCCTTCAGTGTGCGGATCGCACGGAAGGTCATATCCTCGAGGTTGCCGATCGGCGTGGCAACCAAGTATAGCGTTCCTACACCGCTATGATCCTCGCGGTAGCTTTTTTGTATCGTCAAACTCACAGTTAAATCCCTCATCACTTTATATTAATCATACAATTAACCTGCTTACGAGAATTCAAGCGAGCTCCGACCTCCATAATAGATGTCTTTCAGCTCCTGGCAATACTCCTCATTCTCTGTGTATACGATGAGAGGCGGTAGCGTGCGGATCTCCGGCTTCCCATCCTTCATTCCCTCAATTAGCACCATCATCGCTTCTTCGCCTGCGCGCGCATGCACATAGCGAATTCGCTTCGGTTCGATGCGGTACTGCCTCATTAGGCAGACGATGTCGACCACTCGTGTAGCACGATGCACCATTGCCACCTTACCTCCGGCTTTTACTAACTTGGCGCTTGCCGCAGTAACATCTTCTAGATTGCAATGAATTTCATGTCGCGCCGCCGCAAAATGCACATTGCTATTCTGCTCCCCATTCGGCACAGGCAGGTAAGGTGGATTTACGGTGACGGCATCGAATTGCCCATGGCCTAGTGTCTTATGAATCGTTTTCAAATCTCCCTGCACCATATGAAGCCTATCCGATAACTCATTAATCTCAGCGTTCCGCACGGCCATATCCGCTAGACGTTCTTGAATTTCGACGCCCCATATCTCAGCTCGAGTTCGCGTGGATAACAACAAGGGAACCACACCATTCCCTGTACATAAGTCGACGATTCGCCCCTTAGGAGGAACACTGCTGAACCTCCCCAAGAGAACAGCATCCATGGAAAAACTGAACACTTCATCACTTTGGATAATTTTCAAATCATAAGTTAATAAATCATCGATTCGTTCTGTTGGTAATAGCGAAACTTGCTTCATACGTCTTTCCTTTCTCTTCCTTGCTTATTATGGAAAAAAACCGTAAGGGATACACCCCTACGGCCAAACGTCTTATTTATTTAAAAAGGATAAGCAAAACAAACAATCTCCCTCGGTCCGAAGGTGTCCATAATATACATTGCAAATATGAAATCCTTCGTTGTATAAGCGGGTTAAATTATCATATCCGGCTCCTGGTAACTGCACCGGTTCTTCATCAGTATCTCTCGTCGGCTCCTCAACCACCGTTTCCTCTTGGCGGATGAGCTTACGCAGCTGCTGATTCTCTATGCTTAATCTCTTATTTTCTTCGATGAGGGTAATAATCCGTTTCTTCAAGGCACCTAATTCAGCATACGTGGTACCCATTCGTTCTTCGATCCCATCTATTTGTCCAAAAATATCCTGTTTATCCACGCTTTCACCTCTAGTGCCATGCATGCTTACTGGCCAGCGCCCCCTTGGATCCTCGATCTTCTACTCTTGTTCAACAACATCATCGAATGGTAGATCTAGCGCTTTCCCAAGATCAAACAATTGAACCTTTGCCGTACGTTCTTTAATATTGAGACCCAGAACTTTCCCGCTGCCAAATGAGGTGATCACTAGTCGACCAACCGTCGGCAGAGAATCTTTGGCGCTTTCATAGTTATCATGTTCATATTTCAAGCAACACATTAATCTTCCGCATAATCCCGATATTTTGGTCGGATTCAGGGATAGATTCTGGTCTTTGGCCATCTTGATGGACACTGGCTCGAAATCACCTAAGAACGAGGAACAACATAGAATTCGCCCACACGGACCTATGCCACCCAACATCTTCGCTTCATCGCGCACACCAATTTGACGGAGCTCAATTCTTGTCCGAAAAATACTCGCCAAGTCCTTCACAAGCTCACGGAAATCGACGCGTCCTTCAGCCGTAAAATAAAAGATAATTTTATTTCGGTCAAAGGTATACTCTACGTCCACTAGCTTCATCTTAAGACTATGGTCTTTAATTTTATCGTGACACGTTTGGAAAGCGTCCTTGGCTGCTTTTTTATTCTCTTCAACCAAATCAGCATCCGTATCATCCGCAATACGAATGACTTTTTTGAGTGGCAGAACCACATCGTTCTCTTTGACGGTCTTTTTGCCCACCACGACCTTGCCGTATTCAACACCGCGTGCGGTCTCAACAATAACGGCACTTTCTTGCTCGATCGGTAAATCAATGGGGTCAAAATAATATATTTTACCCGCTTTCTTGAAGCGGACGCCAACCACTGAGTACATCTTACACCCCCTGCATCTCCACGAGCATTTTCTCTATAACCAGCTGAGAATTGGCATTGGAACGCAGTCGCTTTTGTAAATCTACGGCCTGCTCCATCATACGCACCCAGGCTGAGACATCTCGACTTAACGCGAGGGAGCTCATCCAGTCAAGCTGGTCATAATATACAAGCTTATCTCTGCGCTCAAGGCGCAACTGCACCATATCTTTAAACCAGAGGATCAATAGGTCGAACAACGTCGAAACATGATCCGCAAGTTCTGTTTTCACAATCCGCTGTTGCACGGTAATCATGGAAGTAGGGAAACGTGTGAGCGTCTCCTTCGCTAATTGTAACATTACGGTTCTCATTTCTGCAAACCAATTCGCGCCAATTAAATCTCTGGCCGCTTGCAATCCTGCTGTTACATGCGATGCAGGCCCAACTAATGCCGCAGGAAGGCCTTCTTCCAGCAATGCGAGCACCATTTGCTCACGTGCCATTGGCGTAAATTGGATCCACTGTGCCCTCGACTGAATCGTCGGTAACAGGGCATTTCCGTTCTCGGTGATCAGAATCGCTACTACACGAGAGTTCGGTTCCTCTAGAAATTTCAGTAAGCTATTCGCAGCCTGTACCGTCATTTTCTCTGCATGGTACAGCACATATATCTTCGTTCCAGACGCCGTTGCACGGTACGCGAATTCCTTTTGCAACTCCCGGATCTGCTCAATTTTAATTGAAGCGCCTTCAGGAGCAACCATATGGAGATCTGGGTGATTGCCATGCTCGACCTTACGGCATTCTAAGCATTCGCCGCATGCGTCATCCGTCCCGTTCTGACAATAGATCGCTTTGGCGAGTGCTAATGCCATTTCGGAACGGCCCGTCCCAACAGGACCACTAAAAATATACGCATGTGAAAGTCTATCTTGACGCAGTCCGTTCTGCAGCAGCCGTTTCGCCGCCGCTTGTCCCGGTATCGCTTGGAAGGACATTTATTTTCGCCCCATTACACGCTTATATTTTTTAAAATAACAAGTTGATCAGCATTCCTCGGATTTCTCCGATTCTATGCAATATTTCGATCCGCCCCTGCTCATTCTCCAATAACTCATCGGCTAATGAGAGGAGCTCTTGATCGATTTCTTCTAAAAGCTTATATCGCTTCGAACGGCCGCGACGATCCCAGCCCTTCGTATCTCTTAAATTGACACCTCGCCTAGCTGTTTCCTCGAGAAACTGACGAATCAACAGCTTATACTGGAGCAACTCTCTCACGGTCATGCCCCTCGACAAGCGATCGCCTTGGAGCGTGATTTGCTGAACCATTTTAGCCAGCTGTTCCTGCGTATACTTCTCATCATGCTGCTGCATGATGTCCGAGAAATTCCGAGGCGCCATCTGCGGCGGGGGGACATTCTCACCCACTTTAATATTCTTACCGATGGGCTGCAGCCCCGGATTAATTTTCAAGACGAATCCATCCTTGTGTAGATTTGATTATGACTAGAAATGCTCGAATCTTTCGACAGGTAATACGAAAACGGCCGCTCCACCCACTTGCACTTCCACTGGGAATGGAATGTACGAATCCGTCGTCCCCCCCATTGGAGAAACGGGTGTTACTAGCTGCTCACGAATTTTACAATTAGCTCGAATCACCTGCATCACCTCTTGCACTCGGTCATCTTCCGTACCAATCATAAAGGTAGTATTCCCCGCACGCAAAAATCCACCGGTACTTGCCAGCTTCGTGGCTCGAAACCCTTCCTTAATTAAAGCGTTAGAAAGACGGTTGCTGTCTTTATCCTGTACAACGGCTACGACTAGTTTCATAGGTGATGCCTCCTTATATTATAAACTAAGAATTGGTTTTCCGCTTTAGCCGGAAATATGTTCCTTAAGCAACTGTTTGCAATCCTGCCATATATCCGCGGCTATCTGATCTACACTGCGGTTAGCGTCAATCATACGGACACGCTCTGGGTGATCAGCAGCAATTTGATGAAAGCCTGCTAGCACCCTGCTGTGATAATCGACATTTTTCTGCTCAATACGATCCAATTGCTGTGTACTGTCACCAGCACCTGCTCGCTGATTCAATCGCTCTAAACTTACTTCTACAGGTACGTCCATTATATAAGTCCTTGTTGCCTGCAGCCCTGAGCTAGCGTATTTCGAAATACTCTTCACCATTTCAATATCGACGCCGAGACCATATGACTGATAGGCCACACTGGCATCAATAAAACGATCGCAGAGTACAATTCGACCCGCTTTCAGTGCTGGAAGAATAAGCTCGTGAACGTGCTGCGCACGCGATGCCGCATAAAGCAGTACCTCTGCTTGATCCACCATCTCCTCGTTAACAGGGTCCAGAATGATACTGCGAATTTTATCACTGATTGCAGTCCCACCAGGTTCTCTTGTAACGAGCACGTCATGTCCTAATTTATGCAGTTCCTGCGCTACTTTCTTAAGCTGAGTTGTTTTTCCGGCGCCGTCCGGCCCTTCAAACGTAATGAAAATTCCGTTCACGTGATCCTCCTGCATACTGCCTCACGAAGTTCCTTCGTGATCTGTGTATATAGTTAATTTGTGCGTCTGTCCAAAATGGGTTCCTTGGAACCTGATGCCCTGACTAGCTAAGAATACAAGTGCCTCAGCTACAGAAGCCGTAATAACTTCACCTGGATACAAATAAGGAATACCCGGCGGATAAGGAATTACCATATCACCTGAACGCTTCCCAATCGCTTCCTCTATTTGAACCTCTTTGGTCGCTGCTTGAAACACGACACTACGGTCAAAGCCTATTGGCGAGGAGATGGGTGCGTAGGTGGGTAATTTAACTATATTCGAGATAGGCGCCTGAAGTTCCTGCTTTTGGTTCGCGATGTCCAAACAAATGTTGCTTAATACACGGAGAACTTGAAGCATATTCTCCCTAGAATTAGCAGGGGAGAATACAAGTAAAACCAGATAGCCATCCGTCATCTCTACAAAGCAGCCTTCGGCCTCTAACTTATCTTTGAGCTCAGCTCCAGACAAGCGATGCGTGGGATCATAAATAGAAATCTTAAAAGGATCTGCTGTTTCGTTGGCTCCCCCGCTGCTTTGTTGCGGATATTGTCGGGGGTAGACATGTAACACCTGCAGCTTCTCTAAACCTGCTCTAAACTCTTTCATCATGCTGAGTCCTCGTTCTATCCAAGCATGACCCTCGGTATGCATTCGCTTTCTCGCTAAGTCCAAGGATGCCATGATCGGATAAGACGGGCTTGAGCTTTGAAGCATCGCCAACAAATGTCGAATCGCCCTTCGATTGATCCTTGGTCCTTGCACATGCAGCATGGCTCCCATGCTCATCGCGGTCAGCATCTTATGTGTTGACTGCACGACGGCGTCAGCGCCTTGGGATAAGGCCGACGCAGGGACCTCGTCGTGGAAGCCGAAATGTGCACCATGAGCTTCATCCACTAGAAGGAGCATCCCCTTTTCATGCATCAGATCTGCAAAAGGCTTCAACTGAGTTCCTATTCCATAGTAATTCGGATTTGTTATTAATAACGCCTTTGCAGTTGGATACTGCTCAAGCGCTTGTTTAACATCTTCTATTCGTAGGCCTGTAGCGACGCCTGTTTCGTGGTCAATGCCTGGCGCTAGGAATACGGCTTGAGCACCTGCCAGCATGAGCCCATGAATGACGGACTTATGTACGTTCCTTTGAACGAGAATGATCTCGTCCTTATGACAAACCGCTCCGATCATCGCTAAATTACCAACCGTACTCCCGCCAATGAGAAAATACGTCTCCTCCGCACCAAAGCAATCTGCCGCGAGCTGCTCCGCCTCCAAAATAACGCCCTCTGGATGATGCAAATCATCAAGGCCTGTAATTTCTGTATAATCAATGGACATGACTGTTTGTAGAAAGCTTATTCCTTCTTCCAGAAGCCCCTGGCCTGATTTGTGACCTGGAACATGCAGGCTAACGGACTTCTTAGCGTGATGGGCAACCATAGCCTCATATAGCGGGGCTCTGATCTTATGTGACTGTTCACTGCACAAACGGATCAAACTCCCCTAGCTTCGTGAGCTTTCAATTTTCGATTTACCCTAATAGTAGTGGATTGGCGACAAAAAAACAAAAAAAGCTTCTTTAAAAGAAGCTTCTCCTCTTAATTCATATATTGTCTCGAATTTCCCATGTAAAATGCCTTCCTCATCTGACTCACAAAAAACGTATACTTCTGGTCAGAAACATTGGTTTTGACGATTTCTTTACTACATTCATCACATATGAATGCCGTCACAATATGAATTCCGCCAATTCGTTGTTGTTCGCAAATCATACATAGTCCAAACCGATTCTCCTCCATATGATCACCCCACGATCTTTTACGACTAGTATGTCCGATTCTCGATTCTCCTAAACTAGCTAAACGCTCATATTTTGGAAGGAAGATGCCGATAATACCTTCATAACACGTTACCGCAGCGCGGAGGTCAATCTATGTCAATCAAACAAGAATCCAATTTATCCAAACAATCTACGATTTATAGCTATACGTTGATAAGGCGTTTTTATCATTCCATATATAAAATAGTTCTCTATTATACTTCTCTAATTCTCGTACTCTTCTATAAATTCGATCCATCTCACTGGCTGCCACTCTTAGTTAGCTACCCGCTTGTGCTCATCTTTCATACGTTGCTTATTCGCGCTTATTTCCACTTTACCATTGGAATGGCTATGCGCGGTTGGTCATATCGTTGGGGCATCTTCTGGTCCGGCTTCTTACCTGAAGGCAATGCATCCGTCCGTCTCGTTACCAAAGTACAGCTACACCTGTTCTGCATCGGCCTTGCATTGATTCTAATTATGTATCCGTGGATTCCTGGTACTTGGCTGCTCCACCTGACAATCTTTCACTGCTGGATGCTCCTCCCGCGGCTATGGATGCTTCTACGTTTTCAACCGTATCGAAAAGCTGGTTTAGTGAAGATATCTAGTAAAGAAACGTCCTGTTATATGCAGTAAGTAGGCGATTAATTGGATAAACTCCATCTAAATTATTGAGATCTTTCGTTTAAAATGATCGTAGATGGAGTCAACCCTGCTAGGGTCAGCAACCTAAAGACAAAAAAGAGCCTTACCTGGATTACTCCAAGTAAGGCTCTTTCAGTTGCTTGGCAACGTTCTACTCTCCCAGAACCCTGCGGTTCAAGTACCATCGACGCTGGAAGGCTTAACGGTCGTGTTCGAGATGGGAACGCGTGGATCCCTTCCGCCATCATCACCAAACAGTCAAAGCRTTTGTTTGCGCCTTGAAAACTAGATACGAAACTTCACGTAAAGTAATATTCTTAGGAATTTTGGTTAAGCCCTCGACCGATTAGTATTCGTCAGCTGCATACGTTGCCGCACTTCCACCTCGAACCTATCAACCTCGTCGTCTACAAGGGGTCTTACATACTGGGAAATCTCAT
>NZ_JBFUHL010000037.1:0-60020 GCF_056402415.1 Paenibacillus sp. P4_A9
TGATAGGTTCGAGGTGGAAGTGCGGCAACGTATGCAGCTGACGAATACTAATCGGTCGAGGGCTTAACCAAAATTCCTAAGAATATTACTTTACGTGAAGTTTCGTATCTAGTTTTCAAGGCGCAAACAAACGCTTTGACTGTTTGGTGATGATGGCGGAGGGGACCCACGCGTTCCCATCTCGAACACGACCGTTAAGCCCTCCAGCGTCGATGGTACTTGAACCGCAGGGTTCTGGGAGAGTAGAACATTGCCAAGCAACTGAAAGAGCCTTACTTGGAGTAATCCAGGTAAGGCTCTTTTTTCATTTATCCTTTAAGGATATCCTAGATTAGCTCAGAAGAGCCGTATCAACAGCGATTATTAAATTAATTTCGAATAAATCTGTAGGTAAGGTCAACAATAGTAAGGTTCACATAAGGGGATCGGATCCGTGGGAGGAGCATTTTAGGAGCAGTACTTGTCAAAAAGAAAGGAAATGATTATAATTTAGTTAAGGTCAAAGAAAGTCAAAGTCAATTTACTTCTAGAAATCTGGGAGGCCGAATTGATGCGCAATGTATCAGAAATTATTGAACAGTATTTAAAACATGTCCTGCAACAAAGTACGGAAGGGGCTATCGAGATTCAACGAAACGATTTAGCAGACCAATTTCAATGCGTACCTTCTCAAATCAATTATGTCATTAGTACAAGGTTTACCTTGGAAAAAGGCTATGTGGTGGAGAGTAAACGCGGCGGCGGCGGCTATATTCGGATCCAGAAGATCGAGCTAAAGAGTCATGGATCTATCCTAGATCACATATTCCGTACGATTCATACCCACATTGATCAAGTCACCTCAGAGGGGCTTATTTATCAATTGCAAGAGGGGCACTATATTTCCACCAGAGAAGCTAACCTGATTCGGGCAGCAATATCCAGAGATGTATTGACCTTTAAACTGCCGCTGCGCGATGAAATTCGGGCCAAGATTCTTAAAGCAATGCTGATATCCTTGCTTAGCAGATAAGGAGGCAGATGGAATGGTTTGTCAGGAATGCGGGAAACGACCGGCGACTCTTCACTTCACAAAAATTGTGAATGGAGACAAGAACGAGTTCCACATTTGTGAGAATTGTGCTCGCGAAAAGGGTGAGATGATCCCAGGAACATCGAACGGATTTTCGATTCACAATTTACTTTCAGGCTTACTTGATTTTGAACCATTGTCCGCGGCAAAGTCTCAGGCAATCCGCTGTGATAACTGCGGTCTTACGTATTCGCAATTCAGTAAATTAGGTCGGTTTGGTTGTGGCTCCTGTTATCAAAGCTTTTCGGTCAAACTAGACCCTCTTTTCAAGAGAGTGCATGGGAATGTTGTTCATGTAGGGAAAGTTCCCAAACGCAGTGGTGGTATCATTCAAAGCAAGCGTGAAATCGATCTTTTGAAGAAAGATATGATGACCTGTATCGAGAGCGAAGAATTCGAGCAGGCTGCCCAGATACGTGACCAAATTCGTGAGATTGAGAAGAAAATTGCGGGTATGTAAGTTTGTAAGGGAGTGTGAATCCAGTGACATTACAGCGGTTTACAGGAGATGCTTTGAGTGAATGGATGAAGGGTGAAGGGCCAGAGTCGGATATTGTCATAAGCAGTCGTATCCGTATTGCTCGTAATCTGAGAGATTATCCATATCCCATGCTCGCAACGAATCAACAATCTCAAGAAGTGCTGGAACAGCTATCGGGTGTTCTTGAGAATGAAGAGTTGGAGACGATAAGCAACTTCTCGCTCATTCCATTGGCAGAGCTTAATGAGCTCGAACGAATGGTGCTAGTGGAGAAACATTTAATTAGTCCTAATTTAGCTAACGAATCCAGGAATGGTGCCGTTATTTTAAGCGATAATGAATCGATTAGTATCATGATCAATGAAGAGGATCATCTTCGCATACAGTGTTTATGTCCAGGTTTCCAGATTAAAGAGGTTTGGGACCTGGCCAATCAAATTGATGATATTTTTGAAACGCAAATGGATTATGGCTACGATGAAAAAAGAGGCTACCTAACGAGTTGCCCGACAAATGTCGGCACGGGAATACGCGCTTCAGTCATGATGCACCTGCCCGCGTTAGTTCTTAGTCAGCAAATTAATCGCATATTATCCGCAGTTACACAAGTTGGGTTGACGGTTAGAGGATTATATGGGGAAGGCAGCGAAGCTTTAGGTAATCTATTCCAAATCTCTAATCAAATCACCTTAGGTCAATCAGAAGAAGAGATTATTGATAATTTATACAGTGTGGCCAGGCAAATTATAGAGCATGAACGTGCCGCGAGACATAAGCTATTACAGGAGTCTAGAATGCGGATCATTGATCGTGTGAATCGCTCGCTTGGTATTCTATCCTATGCAGGGATTATCGACTCTAAGGAAGCTGCTCAGCGACTGTCAGATGTAAGACTGGGTATTGACGTGGGCATCATCAACAACGTATCCTCTCATGTTCTCAATGAACTGTTGGTCATGACACAACCAGGTTTTCTTCAGCAATATGCGGGTGAGAAGCTGAATGCAGAAGAGCGAGACATGCGACGTGCAGAACTGATCCGTGAGAAATTTGGTCTTGTGTGAGAAAACATCTATCGAGGCAATTCAAGGATGAGTGACCGCGGTTAAAGGTAAGTTTTATCGCCAATTAGAAAGAAGGTTTCGGGAACCGAAAACTTAAACTTTCTAATGTGGAAAGAAAGATATGATTCATCCTTTAGGAATTCCATAGATATACTACTTTTGGAGGTGTTCGCTATGATGTTTGGCAGATTTACGGAACGTGCGCAGAAGGTGCTTTCTCTTGCTCAAGAGGAGGCTGTTCGATTAGGACATAACAATATTGGAACAGAGCACATTTTACTTGGACTTATTCGTGAAGGTGAAGGCATTGCTGCTAAAGCACTCGTTGCGCTCGGCCTAGGTCTTGAGAAAATTCAAGATGAAGTCGAATCTCTAATTGGCAGAGGACAAGAGCAGCCGACCAACATCGCGTATACACCTAGAGCTAAGAAAGTCATTGAGCTTTCGATGGATGAAGCGAGAAAATTAGGTCACACGTATGTGGGGACTGAACATATTTTGCTCGGACTTATTCGTGAGGGTGAGGGCGTGGCAGCTAGAGTTCTTAACAATCTTGGGGTTTCCTTGAACAAGGCGCGTCAGCAGGTTCTGCAGCTTCTGGGCAGCAGCGAAACGGTGTCACCTAGCCATGGTACGAATCCTAATGTGAACACGCCTACATTGGATGGTCTGGCAAGAGATTTGACCGCTTACGCCAAAGAAGGGCATTTGGACCCTGTCATCGGCCGTAGCAAAGAGATTGAACGTGTGATTCAAGTATTGAGCCGTAGAACCAAAAACAATCCTGTACTGATTGGTGAGCCAGGGGTAGGTAAAACAGCGATCGCTGAAGGCCTTGCACAGAAAATCATTAATAATGAAATTCCAGAAACATTGAAAGATAAACGCGTAATGACCCTTGATATGGGTTCTGTTGTTGCAGGAACGAAATATCGCGGTGAATTCGAGGATCGTCTCAAAAAGATTATGGATGAAATTCGGCAAGCGGGCAATATCGTCTTGTTCATTGATGAGCTTCACACCTTAATTGGTGCTGGGGGAGCTGAAGGCGCTATTGACGCTTCTAACATCCTGAAGCCGGCACTTGCTAGAGGCGAGCTGCAATGTATTGGTGCTACAACATTAGATGAGTACCGCAAATACATTGAGAAAGATGCAGCACTTGAGCGTCGTTTCCAACCGATTACGGTAGATCAACCATCACCAGAAGAAGCGGTTCAAATCCTGTATGGTTTGCGTGACCGTTATGAAGCGCATCACCGTGTGAAAATTACAGATGCTGCAATCCAAGAAGCTGTTAAGCTGTCGGATCGTTATATCACGGATCGTTTCTTGCCTGATAAAGCGATCGACTTGATCGATGAAGCGAGTTCCAAGGTTAGATTGCGCTCATACACAACGCCACCATCCTTGAAGCAGCTTGAACTTAAATTAGAGAACATCCGTAAAGAGAAAGACGCTGCGGTTCAAAGCCAAGAGTTCGAAAAAGCAGCAGGACTTCGTGATACGGAGCAAAAGCTTCGCGAAGAGCTTGACTCGACGAAGAACGAGTGGAAAGAGAAACAAGGTCGTCTGGATACGGAAGTTACGCCGGATGATATCGCGCAAATCGTTGCGAGCTGGACGGGAATTCCTGTGAGCAAGCTTGCTGAGGAAGAAACAGATCGTTTGCTCAAGATGGAAGATATCCTTCATGAGCGAGTCATTGGACAAGAAGAAGCGGTTAAAGCTGTAAGTCGTGCGATCCGCCGCGCAAGAGCAGGTTTGAAAGATCCGAAGCGTCCGATGGGTTCATTTATTTTCCTTGGACCAACGGGTGTTGGTAAAACCGAACTTGCACGCGCTCTAGCGGAATCTCTGTTCGGAGATGATAATGCCGTTGTTCGTATCGATATGTCCGAATACATGGAGAAGCATTCGACATCCCGTTTAGTAGGGGCGCCTCCAGGGTATGTGGGTTATGAAGAGGGCGGTCAGCTCACTGAGAAAGTTCGCCGTAAGCCATACTCCGTCGTCCTCCTCGATGAAATCGAGAAGGCGCATCCGGAAGTGTTCAATATCCTTTTACAAGTGTTAGAGGATGGTCGCTTAACGGATTCCAAAGGTCGTACCGTGGATTTCCGTAACACACTAATCATTATGACTTCCAACGTCGGCGCGGATTTGATTAAGAAGAACTCCTCGCTTGGCTTCACAGCTGCACTTGATGCTGGAAGAGACTATACGAATATGAAAGACAAGGTTATGGGCGAATTGAAGAAAAGCTTCCGTCCAGAGTTCCTTAACCGGATCGATGAAATTATCGTGTTCCACTCTTTGGATGAGTCGCACATTGCACAAATTGTTAGCTTGATGGCCGATGATCTTCGTAAGCGTCTGAAAGAGCAAGAGGTTGATTTCTTGTTAACCGACAAGGCGAAAATGTTCCTTGCCAAGGAAGGCTTTGATCCAACCTATGGTGCACGTCCATTGCGCAGAGCGATTCAGAAGCATATTGAAGATCGCTTATCGGAAGAATTGCTGAGAGGCAATATTTCCAAAGGTGATTCACTGACGATCGATGAGAATGAAGGCGAACTAGTCGTCCTGAAAGGCGAAGGCGTCTCATTGTCGAAGTAAGGGAAAGCAAAGAAGCATTTTGCTTCATCCGATGAGGATGGAGTGAAATGCTTTTTATTTCTTTCGGCACTTTCATGAAAAACATAATAATGGTAAAATTATTGGTAAGGATAACCAAAAAGGATATCCCTATATTAAGGAGTAGCTTCTTCTATGAGTAAACAAAAAACGAAATTTAGCTGCCAAGAATGCGGCTATGATTCACCGAAATGGATGGGCAAATGCCCAGGTTGTCAGTCTTGGAATACGATGGTGGAAGAAATAGAAACGGTTGTTCGCACACAGGGTATGACTTCTTCGATTCCCAAAACGAAAGAAAAAGCGATCCCCATCATACATATAGAAAGCAGCTCTGAGCCAAGGGTTGTCACAAGCAACAAAGAATTAAATCGGGTCCTAGGCGGAGGTATTGTTCCTGGATCACTAATCCTCGTAGGTGGAGATCCTGGCATTGGGAAATCAACCTTGCTTCTGCAAACGTCCTTCGAACTCACACAAGCCCAGCAGAAAGTCCTTTATATATCAGGAGAAGAATCCATCAAGCAGACGAAACTTCGTGCTGACCGCTTAAATGCTTCATCTCCACTGCTATACGTATTATGTGAGACGAACCTCGAACTTATCGAGGAGGCTATACAAGAAACGAATCCTGACTTTCTCGTCATTGACTCGATCCAAACGGTATTTCATCCAGCGATTACTTCGGCGCCTGGAACCGTATCGCAGGTTCGAGAATGCACAGGGCATTTTATGAGAATAGCTAAGGGTAAGGGAATTGCAACGGTCCTTGTCGGGCATGTGACGAAGGAAGGGGCCATAGCGGGGCCTAGAATGCTGGAGCATATGGTCGATTGTGTACTCTACTTTGAGGGCGAACGACATCATTCCTATCGTGTTTTAAGAGCGGTGAAGAATCGATTTGGCTCAACGAATGAAATCGGTATATTTGAAATGCAAGAGGTTGGTCTCGTCGAAGTTAATAATCCGTCTGAGCTGTTCCTATCGGAAAGGCCGCTTGGCGTGGCAGGTTCAGCTGTCGTAGCTAGTATGGAGGGGACACGTCCCGTCTTGGTGGAGATTCAAGCTTTAGTGTCTTCGACGAACTTTCCCTCTCCGAGAAGGATGGCTACGGGCGTCGATCACAATCGTCTCTCTTTAATTATCGCGGTACTAGAGAAACGGATGGGCATGTTTTTACAAAATCAAGATGCCTACCTCAACGTGGCAGGTGGAATCAAGCTCGATGAGCCAGCCGTGGATCTGGCGATTGCGATTAGTATCGCATCCAGTTTCCGGGATCAACCGACGCAACCTTTTGATGTTGTGTTCGGTGAGATTGGCTTGACGGGGGAAGTCCGCGGCGTTTCTCGGATTGATCAGCGTGTGAAGGAAGCAGAGAAGCTTGGTTTTCGCAGAGTTATTATGCCTGAGAAAAGTTTAAAGGGGTGGACACATCCGAAAGGGATGGAGATTATTGGCGTAAACACGGTGGCAGAGGCATTGAAAGCAGCGCTTGGTTAACGTGGGTTCTGCAAGCTACAAGCCTTCAGGAGGAAAATGATGAGTAAAGAAGAGACGAAACGAGATGTGATGAGCCAATTGCTTCAGTTGGTAGCGCCTGGTACGCCATTTCGTGATGGATTGGAGAATGTCTTACGTGCCAAAACAGGTGGCCTGATCGTTGTAGGTTTCAGTTCCGAGGTAACTGAGATCGTGGATGGTGGGTTCTCAATAAACTGCGACTTTTCGCCCAATTATTTGTATGAACTTGCCAAAATGGATGGCGCAATTATCCTCAGTGAGGACATTAAGCGTATCCTTTATGCGAACACACAGCTAATTCCGGATTCATCGATTTCCTCGTCTGAAACGGGGATTAGACATCGAACAGCTGAGCGTGTGGCGAAGCAGACGAATAAATTAGTTGTTTCCATTTCACAGCGGCGGAATGTCATTACGCTCTATCAAGGTAATTTAAGGTATGCGTTGAAAGATATCGGCGTTATCCTTACCAAAGCCAATCAAGCAATCCAGACATTGGAGCGATATAAGGTGGTTTTGGATCAGTCCTTAACGAACCTGAGCGCATCAGAGTTTGAGGAGTTAGTTACCTTGCATGATATTACTAATGTTATCGCAAGGTTTGAGATGGTCTTACGCATCAAAGCCGAGATTAATCGTTATATTAACGAACTTGGCAATGAGGGACGCTTAATTAGCATGCAATTAGAAGAACTTGTTGGGAATGCGGAACTTGAGGCGCGTTTGCTCGTAAAAGATTATGTAAGGGAATTATCCGAAGATAGAGTCAAGGAGATGCAGGCAGGTTTGAAGCGTCTGTCATCTGATGAACTGTTAGAGCCCCAGCAGATTATTCGCCTGCTAGGGTATTCTCATACCAATTCGATTGCTGAAGAGCCGGTTTCCCCCCGTGGCTTCCGCATTTTAGGCAAAATCCCGCGGTTACCATCGATCATTATTGGTAATCTTGTGGAGAAGTTTGGCTACTTGCCACACATGATGATGGCGACGATCGAGGAATTGGATGAAGTTGACGGAATCGGAGAAGTGAGAGCCCGCGCCATTAAGGAAGGTCTCAAAAGAATTCAGGAACAAGTGTTCATTGACAGACATATTTAAAGTGGATACAATCATAAAGTATCATTGTTGAGGTTTCATGAAGTCAAGTTTAGGGTATAGTAAATCCAGAGGTGGACAAAAACATATGTTAACAAAATCAATTCCCAGTCTCTTTACAGTAGGGAACTTATTCCTAGGCGTTTTATCGATCATCCTAGCCTTCAGTGGCGAACATGGTATTGCTGCCGTTCTTGTCATTGTCGCTATGCTATTGGATGGACTCGATGGGCGTGTAGCGAGAGCGTTGAACGCTCAAAGTGAGTTCGGTAAAGAATTAGACTCCTTATCCGATGTTATTTCTTTCGGTGTCGCTCCTGCTTTCATCATGTATGTAGTTGCATTCAACGACCCTACAGTCATTAGTCCAGCTTTTGCTTGGATTGTTACGGCGATCTTCCCGATATGTGGAGCGCTACGGTTAGCTCGATTCAATGTTGTTGCCGGTACGCCTGGCTATTTCATCGGTTTACCGATTCCAGCAGCAGGCGGTGTTCTTTGTACGTTAGCTCTATTCGTGAACGATATCAACGTGTATGTACTTCTTGTAAGTACAATTCTATTGTCATACTTAATGGTCAGCACAGTGAAATATCCGAACTTCAAAAAAGCAGGTATTCCTAAAGCGGCGATTTGGATCACACCAATTATTGTTGCAGCAGCAATTTTGATTGCAATCAAATGGCCTGAATCCATTTCCAAAATGATTTTCGTACCGCTTCTAGGGTACGCGCTCTACGGCCTAAAAAAAAACGTTGATGGATACTTCATCCGTCTCCGTAATCTTCGCAGAAAGAACAAAAGACGTGGTGTAGACGACAGCAATTCAGTGAAATCTGACGTCTAGCACGTTGTTCGAAAATAAAAAGCATTTATTTTCTCCTGAACCCTCAGGAAGAAAATAAATGCTTTTTTTTGTTTTCATCGTCATGACATGTTGAAAAGACCTAGTGTTGTACATTTTTTTGATTCATTCTCAACGACTTGCTCCAAGTTAATATCAAGAATGTTACTTAGCGCAGACATGTAGAAAAGATTCCTGCCTAGTTCGCTACTAACGACCTCAATGCATTGTTCACATAAGTGACCGGATACATGGGTGCGAAGAACATCCTTAGCCTCATCCAAGGTCATCTCTGGATGATACTCTTGCTTGGCTGCATGAACTTGAATACATCCACATTCAGTAATGGATTTCACGACGGAACGATTGGTTGCTGCGCCTGACTGCTGAAATTTGGATAACACGTCAAGCAAACTGCGGTGACGGAGTAACAATTCAGACACTTGATCTTGAAACTGCTTTAAAGTCAAGGAGCTCATTCCATCCACCTCGGGTAGGTTGGTAACTTCCATTTCATTATAATGGATGCCCTCTAATATTTCAATTTTCCGACTAAAGAAGTGATTAACGTTGCATAAATTGGAACATAATTGTAATAAGGCTCAAAAAAAGTTGATGCAGGAGGTGAATCTGTGATGAAGAAATGGGTACAAATCATTTTAGCCATCATGGGTGGCAGTTTAGGTTATAGGTGGAGCGATTCGTTCCTTCGAACGACGGATGTCATCAGTCAAGCAGGACAAGTATTTTGGATTAATAGTTTATGTGCAGTAGGTATGTTTTTGATTTCAGCGTGGGTGGCTAGCATTGGCATGAATCTGCTGATGAGAGGGGAACGCAATGTCACGGATATTCCGGTGTCTGACTTACTTTCTGGTACGTTAGGTCTCGTGATTGGACTATTGGTTTCTGTGATGTTATTCCCAGTGCTTGAGCAAGCCAAATGGGCGGGTCCATTCCTACCTTTCATCGTTTCAGCAGTATTAGGGGTTATGGGCTTCCGTATCGGCTACAGCAAGCGGGAAGAGCTCGTGCAGGTTATTGCCAAGAGCCGATCTGGAGGCGCTGAGAAGCAGACGCATCGTCCGTACGAAGAGCATAAGATTTTGGATACGAGTGTCATCATCGATGGCCGAATTGCAGACATTTGCAAGACAGGCTTTATCGAAGGAACCTTAGTTATTCCGGAGTTCGTATTGGAAGAGCTGCAGCATATTGCAGACTCCTCAGATTTACTGAAGCGAAACCGTGGGCGTCGTGGACTGGACATTTTGAACAAAATCCAAAAAGAGCTTGAAGTCAAAGTCCTCATTTATGAAGGGGATTTCGAAGAAATTGCCGAAGTTGACAGTAAGTTGGTTCGCTTAGCCAAAGTGCTTCAAGGGAAAGTAATTACGAATGATTTTAATCTCAATAAAGTGTGTGAACTGCAAGGTGTATCGGTGCTCAATATCAACGATCTTGCGAATGCGGTGAAGCCAGTTGTCCTACCGGGAGAAGAAATTATTGTTCAAGTCATTAAAGACGGCAAGGAACATGGACAAGGTGTAGCTTATCTAGATGATGGTACCATGATCGTGGTGGAAGGTGGACGTGATTTCATTGGCATGACGCTGGAAGTGATGGTAACGAGTGTGCTTCAGACATCTGCTGGCCGCATGATTTTCGCGAAACCAAAACTATTGGAAAAAGCACAGTAAAACCAGTATGATAAGGAGATGTAACATAGCTCTTTCAAGTTGACTTGGGTCTATGCTTACGAAGAAGCTTTCGTTTGGAAAGCGCCAAGTTGGAGGACTTATGGGGAAGCTAGGGGTTATCGTCGTGGCAGCGGGCAAGGGTTCGCGAATGGGTACAGCAGAAAGCAAACAATACCTGCAACTGGGACAGAAGCCAATTCTGGTACATACCTTGCAATTATTTCAAAACATACATGAAGTGGATGAAATTATTCTCGTTGTTGGTGCAGATGATGTGAATCGCTGTAACGGCTATGTCACGAGCTATGCACTTACGAAGGTAACGTGTGTGCTATCAGGAGGCGCGGAGCGTCAAGATTCCGTCAGAAGAGGTCTCGATGCCTTGCAAGAGGGTATGGAGTGGGTGCTTGTGCATGATGGTGTTCGCCCTTTCGTAAAAAAGGAACATATGTTCGAGTGTCTTGTGAAAGCACAAGAAGTAGGGGCAGCTGTTCTAGCCGTTCCCGTTAAGGATACAATTAAGGTTGTGGATGCAACAGATAAACGCATTCAATCAACACCGGATAGACGAAGCTTGTGGGCCATCCAAACGCCGCAGGCTTTTCGTCTTTCTCTCCTGCAAGAAGCGCATGAGAAGGCCCTGGAGGATAAGTTCATGGGGACCGATGATGCGAGTTTAGTAGAGCGTTTAGGCGCTGCGGTGCATGTGGTAGAAGGGGACTATTATAATATCAAAATAACGACCCCGGAAGATTTACCTTGGGCAGAGTGGATATTACATAACGTAAGGGGAGAGGGACGCACATGATTCGTGTAGGAAATGGATTTGATGTTCATCAGTTGGTAGAAGGGCGTAAGTGCATTATTGGAGGCGTAACGATTCCTTATGAAAAAGGGTTGCTCGGGCACTCGGATGCAGATGTGCTGCTGCACGCTATTAGTGACGCCATCTTAGGCGCGCTAGGTCTTGGTGATATCGGGAAGCATTTCCCGGATACGGCTGCTGAGTACAAAGATGCCGATAGCTTAGTCTTATTGAAGCGGGTATGGCAATTAGCGAAAGATAGAGGGTACAAATTGGGGAATGCAGATTCCACGATTATCGCTCAGAAGCCGAAGATGCTGCCATACATCTCACAAATGGTTGAAATCATCGCAGCTGCGCTGGAAGCAGAGCCCGAACAAGTCAACGTAAAAGCAACAACGACGGAACAGCTTGGATTTACGGGTCGTGGTGAGGGGATCGCCGCGCAATCGGTTGTTTGTTTAATTCGAGATGTGTTAAAATAGCAGGTATTCATGAATGGAATGAAAAGGGGATACATCGATGAATCAGCCTTTACGCGTGCGTTACGCACCTAGTCCGACTGGACATTTACATATTGGCGGTGCCCGTACGGCATTGTTTGATTATTTATTAGCTCGCAAGGATGGCGGAGCGTTTGTTGTGCGCTTTGAAGATACGGATCAAACCCGTCATAAAGAGTCTGGTGTCGAAGACCAGTTGAATGGTTTGAGATGGCTTGGCCTAGAATGGGATGAGAGCGTGGATATCGGAGGCCCTTACGGTCCTTACCGTCAAATGGAGAGACTCGACATTTACCGCACTTATCTAGATAAATTATTGCAAAGTGGTCACGCCTATGGATGCTATTGCTCGGAAGCGGATCTTGAGCAAGAGCGCGCAGAGCAAGAAGCTAGCGGGGAAATGGGCGGCTACTCCGGCAAATGCCGTAACTTGACGCCTGAGCAAGTAGCTGCGTATCAAGCGGAAGGTCGTGTGCCTTCCACACGTTTCCGTGTTCCTACAGACCGGATCATCGGCTTCGAGGATAAAGTTCGCGAGCACGTGGAGTTCGACTCCAACGGAATTGGCGATTTCATTATTGCGCGTGCCGATGGCATCCCGACGTATAACTTCGCGGTGATTGTTGATGATCATTTGATGAAAATCAACTTGGTTATTCGCGGAGAAGAGCATCTGTCCAATACACCGAGACAAATCTTGATGTATGAAGCATTGGATATGCCGATCCCGGAATTTGCGCATTTGGCGTTGATTTTGAACCAGGACCGCAAAAAAATGAGTAAACGGGATGAGTCCATCATCCAGTTTATCGAGCAGTACAAAGAGCTTGGTTACTTGCCAGAGGCGGTACTGAACTTTATTGCGCTGTTAGGTTGGTCACCTGGTGGAGAAGAAGAGATGTTCACGAAGGAAGAACTGATTGCACAGTTTGATTTGGATCGTGTATCCAAGAGTCCAGCTGTGTTTGATATGGATAAATTGAATTGGATGAACAATGCTTATTTGAAAAAGGCTCCGCTCTCCCGCATAGTAGACCTTTGCGTGCCGCATTTGCGTAAGGCTGGGTATATCCAAGGTGACTTGGATGGAGCGACACAAGAATGGGTAGAGGCGCTTGTCAGCCTCAATCAAGAAAGAATGCGCTTCGCGGCTGAGATCGTAGAATTGTCCGCGCTCTTCTTCAAAGAAGAGCTGGTCATCGATGAAGAAGCATCTGTCGTATTGAAGGAAGAGCATGTGCCTGTCGTGTTGACGAGCTTCTTAGCTCAAGTCGAGCAAGCGGAAGCTTTCACCGTTGAAGCCATGCCAGCTTTGCTTAAAGCTGTTCAGAAGGAAACTGGTTTCAAAGGGAAGCAACTGTTCATGTCTGTTCGCTCCGCGTTGACAGGTCAAGTCCATGGACCGGATCTGAATGTGTCGCTTTACCTATTAGGGAAAGAAAAAGTCGTTTCACGTCTACAGAGCTTATTGTAAAGCGAGTTTCTTTTCGTTATACTTAATTCAATGAAATACGAAATGCCATGATCAGGAGAGTATGGTTAAGTGAGGATTTGTCAGAGAGGATAATCGAGGCCGTGAGGTCTTGGCTGTGAGTTATCCAATCCTTGTAATCAGAAATGCACCTGGGAGCAGCCGCGCCGAATACTCACCTGAGTCTGGTAGGCGCAGCCGGAACACCCACGTTACGGGTTTGAGTTGGGAGACTTCCGAGTCACCAAGCAGAGTGGAACCGCGATAACCACGCCTCTGCAGCCTTAGGGCTGCAGGGGCTTTTTTTTATTTCATACCAACATCATACTAGGCAAGAAGGTGAGCATATGTGGTCAACGATCAAATCTGATATATCCGCCGTATTCGATAACGACCCTGCAGCGCGCAGTTGGTTTGAGGTTGTTTTTACGTATTCGGGGCTTCATGCGATTTGGTCGCATCGAGTGGGACATTGGTTTTATACACGAAGGATGTATACCCTGGCACGTATCGTTTCTCAAATAAGTCGATTCATGACAGGGATCGAAATCCATCCGGGTGCAACGATCGGTCAAAGATTGTTTATTGATCATGGAATGGGCGTGGTCATCGGGGAAACCTGTGAGATTGGGGATGATGTTATCCTTTATCAAGGGGTAACTCTAGGTGGAACGGGGAAAGAGAAAGGTAAGAGACACCCAACAATTGGTAATAATGTAGTTATTGGTTCGGGAGCCAAAATTCTCGGATCCTTCCTTGTTGGCGAAAACTCACGCATTGGCTCCAATGCCGTTGTCATTCAGGAGGTTCCTTCCAATAGCACAGTCGTCACGATTCCTGCAAGACTTGTGAAACGAGATGGCGTTCGTGTGAATCGGTTGGATCATGGCAATTTGCCAGATCCGATTGTTGATATATTCCAAGAATTACAGGGTCAAATTAATGAATTGAAATACCAACTGGAAGAAGAACGGAAGAAGAATGGAGAACTGAGGAGAACATGACACTCAAGGTATATAATACAATGACTCGCAAGAAGGAAGACTTTGTTCCGATTGAGCCCGGTAAAGTGAAGATGTACGTATGTGGCCCAACCGTATATAACTACATTCATATCGGCAATGGCCGACCTGTTATATTTTTCGACGTCGTTCGTCGTTATTTGGAAACGCAGCAGTATGAAGTGAACTATATCACAAACTTTACCGATGTGGATGATAAAATGATTCGAAAAGCCGAAGAGATGGCGGTTTCCGTGCCAGAGCTTGCCGAAATGTTTATTGCGGCTTTTTTAGAAGATATCCAATCCTTAGGTGTTCATGAAGCTACTCTGAACCCGCGTGTAACTGAGAACATGCAAGAAATTATTGATTTCATTGCTGTGTTAGTGGGGAAGGATTTCGCTTACGAAGCTCGTGGGGATGTGTACTATCGGACTTCCAAATTCGCAGAATACGGCAAGCTTTCTAGTCAAAACTTGGATGAACTTCAGTACGGGATTCGTGTTGAAGTCGACGACCGCAAAGAAAATCCGCAGGACTTTGTCCTATGGAAAGCCGCGAAGCCAGGTGAGATTTATTGGGATAGTCCTTGGGGCCAAGGCCGGCCAGGCTGGCATATTGAGTGCTCTGCCATGGTTCGCAAATATTTGGGCGAAACGATTGATATTCACGGTGGCGGGCAAGATTTAACATTCCCTCACCACGAATGTGAGATTGCTCAAACCGAGGCAGTAACTGGTCATCCAATGGCCAATTATTGGCTGCACAATGCATTTCTTAATATCGACAACGAGAAGATGTCGAAATCACTCGGAAATGGTATTCTGATCCGCGATCTCATTAAACAAATTAAACCGCAAGTATTCCGTTTCTTCATGCTATCTGCTCACTATCGGAATCCGCTTAATTTCAGTGATGAGAGCTTGAAGCAAGCAGCGAACGCGCTGGATCGGATTCAGAATGCTTACGACAATATGAAGCACCGTCTAGCTACAGCATCGGCAACAGGTGAAGTTGAAGCGGGAATTGCAGACAAACTGCAGGCGATATCGAAACAATTTACGGATAAAATGAATGATGATTTCAATACGCCGGATGCGATTACCGCGGTGTTCGATCTAGTTGCGGAAGCGAACTTGTACTTACAACAGGAGCGGGTGAACGCGGATGCAGTGAAGCTTTACATGGAGCAGCTAGAAGCGTTCGATGTAACGCTCGGCATTCTTTCGCAGCAAGCAGATGAATTGCTGGATGAAGAGATCGAGCAGTTGATTATCGAACGTACGGAGTCGCGGAAATCGAAGAATTGGGCACGCGCGGATGAAATCCGTGATTTGCTGACGGAGAAAGGGATATTCCTTGAGGATACACCACAAGGCATACGCTGGCGCCGCAAATGATTGAATTGAACAATAATGCCGCCAACCTATTTGCGTTCCCACCATCGAAAAGTCCGAATTTATTAAACCCGCTAGTATTGGCATATATCGGAGATGCAGTCTATGAGGTTTACATCAGACAATATGTCATCTCAGGCGCTAATCATCGCCCCAACCATTTGCATAAAGCATCGACGGGGTATGTCTCCGCCAAAGCGCAGTCCAAATTGTTGACGGCGTTGATGCCAATGCTAACGGAAGAAGAAGTAGATATCGTGAAGCGGGGACGGAATGCCAAGTCAGGAACAACAGCCAAAAACGCGGATGTGCTAGAATACCGGCATAGCACCGCGTTTGAGTGCTTAATCGGTTATTTATATTACAAACAATCCTTTGAGCGATTGAAAGAGATATTAGACTTCGCCATCTCGCATGGTCACAATCAGAAGTAAGACAGGAGTTCGCAAGAACCATTAGGAGGAATTAGGATGGATGAAGACATTATCGGCGGGAAGCACTCCGTATTGGAGGCGCTTCGCGCAGGACGGACAATTAATAAAATATGGATTGCGGAGAGTGCTCAAAAGCAATTCGCAGGCCCGATTGTGGCAGAAGCCAAAAATCTAGGCATTATCGTCCAGTTTACGGACAAGCGTAAGCTTGATCAAATGGCAGAAGGGCTTCAGCACCAAGGAGTCGTTGCGCAAGTGGCTGCCTATGAATATGTGGAAGTAGAGGACATTTTAGCCAAAGCAAAAGAGCTCGGACAAGAACCTTTCATTCTGATTCTCGATGAAATTGAAGATCCGCATAACCTAGGATCCATACTGCGTACAGCAGATTGTACGGGGGTTCATGGTGTGATTATACCGAAACGTCGTTCCGTTGGATTAACCGCAACAGTTTCCAAGACATCTGCTGGTGCAGTAGAGTATGTTCCCGTTGCACGCGTAACCAACATTGCCCAAACGATTGAGCAATTGAAGGAGCAAGGCGTATGGGTTGCCGGTACGGATGTTTCAGCAGCTCAAGATGTGTATAAAGCCAACTTTACGATTCCGATTGCCCTAGTTATTGGGAACGAGGGTAAAGGTGTTGGCAGACTCATTAAAGAAAGATGCGACTTCTTAGTTAAGCTGCCTATGGCCGGACATGTTAATTCGTTGAATGCCTCCGTTGCCGCGGGTGTATTGATGTATGAAGTGGTAAGACAGCGCAATAAAAGTTAAATAGGATGGAACAAATCCTAATTGTAGATGGCTACAACATTATCGGCGCCTGGCCTGAATTAAGTAAATTAAAGGATACCGACCTCGAAGGTGCACGTGACGGGCTGATCCACATGCTTGCGGAATTTCAATCTTTTTCGGGTATGAAAGTTTATCTTGTTTTTGATGCCTATATGGTACCAGGACTCGGTAAGAAATATGTGCAGAACAAACTGGCCGTACTCTATACCAAAGAGAAGGAGACGGCAGATGAGCGAATCGAACGGCTAGTTACGAATCTGATGGGACGGCGTAAGGAAATATTCGTGGCGACGTCGGATATGATCGAGCAACATGTCATATTTGGCAAAGGAGCGCTGCGCATGCCCGCGAAAGAATTGCTAGTGAAAATTAAGCAAAATCGTAAAGAGGTTCGTGAACGCATCGTGCCAGAGAAGACAACGAAACGGAATCCATTCGAAGGCAAGCTGAGCGATGAGATGAAAGCCAAGTTTGAGCGATGGCGAAGAGGGGAGTAAATCCTCCAAATGCTAGAAATGGTGGGGTTCCCCGTTGACGGTGAGAGATTTCATCATGTATACTTAACCTAACTTTTATAGTGAAATCTGGGTAGTCTTGCAGGCCGGAGGGATTGTTGGTGAGTGTCGACCTCAAAGAACTGAGAATGTATGATTATGACCTCAAGCCAGATGAAGACATTGTCGAAGCCGTCCGTGAAGGCAGTAGCGAAGCTTTGGAATATCTTATCAACAAGTATAAGAATTTTGTACGTGCCAAAGCACGTTCTTATTTTTTGATAGGTGCAGACCGAGAAGATATTGTGCAGGAAGGCATGATAGGTTTATACAAATCTATCCGCGACTTCCGAGGAGACAAGCTTGCTTCATTCAAAGCCTTTGCTGAACTGTGTATCACGCGGCAGATCATCACGGCGATTAAGACAGCAACTCGTCAAAAGCATATTCCTCTTAATTCCTACGTGTCACTGGATAAGCCCATCTATGATGAAGATTCTGATCGTACACTGCTTGATGTCATTAGCGGTTCCAGGGTCACGGACCCTGAAGAGCTTGTAATTAATCAAGAAGAGTTTACGGGACTTGAAGATAAAATGGGAGAGATTTTGAGTGATTTAGAGCGTAGAGTACTTATGCTCTATCTCGATGGCAGATCCTATCAAGAAATTGCCGTGGATCTGGATCGCCATGTGAAGTCAATTGACAATGCTCTCCAACGTGTCAAGCGCAAGCTTGAGCGGTATTTAGAAGTCAGAGATTTGTAGAAATGCCCGTGCCGCTTGAGCTGTACGGGTGTTTTTCTTTGTTCGCATGTTTAGTAACTCTCGGGAGAGTCTATACTGGTGATACTCTTGCATTTGTGAGACTTCTACCTTGACACTCGAGGGGCAGTTGTGATAAAGTGTTTCAGGTAGCCCTAAAAGTCGCTTTCTTTTTGATGCGCTTAGAAGGGCTTTAATTAGAAAGTGTCTGTAGGAGGTGTACATCATGCGGGTCATCATCACATTAGCGTGCACAAATTGCAAACAAAGAAACTATGCATCCACTAAAAATAAGCGCAACAATCCCGACCGTATTGAGTTGAAGAAATATTGCAAATTTTGCAATGAACATACTGCTCATCGCGAGACTAGGTAGTTCTTTGGAGGTGTAGTTTGTGGCGTTCTTGGCTAGAATGAGACAAAGCTTCGGATCCACTTTTTCCTTCTTCACCGACAGTTGGTCAGAACTCAAAAAGGTCAAGTGGCCAAGTCGCAAAGAGATGACTACCTATACGCTTGTCGTTATAGGTACAGTAACTTTTGTTGCTATTTATTTTTTTGTGCTGGATCTAGGAATTTCTGAGTTGCTGCGCCTTGTTTTTAAATAAACAGGACTATAGGTGAATTTATTCATGGAAAAAAGATGGTACGTCGTACATACCTATTCAGGGTATGAGAACAAAGTGAAAGCCAACTTAGAGAAGCGCGTTGAGTCTATGGAAATGACGGACAAGATCTTCCGTGTGCTTGTGCCTATGGAAGAAGAACTGGTAAACAAAGACGGCAAGAAAAAAGTCGTCATGCGTAAAGTTTATCCAGGTTATGTCCTCGTGGAAATGATTCAAACCGACGACTCATGGTACGTAGTACGTAATACGCCAGGAGTAACTGGATTCGTGGGTTCTACTGGATCTGGCTCTAAACCAACTGCATTGTTACCTGAGGAAGTTGAATCGATTCTGAAGCATATGGGAATGGAAGAACCGAAGGAAGTAATTGACTTCGAACTGAAAGAAACCGTACGCGTCAAGGTGGGTCCATTTGCAAACTTTGTTGGCTCTGTCGAAGAGATTATTGCCGATAAGGGTAAACTGAAGGTGCATGTCAACATGTTTGGTAGAGAAACACCGCTTGAGCTCGATTTCGACCAAGTGGAAAAACTCTAAACATGACAACCAAAAGGTTCTACCAGGTCTATTCCTTGGGATAGACCTACGTTAGTGGGATCGCATTAGATTCCTGAGTAGAGAGACTTTGATTCGTCGAAGACTCCTATATTACTGCAAGGAGGTGTCTATCATGGCAAAAAAGGTTATTAAAATCGTGAAGCTTCAAGTTCAAGCTGCGAAAGCAAATCCAGCACCACCGATCGGTCCAGCATTGGGTCAAGCAGGTGTGAACATTATGGCTTTCTGTAAAGAGTTTAACGCTCGTACTGCTGATCAAGTTGGTCTAATCATTCCAGTTGAAATCACAGTTTTCGAAGACCGTTCCTTTACATTCATCACTAAAACGCCTCCGGCTGCAGTTCTTCTTCGCGTCGTTGCTGGTATCGCAAAAGGATCCGGTGAACCAAACAAAAAGAAAGTTGCAACTGTGAAACGCGATAAAGTTCGCGAAATCGCTGAACAAAAAATGCCTGACCTAAATGCTGCATCCGTAGAGGCTGCAATGCGTATGGTTGAAGGTACTGCTCGCAGCATGGGAATCGTCATCGAAGATTAATTCCGCAAGGAATGCGACTGTGTAAGCTCGAAGCTTACAGAAATGTTTTCTACGAAAACATGGAAGTCGCTCGGTGGGAGGATTATCCGCTAATACCACTAAGGAGGATAAATATTATGCCTAAACACGGTAAAAAATACCGCGAAGTAGCTCAGCTTGTAGATGCTGAAACTTTGTACGATCCGTCAGAAGCAATCGAGCTTGTTAAGAAAACAGCTCCTGCTAAATTTGATGAAACTGTAGATGTTGCAGTTCGTCTGGGTGTAGACCCAAGAAAACAAGATCAGGCTGTTCGTGGTGTCGTTGTACTTCCACACGGTACTGGTAAAACAAAACGCGTTCTCGTATTTGCAAAAGGCGAGAAAGCAAAAGAGGCTGAAGCAGCTGGTGCAGATTTTGTTGGTGATGCAGACATGATCAACAAAATTCAACAAGGTTGGTTCGAGTTCGATGTTTGCGTAGCTACTCCTGACATGATGAGCGAAGTTGGTAAACTGGGTCGTATCCTCGGGGGTAAAGGTCTTATGCCGAACCCTAAAGCAGGAACAGTTACTTTCGACGTTACTAAAGCTGTTCAAGAGATCAAAGCTGGTAAAATCGAATACCGTCTTGACAAAGCAGGTCAAATCCATGCTCCACTTGGTAAAGTATCTTTCGATGCAGACAAGTTGAACGAAAACTTCAAAGCATTGGTTGATGCACTTGTTCGTGCGAAACCAGCAGCGGCTAAAGGTGTATACCTTAAGAACATTGCTGTATCGTCCACAATGGGTCCAAGCGTACGTGTGAACCTGTCATCCTTCAGATAAGTAAAAGCTTCCAGTTGACTTCGGTTACTGGGCATGATACTCTATCAAAGGTCCTAAAAATGAATATGCAAACCGTAGACAGTAGGTGCCGATGAGCTTAATTTCCTACCGAGGTGTTATGATATATATAACGATTTCTTTGTACGCAAGGAAAAAGTGAACACATCATGCCTTCGTAGCGTCTACGAAGGCATTTCTTATTCATAGATAAGAAATGCTAATGCTCCTACTGTTTGCGATCTTGAAAGATAAATGCATAAGAAGTGAGGTGTACTATGGCAAACGCGAAAATTCTTGCAGAGAAAGAACTAGCAGTAGCTGAAGTGACTGAGAAGTTTAAAGCTAGTGCTTCTACAATCATAGCGGACTACCGCGGTTTGAACGTAGCTCAAGTAACACAGCTGCGCAAAAGCTTGCGCGAAGCTGGTATTGAATTCGTAGTTCTCAAGAACTCGTTGGCTAGACGCGCATCGGCGAATGCTGAACTAAGCGCATTGGATGAGTACCTAACAGGTCCAACTGCTATTGCTTTCAGCAAAGACGATCTAGTTGCTCCAGCGAAAATATTGACTGATTTTGCGAAAAAGAATGATAAATTGAGCGTAAAAGGTGGCGTGGTCGAAGGCCGCGTAGTTGGATACGACCAAATCAAAGCACTTGCAGAACTTCCATCCAGAGATGGTCTTCTCTCCATGTTGCTTAGCGTTCTTCAAGCTCCAGTTCGTAACTTTGCACTTGCTGTTAAAGCAGTTGCAGAGAAAAAAGAAGCTGAAGGTCAAGCTTAATTTCAACGTACCAAATGTTTTACAAACAAAAAAACTAATTTATTAATGATAATGGAGGTTTAACCATGAGCACAAATGCAACGATCCTAGAAGCAATCAAAGGCATGACAATCTTGGAATTGAACGACCTGGTTAAAGCAATCGAAGAAGAGTTTGGCGTTACAGCAGCAGCTCCAGTAGCAGCAGGCGTGGCAGCAGTAGCAGTTGAAGAAGCTCAAACTGAGTTTGACGTTATCTTGACAAGCGCTGGCGCATCCAAAATCAACGTAATCAAAGTAGTTCGCGAAATCACAGGTCTTGGCCTGAAAGAAGCGAAAGACCTTGTTGACGGAGCTCCAAAAGCAGTTAAAGAAAAAGTTAGCCAAGAAGAAGCAGACGCTGTTAAAGCTAAGCTTACTGAAGCTGGCGCTTCCGTAGAAGTTAAGTAATTCTTTTTCTTAGGAAACCTCTTGAAGCTTGACTTCAAGAGGTTTTTTTTAACTAATGTCTAGATAAACACTACGTCCTTTATGAATGGGGTAGTCGTTTATTGTGCCTAAGTTTTTACCCTTAGGAAAGCCTTAGGAACGCACGTGGTTATTGGATTTTCCTAAAGGTAGAAAAGGAGGGAATTCAAACGTGTCAGAGCATTACTACACACAACGGCCAACGGTGAAGAGTGATGTTCATACTGCGCAAGAGATATTACGTGGTAAGACATTTACTTTTCTTACTGACGCTGGTGTGTTTTCGAAAAAAGGTGTCGATTATGGAAGTAGGCATTTAATAGAAACGATGGAATTATCTGAAGATGCTAGTGTACTCGATGTGGGCTGTGGCTACGGGCCGATGGGGCTAAGTGCTGCGGTAATGTGCCCGAAAGGGCATGTGACGATGGTCGACATCAATGAGAGAGCGGTCGAACTTTCAGTGGAAAATGCGCGGCGAAATGCAATTGCGAATGTCACGATTCTACAAAGTGATTTGTTGGAACAAGTGAAAGATAAAAAGTTCGACGCTGTTTTGACCAATCCGCCTATTCGTGCGGGGAAGGAAACGGTTCATCGGATTTTCGAAGAGGCCTATGATTGTTTGAATGATGGAGGCTCACTATGGGTTGTGATCCAGAAGAAACAAGGAGCACCATCAGCGGTGAAGAAATTAGAAACCATGTATAGTGAAGTGGTTGAGGTTTCGAAGGATAAAGGCTATCGCATACTCAAGGCAATAAAGTAAGGCTCTTACGAATATACGTGGGAATTTGTTTGACTTGACATTTCAAATATGGTATTATTAAAAAATGTCAGTATTAAGATGGGACACATGTCTTTAGTTAGTAAAAGTGTCAAGTCTTTTTTTCGGCCGATATGAATAAAATTTGAACCGGTAACGTATAATGTTTGAATTTTGGGAAATTCTAGCAGGATGAGAAGAGAATCTTGAAAAAGCCTTGTTGAATACAGAAAAAAACCTTCATCCATACAGTCGCTTAATTCGGACGGGCTCCACTAACGGAGGCGTCCTGAGTGTACGTAGGTCGAAGTTTTTCTTCTTTCTTTTTATTTATTGAGTAGAGTTGAGGGGTGAATGAAAGTTGGCGGGACATCTTGTTCAATTTGGACGACGTAAACGCAGGACTTATGCACGAATTAATGAGGTTCTGGGCATTCCAAACCTGATTGAAATCCAGCAAAAATCGTATGAGTGGTTTTTGGAAGAGGGACTTCGTGAGATGTTTCAGGATATCTCCCCGATTCAGGATTTTACAGGGAACCTAGTACTGGAGTTCATTGACTATAGCTTAGGCGATCCTAAGTATTCAGTTGATGAATCCAAAGAACGCGACGTAACCTATGCGGCGCCGTTAAGAGTCAAAGTCCGTTTGATTAATAAGGAAACCGGTGAGGTCAAGGAACAAGAAGTGTTCATGGGGGATTTCCCTATTATGACTGATACGGGAACGTTCATTATTAACGGTGCGGAGCGTGTAATCGTCTCCCAGCTCGTTCGTTCTCCCAGTGTTTATTATAGCACGAAAGTGGATAAAAACGGCAAAAAAACTTACACAGCAACAGTGATTCCGAACCGTGGAGCTTGGCTGGAGCTTGAGACAGATGCGAAAGATATCATCTATGTTCGTATCGATCGCACGCGTAAAATTCCAGTTACTGTATTGCTTCGTTCATTAGGTTTTGGTACAGATGCTGAGATTCTAGATTTGCTTGGCGATAACGAATATATTCGTAACACGCTCGATAAAGATAACACGGATTCTACGGAAAAAGCGTTAATCGAAATCTATGAGCGTCTTCGTCCAGGTGAGCCGCCTACACTTGATAATGCAAGAAGCTTGATCGTTGCTCGTTTCTTTGATCCGAAGCGTTACGATTTGGCGAACGTAGGTCGCTACAAAATCAACAAAAAATTGCACATCAAAAATAGATTGTTCAATCAGCGTTTGGCTGAAACATTGGTGGATTCCGAAACGGGAGAAATTATTGCTGAAGCAGGACAATTATTGGATCGTCGTGTGCTTGATGAAATCCTTCCTTTTATCGAAAAAGGTGCGGGATATAAAGAATTTACGATTCCTAAAGGTGTAACTGGTGCGGATACAATCCCTGTTCAGTGCATTAACGTGTATTCACCAACAGAAGAAGGCAAGGTAGTTAAGGTTATTTCTAACGGTGTTATTGATAAAGCTGTCAAAAACATCACGCCTGCCGATATCATTTCATCCATTAACTACTTTATTAACTTACTGCATGGTATTGGAAATACGGATGATATTGACCATCTTGGTAACCGTAGACTTCGTTCTGTAGGTGAATTGCTTCAAAATCAATTCCGTATCGGTCTGTCCCGTATGGAGCGTGTTGTTCGTGAGCGTATGTCGATTCAAGATGCTAATGTGATCACGCCACAAGCGTTAATCAACATTCGTCCTGTTATCGCGTCGATCAAAGAGTTCTTCGGTAGCTCCCAACTTTCTCAGTTTATGGACCAAACGAATCCACTTGCTGAATTGACGCACAAGAGACGTCTGTCTGCACTAGGACCCGGTGGTTTGACGAGAGAGCGAGCAGGGATGGAAGTTCGTGACGTGCATCACTCTCACTATGGCCGTATGTGTCCAATTGAGACGCCTGAGGGACCAAATATTGGTCTGATCAACTCCTTGTCTACGTTTGCCCGTATTAACGAGTATGGCTTCATTGAAGCTCCGTACCGTTGGGTAGATCCGAAGACAGGTTTGGTAACGTCACAAATTGCATACCTGACTGCGGATGAAGAAGATAACTACGTTATCGCGCAAGCGAATGCGAAATTGACGGAAGACAACAAATTCGTTGAGGACGCCATTATCGTTCGTTACAAAGATGATAACTTAACACTTCCGGTTGAACGTGTCGATTACATGGACGTTTCTCCGAAACAAGTTGTATCAGTTGCAACAGCGCTAATCCCGTTCCTTGAAAACGATGACTCCAACCGTGCGTTAATGGGTTCCAACATGCAACGTCAAGCTGTTCCACTTCTTATTCCTAAAGCACCGCTTGTAGGTACAGGTATGGAGCACAAAGTTGCTAAGGACTCAGGAGTATGTATTGTCTCCAAATTTGATGGAATTATTGAGAAGGCTGCTGCGAATGAAATTTGGTTGCGTCGACAGGAAATGGTTGATGGCAAGCTAGTCAGCGGTAACATCGTCAAATATAAGCTTCACAAATTTATGCGTTCTAACCAAGGTACATGCATTAATCAACGTCCTATTGTTAAAAAAGGTCAATTGATTAAAGCTGGCGATATTCTTGCTGATGGACCATCAACTGAACAAGGGGAATTGGCACTTGGGCGTAACGTAGTCGTAGCTTTCATGACTTGGGAAGGTTACAACTATGAGGATGCGATCTTGCTAAGCCAAAAGCTTGTTAAAGAAGATGTGTACACATCCATTCATATCGAGGAATACGAGTCTGAAGCTCGTGATACGAAGCTAGGACCTGAAGAAATTACACGCGACATCCCGAACGTAGGGGAAGACGCACTTAAGAATCTTGATGAGCGCGGAATCATCCGTGTTGGTGCTGAGATCGGCGCTGGCGATATCCTCGTTGGTAAAGTAACACCGAAGGGTGTAACTGAATTGACAGCTGAAGAAAGATTGCTACACGCGATCTTCGGTGAGAAGGCTCGTGAGGTTCGTGATACGTCCCTACGCGTACCGCATGGTACAGACGGTATCGTTGTCGATGTGAAAGTATTTACGCGTGAGAACGGCGATGAACTGCCTCCTGGTGTGAACCAACTCGTTCGTGTCTACATTGCTCAAAAACGGAAAATTTCCGAAGGCGATAAAATGGCGGGACGTCATGGTAACAAAGGGGTAGTAGCACGTATTCTCCCTGAAGAAGATATGCCTTTCCTTCCAGATGGTACACCGGTAGAAGTCGTTCTGAATCCACTAGGGGTTCCTTCCCGTATGAACATCGGTCAAGTACTTGAAGTTCACTTAGGTATGGCTTCCAAGTATCTGGGTATCCACGCTGCAACACCGGTATTCGATGGAGCTCGTGAGTATGACGTATTTGATGCCATGGAAGAAGCAGGTATGCAACGTAGCGGTAAAACGATTCTGTACGATGGTCGTACAGGGGAGTCCTTCGAACGCGAAGTAACCGTTGGCGTCATGTACATGATCAAACTGGCACACATGGTTGACGATAAAATCCATGCCCGTTCAACTGGACCTTACTCACTTGTTACTCAGCAGCCGCTGGGTGGTAAAGCGCAGTTCGGTGGACAACGTTTCGGGGAGATGGAGGTATGGGCACTCGAGGCTTATGGAGCTGCTTATACATTGCAAGAAATTCTTACCGTTAAGTCAGATGACGTTGTGGGCCGTGTGAAAACGTACGAATCCATTGTCAAAGGCGAGAATGTTCCAGAACCAGGTGTTCCGGAATCCTTCAAAGTTTTGATCAAAGAGCTTCAAAGCTTAGGTATGGATGTTAAAATCCTGTCTGGCGACGAAGAAGAGATCGAAATGCGCGAAGCTGATGACGACGACGAAGTGACGAGCGATAAATTAAACCTAAACATTGAGGGCTCCGAGCTTGGAGTCAACGAATAGTAACACCACAATAGAACGAGAACGATTCACTTTATAAGTGGGTTTAAATTTCTTAAAGGAGGGTTGCTCCTTGATGGACGTTAACAACTTCGAGTTTATGAAAATCGGCTTGGCATCACCCGATAAAATTCGCTCTTGGTCCCGTGGGGAAGTAAAGAAGCCGGAAACGATTAACTACAGAACCTTAAAACCTGAGAAAGAAGGTCTTTTCTGTGAAAAGATCTTCGGACCTACGAAAGATTGGGAATGTCATTGCGGTAAATACAAACGTGTTCGCTATAAAGGCGTTGTTTGTGACCGTTGTGGCGTTGAAGTAACCCGTCAAAAAGTACGTCGTGAACGCATGGGGCACATTGAACTTGCTGCTCCTGTTTCACACATTTGGTACTTCAAAGGGATTCCTAGCCGTATGGGTCTTGCGTTAGATATGTCTCCAAGATCTTTGGAGGAAATTATCTATTTTGCATCCTACGTAGTAACGGATCCAGGTGATACTCCACTTGAGAAGAAGCAACTATTATCTGAGAAAGAATACCGTAGCTATCGCGAGAAATACGGCTATGCTTTCCAAGCAGGAATGGGTGCGGAAGCTGTCAAAAAGCTTCTAATCGATATTGATATCGAACGCGAAGTAGAAACACTCAAAGAAGAACTCAAAACAGCGCAAGGTCAACGTCGTAACCGTGCAATTAAGCGTCTAGAAGTTATGGAAGCATTCCGTAACTCGAAGAACTTGCCTGGTTGGATGGTACTGGATGTACTTCCGGTTATCCCTCCTGAGCTTCGCCCAATGGTACAGCTTGATGGTGGTCGTTTTGCGACATCCGATTTGAATGACCTCTACCGCCGTGTTATCAACCGTAACAACCGTCTTAAGAGATTGCTCGACCTAGGCGCGCCGGATATCATTGTTCAAAATGAAAAACGGATGCTTCAAGAAGCGGTTGATGCATTGATCGATAACGGTCGTCGCGGCCGTCCAGTAACAGGTCCTGGTAACCGTCCATTGAAATCCCTCAGCCATATGCTGAAAGGTAAACAAGGACGTTTCCGTCAGAACTTGCTCGGTAAACGTGTTGACTACTCTGGTCGTTCCGTTATCGTAGTAGGACCTAACCTGAAGATGTACCAATGTGGTCTCCCGAAGGAAATGGCGCTTGAATTGTTCAAGCCTTTCGTTATGAAAGAGCTTGTGAATAAAGGTTTGGCTCATAACATCAAGAGTGCGAAACGTAAAGTTGAGCGCGTAAGTCCAGATGTTTGGGATGTACTAGAAGAAGTAATCAAGGAGCACCCGGTTCTTCTGAACCGTGCACCGACGTTGCATAGATTGGGTATTCAAGCTTTTGAACCGATTCTGGTAGAAGGCCGCGCTATTAAACTTCATCCACTCGTATGTACAGCTTACAATGCTGACTTCGACGGTGACCAAATGGCCGTTCACGTACCATTATCCTCAGAAGCACAAGCAGAAGCTCGTTTGCTCATGCTGGCATCAGGTAACATTTTGAATCCGAAAGACGGTAAGCCGGTTGTTACACCTTCACAGGATATGGTTCTGGGAAGTTTCTACTTAACAACGGATAATAAATTTGCTAAAGGTGCAGGTTCCATTATTAGAACTGTACACGAAGCAGTTTCTTCCTACCAATCGGGTAAAATGGCACTGCATGCGCGCGTAGCGATTCCTGCTAAAGCGTTGAACAAAACAAGCTTCACTGAAAAACAACAAAACGCGATGCTGATCACAACAATCGGTAAAATTATCATGAACGAAATCTATCCTGCTGATTTCCCATTCATTAATGAACCGACCAAAACGAACCTATTGAATGGTATTCCGGATGCGCACTTTGTATTTGAAAAAGGTGCAGATCTAAGAGCTATCATGTTGGAACGTGATGAGAACAAAGCGGTAGGTAAAGAGTATCTTGGATCGATTATTGCTGAGTGTTTCCGTAAGTACCACACGACGCAAACGTCCATGATTCTTGATAGAATTAAAGAGCTTGGATTTACGTATTCCACCAAAGCGGGTATTACCGTAGCTGTCTCTGACGTTGTTGTTCCAACTGAAAAAGTAGCAATCCTGAAGGAATGTGAAGAGAAAGTACGCGTAGTTACGAACCAATACCGTCGCGGTTTGATTACGGATGAAGAGCGTTATGACCGCGTTATTGCGATTTGGAGTAAAGCGAAGGATGAAATCACAGAAATCTTGATGAAATCCCTAGATAAGTACAACTCCATCTCCATGATGGTTGAATCCAAAGCACGGGGTAACAAGTCACAGATTACACAGCTTGGCGGTATGCGTGGTTTGATGGCGAATCCATCCGGTAAAATTATGGAGTTGCCGATTAAATCGAACTTCCGTGAAGGTCTGACAATCTTGGAATACTTTATTTCCACGCACGGAGCGCGTAAAGGTCTTGCCGATACAGCACTTCGTACAGCGGATTCCGGTTACTTGACTCGTCGTCTTGTAGACGTAGCACAGGATGTTATCGTTCGTGAAGACGATTGTGGAACAGATAAAGGCTTTATGGTTAGCAAAATTCAAGATGGTAAAGAGGTTATTGAGGATCTTTACGATCGTATTGAAGGACGCTATGCTTATGAAACTCTTCGTAATCCACAAACAGGCGAAGTTATTGTTCAGCGTAACGAGCTTATCGAATCAGGTATTGCAGATAAAATTATTGAAGCAGGGATTGAGAAGCTTCAAATTCGTTCTGTACTTAGCTGTCGTACCAATCATGGTGTTTGTAAGAAATGTTACGGTCGTAACTTGGCTACTGGTCAATTCGTTGAGGTTGGTGAGGCAGTTGGTATTATTGCCGCGCAATCCATTGGTGAGCCAGGAACACAGTTGACGATGCGTACATTCCATACCGGTGGTGTTGCCGGAGACGATATTACACAAGGTTTGCCGCGTATTCAAGAGCTCTTTGAAGCACGTAATCCGAAAGGTCAAGCGATTATTTCCGAAATCGACGGTGTCGTTAAGGAAATTCGTGAAGCTAAGGATCGTCGTGAAATCGAAGTTCAAGGTGAAGCGGAATCCAAGGTATACGCAGTTCCTTACGGATCTCGTGTACGTGTATCGTTGAATCAACAAGTTGAAGCTGGTGACGAGTTGACGGACGGATCTATCGATCCGAAAGAAATGCTTCGCATCAAAGGTATCCGTGGCGTTCAGAACTATATTCTTCAAGAGGTGCAACGCGTTTATCGTAACCAAGGGGTAGAAATTAACGATAAACATATTGAAGTTATGGTTCGTCAAATGCTACGTAAAATCCGCATCGTAGACGCGGGCGATACAACGCTTCTTCCTGGTTCATTTGTTGATATTCATGAGTACGAAGCAGCAAATAAAGTTGCTTTGTTCGCTGGTAACGAGCCTGCAGTTGCTCGCCCAATCTTGTTGGGTATCACAAAAGCTTCACTTGAAACGGATTCCTTCTTGTCCGCAGCATCTTTCCAAGAGACAACTCGTGTCTTGACAGATGCAGCGATTAAAGGGAAAGTCGACCAATTGTTGGGTCTGAAAGAGAATGTTATCATCGGAAAACTAATCCCTGCGGGAACTGGTATGCCAAGATATCGTAACATTCGAATTACAAACCCTAACGAAGTTGTCGTTCATGATGAAGATTTGGAAAAAGAAACAGTTGCTGTTGAGTAACTATAAATAAAGATGAGAGATAGCCACTTAATTTGGGGTGGTTATCTCTTTTTTATTTTAAAATGCTCATTGTACTACTAGAAATACTTAAACTAACCCTTGACACTAGCTTGGCAAAATGATAATATATCGAAGTGTGCCTAAGTCGATATTCTTTCCTTTCTTTGAAGGGGGTGCCTTATGTCTTATGAAATAGTCAAACAGGCGAAGAATAGATGTATTGGCACGAAGAAGGTTACAAAAACAGTCGAGCAAGGTAAGGCGATAGAAGTTTTTGTTTCTAAAGATGCAGATCCGCGATTGACGATAAATCTGGTAGCTCTCTGTACGCAGAAGGGTGTGCCTGTAACCTACGTAGATTCTATGAAGATGCTAGGTAAAGCATGTGGAATTGAAGTTGGAGCTGCGGTAGCAGCTGTTGTAAATGAATAAGTGCTAAAGACGTTTTTGTTGGTGGAACAAGCTAGCTTAAGTACTAGTGACTTTGATAGCTATCCAGAACAAGGACTTTCTCTTTGCTCATTTATGACTCGCCTGGATCTGTGGGCTTGCAAGAAGCACATCATGTTATGAATGTAGGGAGGAGGTGGCGATATGCCAACAATTAACCAACTAGTACGTAAAGGTCGTCAAGCGAAGGTGGATAAGTCCAAATCACCAGCTTTACAAAAAGGTTTTAACGCTTTGAAAAGAGAAGCAACGGATTTGAGTGCTCCTCAAAAACGTGGTGTCTGCACGCGTGTAGGTACTATGACTCCTAAGAAGCCTAACTCCGCACTTCGTAAATATGCACGTGTTCGTTTGACGAACCGCGTAGAGGTGACAGCTTACATCCCAGGTATCGGTCACAACCTGCAAGAACATAGCGTTGTATTGATCCGTGGTGGTAGAATTAAAGATCTTCCAGGGGTACGTTATCACATCGTGCGTGGAGCATTAGATACTTCCGGTGTTAACAACCGTAAGCAATCCCGTTCCAAATACGGTACGAAACGTCCGAAAGTTAAAAAATAAGAGATAATAATCAGGAATGATTCTTATAAGAAAGGGGGATAACTATGCCTCGTAAAGGTCCAGTTACTCGCAGAGACGTATTGCCAGATCCAATTTATAATAGCAAACTAGTTACTCGTCTTATCAATCGTATTATGGTTGATGGAAAAAGAGGGGTAGCACAAACGATTCTATACAACGCTTTTAACCTCGTGAAAGATCGTACAGGTAAAGAGCCGATGGAAGTGTTTGAAGCTGCTATCAAAAACATTATGCCAGTACTAGAAGTTAAAGCTCGCCGTGTTGGTGGAGCAAACTATCAAGTGCCTATCGAAGTTAGACCTGACCGTCGTTCGACATTAGGTTTGCGTTGGTTGGTTAACTATTCCCGTCTTCGCGGTGAGAAGACGATGGAAGAAAGATTGGCTTATGAAATTATCGATGCTAGCAATAGCACTGGTTCTTCCGTTAAGAAACGTGAAGATACACACAAAATGGCTGAAGCTAACAAAGCTTTCGCTCACTACCGTTGGTAGAATTCTAATATAATTAACAGAAAGGAGACATAACGACTTATGGCTAGAGAGTTCTCCTTAAAAAACACACGTAATATCGGGATCATGGCTCATATCGATGCTGGTAAAACGACTACAACAGAGCGTATTTTGTACTACACTGGTAAAGTTCACAAAATCGGAGAAGTGCACGAAGGTGCAGCTACGATGGACTGGATGGAGCAGGAGCAAGAGCGCGGAATCACGATTACTTCCGCCGCTACAACTGCGCAATGGGAAGGTCACCGCATCAATATTATTGATACCCCAGGGCACGTTGACTTTACCGTTGAGGTAGAGCGTTCCCTTCGTGTGTTAGATGGAGCAGTTGGTGTATTTAGTGCGAAAGAGGGCGTTGAACCTCAATCGGAAACAGTTTGGAGACAAGCTGATAAATACAACGTTCCACGTATTGCTTACGTAAACAAAATGGATATCATCGGTGCAGACTTCCTGCAAGTTGTTGAGTCCATGCGTCAAAAACTGGGTGCAAATGCAGTAGCTATTCAACTTCCAATCGGTGCTGAGAATGAATTTAAAGGTATCATCGATTTGGTTGATCAAGTTGCTTATATGTACAAAGATGATCTTGGTAAGGATATCGAGAAAATCGAAATTCCTGCTGAGTTCACTGATCAAGTTGCAGAACTTCGTTTGGAACTAATCGAGAAAGTTGCTGAGCTTGATGAAGAGCTTACAATGAAATATCTCGAAGGCGAAGAAATCACTGTTGACGAGATTAAAGCAGCTCTACGTAAAGGTGTCTGCGAAGTGAAAATCTTCCCAGTTATCGTAGGGTCTTCTTACAGAAACAAAGGTGTTCAATTGATGTTGGATGCAGTAATTAATTACTTGCCATCACCACTTGATGTACCTGATATTAAAGGTGTACTTGACGATGGTACTGAAGTGGTTCGTAAGTCTGCTGATGATCAACCTTTCTCAGCGCTTGCATTCAAAATCATGACAGATCCTTTCGTTGGTCGTCTTACTTTCTTCCGCGTTTACTCTGGTACCTTGAACTCCGGTTCTTATGTCTCTAACGCGACAAAAGGAAAACGTGAACGTGTTGGTCGTATTCTTCAAATGCATGCGAACGCACGTCAAGAGATCAGCATTGTATATGCAGGTGATATTGCCGCGGCTGTTGGATTGAAAGATACAACAACTGGTGATACACTTTGTGATGAGAAAAACCCTGTTATCCTTGAAAGAATGGTCTTCCCTGAACCGGTTATCCAGCTTGCTGTTGAACCGAAAACGAAAGCCGATCAAGATAAAATGGGTATCGCATTGCAAAAACTTGCTGAAGAGGATCCAACTTTCCGTGCTTCCACAGACGAAGAAACTGGACAAACGATCATTGCAGGTATGGGTGAGCTTCACCTTGAGATCCTCGTTGACCGTATGCTTCGTGAGTTCAAAGTAGAAACCAATGTTGGTAAACCGCAAGTTGCTTACCGTGAAACTTTCCGCGCTTCTGCGAAAGTTGAAGGTAAATTCGTTCGTCAATCCGGTGGTCGTGGTCAATACGGACATTGTTGGGTTGAGTTCGAACCGCAAGAAGCTGGCGTAGGCTTTATCTTCGAAAACAAAGTTGTGGGCGGATCAATTCCAAGAGAATACATCGCACCTATTCAAGCTGGTATCGAAGAGTCCATGAAGAATGGTGTAATCGCAGGATTCCCACTTGTGGATATCAAAGCTACAGTTGTTGATGGATCTTACCACGATGTTGACTCCAATGAAATGGCGTTCAAAATCGCGGGTTCCATGGCACTTAAAGCAGCGAAAGAAAAATGTAAACCGGTTCTTCTTGAGCCAATCATGAAGGTAGAAGTTACTGTACCAGAAGAGTACATGGGCGATGTTATGGGTGACCTTAACTCACGTCGTGGACGCATTGAAGGTATGGATAGCCGTCATGGAGCGCAAGTCATCCGTGCTAAGGTGCCTTTGTCCGAAATGTTTGGATATTCCACAACACTTCGTTCAAGAACACAAGGCCGTGGTGTTTACTCCATGGAACTTTCACATTATGAAGAAGTTCCTAAGTCAATTGCAGAAGAAATTATTGCAAAAGGCAAAGGCGCTTAATATAAAAATACTAGTCACTCTAAGGAGGAATCGTTTAAAATGGCAAAGGCTAAATTTGAACGTAACAAACCGCATGTTAACATCGGAACTATTGGTCACGTCGATCATGGTAAAACAACTTTGACAGCTGCAATCACAACTGTACTGTCCAAAAGATACGGTGGAGCTGCAGTAGCATTCGACCAAATCGATAAAGCACCAGAAGAGCGCGAGCGCGGTATCACAATCTCCACAGCTCACGTTGAGTACGAAACTCCTAACCGTCACTACGCACACGTAGATTGCCCAGGACATGCTGACTATGTTAAAAACATGATCACAGGTGCTGCTCAAATGGACGGCGCTATCCTAGTAGTATCCGCAGCTGATGGCCCTATGCCACAAACGCGTGAGCACATTCTTCTTTCCCGTCAAGTAGGCGTACCATACATCGTGGTATTCCTTAACAAATGTGACATGGTTGAAGACGAAGAATTGCTTGAATTGGTTGAGATGGAAGTTCGCGACCTTCTTAACGAATATGAGTTCCCAGGCGATGATACTCCAATCATCCGCGGTGCAGCTCGTGAAGCTCTTGCTAACCCAGAAGGTCCTTGGGCTGACAAAATCATCGAGTTGTTCGAGCAAGTTGATACTTACATCCCAACTCCTGAGCGTCAAACAGACAAACCTTTCCTTATGCCAGTTGAGGATGTATTCTCAATCACTGGTCGTGGAACAGTTGCAACTGGTCGTGTTGAGCGTGGTACTGTTAAAGTACAAGAAGAAGTTGAAATCGTTGGTATCGCTGAAGAAACTCGTAAATGCATCGTAACTGGTGTAGAGATGTTCCGTAAATTGCTTGATTCCGCTCAAGCTGGCGACAACATCGGAGCATTGCTTCGTGGTGTTGATCGTAAAGATATCGAGCGTGGACAAGTTCTTGCGAAACCGGGTTCAGTTAAGCCACACACGAACTTCACTGCACAAATCTACGTTCTAACTAAAGAAGAGGGTGGCCGTCATAAGCCTTTCTTCACTGGTTACCGTCCACAGTTCTACTTCCGTACAACTGACGTAACGGGTATCATCTCTCTTCCAGAAGGTACTGAGATGGTTATGCCAGGTGATAACATCACAGTTACAGTTGAACTTATCAACCCAATCGCAATCGAAGAAGGAACACGCTTCGCGATTCGTGAAGGCGGACGTACAGTTGGTGCGGGCGCGGTTGCTACAATTCAAAAATAATTTCTCTTTGAGAGATAGAAACATCCATCGGTTAAACGATGGATGTTTTTTTGATTTAATTGTTATACGCGGCTATTACGTATGTTAATCAGTTGGATGACTGGAAACAGAATGCAGTGGTTTTAATAATAATCTTTTATTATAATGTAGAAACGGATTGAGGAAACGACAGTCGAGCGTTAGTTATATAGAAGAGAAAATCACGTACAAATAATTATGTGCAAATGCCTAATATTTCACTTGCTTTTCGTTTTAGAATTTTATATAATATAAAGCGTTGGTCTGTGACGTTGCGATGATGCGAAAGGTTGCCGACACACCAGGCCCCTTTGCCATGGGGATGGCTGTTGGAGAATTTTCGCGGAGTATGTCCGATAATAAATTGGGCGATAGAAGGAGGGACTTTTAAATGGCAAAGCAAAAAATTCGTATCCGTTTGAAGGCGTATGATCACAGAATTATTGATCAATCAGCTGAGAAAATCGTGGAAACTGCCAAGCGTTCCGGTGCAGGTGTATCCGGTCCGATTCCGCTTCCGACAGAGAAGCAAATCATCACGATTCTTCGTGCGGTGCACAAGTACAAGGATTCGCGTGAGCAATTCGAGATGCGTACGCATAAGCGTCTAATCGATATTGTGAATCCAACACCACAAACAGTTGATGCTTTGATGCGTCTGGACTTACCGTCTGGCGTTGACATCGAGATCAAACTGTAAAAAACTATAGAGTTAACAATGGAAGGAAATGAGGTGTCAACGATGAAAGGTATCTTAGGGAAAAAACTTGGGATGACACAGTTGTTTACTCCGGAGGGTAATGTTGTTCCGGTAACTGTCATTCAAGCAGGACCATGTGTGGTACTGCAAAAGAAAGATGTGGATAACGATGGTTATGAGTCGATCCAAATCGGTTATGATGATGTAAAAGCTAGCCGTATCATTAAACCAGAGCTTGGCCATGCGAAAAAAGCAGGGGCAACTCCTAAGCGCTACGTTAAAGAAATTCGTGGCATTCAGTTGGGTGACTATGAAGTTGGTCAAGAGCTGAAAGCAGATCTGTTTACAGAGGGCGAATTCGTTGATGTAACGGGTACTTCCAAAGGTAAAGGGTTCCAAGGTAACATCAAAAGACATAACCAATCCACTGGGCCAATGGCACACGGATCACGTTATCACCGCGGACCTGGTTCGATGGGTTCCATTCAAGCAAACCGCGTTCCTAAAGGTAAGAAATTGCCAGGACATATGGGTAACGAAACAGTAACACTTCAAAATCTTCAAATTATTAAAGTAGATGCTGAGCGTAATGTATTGCTAGTTAAAGGTTCCATTCCGGGTCCTAAAAACAGCTACGTTAGCGTGAAGTCTGCTGTGAAAAAGTAAGAAAGGAGGAAGACAGATGCCAAAAGTAGCTTTATATAATGTAACAGGTGCTCAGGTAGGAGAAGTTGAACTGTCTGACGTTGTTTTCGGAATTGAACCTCACGTTCATGCGATTCACGAAGCTGTTCTTTTGCAACAAGCAGCTGTGCGTCAAGGAACTCACAAAACAAAAGGTCGTTCGGAAGTTCGCGGCGGTGGTCGCAAACCATGGAAACAAAAAGGTACAGGTCGTGCTCGTCAAGGTAGTATTCGTGCTCCACAGTGGAAAGGCGGCGGTACCGTATTCGGACCAACTCCTCGTAGCTATGGTTTCAAATTACCAAGAAAAGTTCGTCGCTTAGCGATCAAATCCGCTTTGTCCTCGAAACTTATCGATAACAACTTGATCGTTCTGGATCAACTACAAATGAATGCGCCGAAAACGAAAGATTTCGTAGCGATTCTGAACAACCTGAAAGTAGACACAAAAGTACTAGTTGTAGGCGTTCCTAACGACTCCAATGTTGCTTTGTCAGCTCGAAATATCCCAGGTGTGAAATTTGTTGCTGCTGATGGAGTTAATGTTCTTGATGTCATGCTTTATGACAAATTGATCTTAACACAAGAGGCTGTACAGAAAGTTGAGGAGGTGCTTGCACAATGAAAAATCCACGCGACATTATCAAGCGCCCGATCATCACTGAGCGTACAAGCGACCTAATGGCTAACAAAAAGTATGTTTTCGAAGTGGATCTTCGCGCTAACAAAACAGAAATTAAACAAGCTATCGAAGCAATCTTCAAAGTGAAAGTTACAAATGTAAACACACTCAGAATGCCAGCTAAGCCTAAACGTTATGGCAAACACTCTGGTTACACTTCCATCTGGAAGAAAGCTATCGTGTCCCTAAGCGCAGAAAGCAAAGAATTGGAATTCTTCGAAACGGTATAACCCATTTCTTGAAGTAAGGAGGAAACAGAGTGCCAATTAAAAAATACAAACCAACCTCACCAGCTCGTCGTGCGATGTCGGTTTCTACTTTTGAAGAAATCACAACATCAACACCCGAGAAATCATTGCTTGCTCCTTTGTTCAAGCATGCTGGTCGTAACAACCAAGGTAAAATTACGGTTCGTCACCATGGTGGTGGACACAAGCGTAAATACCGTATTATTGATTTCAAACGTACTAAAGATGGAATACCAGGACGCGTTGCTACAGTTGAGTACGATCCTAACCGTTCCGCGAACATCGCATTGATCCATTATGCTGATGGCGAGAAAAAATACATCATCGCTCCTAAAGGTCTTAAAGTGGACGATCGTATCGTTTCTGGACCACAAGCAGATATCAAAGTAGGTAACGCTCTTCCATTGGAAAACATTCCAGTTGGTACAGTTATCCACAACATTGAGTTGAAGCCTGGTAAAGGTGCACAATTAGTGCGCGCAGCTGGTACAGAAGCTCAATTGCTTGGTAAAGAAGAATCATACGTAACAATTCGCCTTTCATCCGGTGAAGTTCGTAAAGTTCTAAAAGTTTGCCGCGCAACAATCGGTTCTGTTGGTAACGAAGATCACGAACTTGTGAAAATCGGTAAAGCAGGACGTAATCGTTGGAAGGGCAATCGTCCTCAAGTTCGTGGGGTTGTTATGAACCCGAATGATCACCCACACGGTGGTGGTGAAGGACGCGCACCAATCGGACGTAAATCACCTATGTCTCCATGGGGTAAACCGACGCTTGGTTTCAAAACTCGCAAAAAAGGTAAAGCATCCGATAAATACATTGTACGTCGTCGTACGAAGTAATCTAGGATATATGAATTCTCTTGAGGTTCAAGGAAGGGAGGAACACCCATGGGTCGCAGCTTAAAGAAGGGTCCATTTATCGATGGTCACTTACTGAAAAAAGTAGAAGACTTGAACACATCTGGCAAGAAACTAGTTGTCAAAACGTGGTCCCGTCGTTCTACAATTTACCCGCAATTCGTTGGTCACACTTTCGGAGTATATGACGGAAGAAAACACGTGCCAGTATATGTAACGGAAGATATGGTTGGGCATAAGCTTGGTGAATTTGCTCCAACACGTACGTATAAAGGTCACGATGACGATAAGAAAACCGGAAAACGTTAATTCATTTTTAACCGAGAGGAGGTACTACCATGCAAGCTAAAGCAATATTGAACCACGCTCGGATTGCTCCTCGTAAAGCAAAGCTAGTTGTTGACTTGATTCGGGGAAAAGCGGTAGGTGAAGCGATCGCAATTTTGCGTCATACACCGAAGGCAGCTTCTCCAATTCTGGAGAAACTATTGAATTCCGCAATTGCCAATGCAGAGCATAACTATTCATTAGATCCAAACAAACTTGTTGTTTCCGAGACTTTCGTAAATCAAGGACCAACAATGAAAAGATTCCAACAACGTGCAATGGGCCGCGCTAGCGCGATCAAAAAACGTACCAGCCACATCACAATCGTGGTATCTGAAAAATAAGGAGGGGTAACGTGTGGGTCAGAAAGTACACCCGATAGGTTTTAGAATTGGTGTCATTCGTGATTGGGAGTCCAAATGGTTCGCAGAAAAAGATTTCGGAACTCTGCTGCTTGAAGACGTCAAAATCCGCGAATACTTAAAGAATAAACTTAAAGATTCTGCAGTTTCCCATATCGATATCGAGCGCGCGGCTAACCGTGTTAACGTAACGATTCATACTGCTAAACCAGGAATGGTTATTGGTAAAGGCGGAGCTGAAGTTGAAGTTATTCGTAACTACATCGCAGCTATGTCGAACAAAAAAGTTCATATCAACATTTCTGAAATCAAACATCCAGATCTTGATGCTATCCTAGTAGCTGAAGCTGTTGCACTTCAATTGGAACGTCGTGTTTCATTCCGTCGTGCTATGAAGCAAGCTATGCAAAGAACAATGAGATCCGGAGCAAAAGGTATCAAAGTTGCAACTAGCGGACGTCTTGGCGGTGCTGAGATCGCTCGTACGGAAGGATATAGCGAAGGAACTGTTCCACTTCATACACTTCGTGCGGATATCGACTACGGTACGGCTGAAGCAGCCACTACTTATGGACGTATTGGTGTAAAAGTATGGATTTATCGTGGAGAAGTGCTTCCGACAGCTAAGAAAAAGGCTCAGCCGGAAGGAGGAAATTAAATCATGTTAGTACCTAAACGTGTAAAACACCGTAAAGAACACCGCGGTAACATGAAAGGTCGCGCTAAAGGCGGAACGGAAGTTGCTTTTGGCGAATATGGTCTGCAAGCGGTAGAACCGGCTTGGGTTTCCAACCGTCAAATCGAAGCAGCACGTATTGCCATGACACGTTACATCAAACGTGGCGGTAAAGTATGGATTAAAATTTTCCCAGCTAAACCAGTTACACAAAAGCCGCTTGAAGTTCGTATGGGTAGTGGTAAAGGTAGCGTGGAAAAATGGGTTGCTGTAGTAAAACCGGGCAAAATTTTGTTTGAACTAGCAGGTGTAAGCGAAGAGGTTGCTCGTGAAGCAATGCGTCTTGCAGCTCACAAGCTTCCAATCAAAACGAAGTTCGTGAAAAGAGAAGAAGTAGGCGGTGAAGCAAATGAAGGGTAGTGAATTCCGGAACTTAACCACTGCTGAAATTGAGCAAAAAGTTAATGGTTTTAAAGAAGAACTCTTTAACCTCCGTTTTCAACTAGCTACTGGTCAATTGGACAACCCGACTCAGATTCGTGATTTGCGTAAAGAGATCGCTCGTGCCAAGACTATTTTGCGTGAAAGAGAACTGGGTATTGGGTAACCAAATCTAGAAGGGAGTGTTCCTTAGATGACTGAACGTAACGATCGTAAAGTTCTGATCGGTAAAGTTGTCAGCGATAAAATGGACAAAACCATTGTTGTTGCTGTTGAAACTTACAAAAAACATGAACTCTACCACAAAAGAATCAAATCTACAAAGAAATTCAAAGCACATGATGAAAACAACCAAGCTAAGATTGGTGACACTGTGAAAATCAGTGAAACTAGACCGTTGTCCAAAGATAAAAGCTGGAGACTGGTTGAAATTCTTGAAGTGGCAGTTGTTATCTAATATTCTAGATATGAACCCCGAAAGGAGGGAATACGATGATTCAACCATTTACTCGTTTGGCTGTCGCTGACAACTCTGGCGCGAAACAATTAATGTGTATCCGCGTTTTGGGTGGTACTGGTCGTCGCGTTGGTCACATTGGTGATTTGATCGTATGTTCAGTAAAAGAAGCAACACCAGGTGGCGTTGTCAAAAAAGGTGACGTTGTTAAAGCAGTTATCGTTCGTACTAAGAGCGGAGCTCGCCGTAAAGACGGTTCATATATCTCATTTGATGAGAATGCAGCTGTTATCGTGAAAGAAGATAAAAGCCCACGTGGTACTCGTATCTTCGGACCAGTTGCTCGCGAACTTCGCGATAGAGACTTCATGAAGATCGTATCCTTGGCTCCAGAAGTTATCTAAGACGTGTTACGATGTTGTTTTCCAAAGCGGAGAACCCCAGGAGGTGTAGAAGCTAATGCCAAGACTTAAAAAGAGACTAGAATCTCATAACAATAAATTGCACGTGAAAAAAGACGATACTGTTTTTGTAATCACGGGCAAAGACAAAGGTAAGAAAGGCCGCGTTATCGCTGCTTACCCTCGTCAAAATCGTGTTCTTGTTGAAGGTGTAAACATGGTTAAGAAACATGCGAAACCATCCCAACTTAACCCACAAGGCGGTATCTTGAATCAAGAAGCTGCAATCCACGTATCTAACGTGATGCTAATTGATCCTAAGAGCGGCAAACCTACTCGCGTAGGATACAAAGTATTGGATAACGGAACGAAAGTTCGCATTGCGAAAAAATCCGGCGAAGTTATCGACTAATACACACATGTATGGAAAGGAGGCAATTGAGTCATGGCAGTAAGATTGAAAGATCGTTATTTGAACGAAATTACGCCTGCATTAATTCAAAAGTTCAACTACTCAACAGTTATGCAAGTGCCGAAAGTCGAGAAAATCGTTATCAACATGGGTGTTGGTGAGGCTGTATCGAACTCCAAAGTACTTGATACTGCAGTAGAAGATCTTCAAAAGATCTCTGGTCAAAAACCAGTTGTAACAAAATCCAAAAAAGCAATCGCGGGTTTCAAACTTCGTGAAAACATGCCGATCGGCGCGAAAGTAACTCTTCGTGGTGAGCGTATGTACCACTTCTTGGATAAACTATTTAACGTATCACTTCCACGTGTACGTGACTTCCGCGGTATTTCCAACAAAGCATTTGATGGTCGCGGTAACTACACGCTTGGTTTGAAAGAACAACTCATTTTCCCTGAAATTGAGTATGATAAAATCGATAAAGTTCGTGGTATGGATATTGTTATCGTAACGACGGCTAAGTCCGACGAGGAAGCTCGCGAGCTTTTAACACAACTCGGAGCGCCTTTCGTAAAATAGGTTACCAGTCGTACCTATCAGGAGGTGTTATATTAAGTGGCAAAAACTTCGATGAAAGTCAAACAGCAACGTACCCCGAAGTTTAAAGTGCAAGCATACACACGTTGTGAGCGCTGCGGACGTCCGCATTCAGTGCTTCGCAAGTTCAAAATTTGTCGGATTTGTTTCCGCGAATTAGCACACTTGGGTCAGATTCCAGGCGTGAAAAAAGCAAGCTGGTAATCACCCTATTTTCGGGAAGGAGGTTTACACAAAATGGTCATGTCAGATCCAATTGCAGATATGCTAACACGCATTCGTAATGCGAACATCGTACGTCATGAGACAGTTGAAATCCCTGCATCAAAAGTGAAAAGGGAAATCGCTGAAATCCTTAAAAAAGAAGGATTTATCCGTGATGCTGAGTACGTTCAAGATAGCAAACAAGGTATCATTCGTTTGTTCCTGAAATACGGTTCAAACAATGAGCGTGTTATCTCTGGTTTGAAAAGAATTTCGAAACCAGGTCTACGCGTTTATACAAAATCACAAGAAGTCCCTCGTGTTCTGGGCGGTTTAGGGATTGCCATCATCTCCACGTCTCAAGGAGTTATGACGGATAAAGATGCTCGTCAATCCAAAGCTGGCGGAGAGGTTATCTGCTACGTTTGGTAATACAATTGTAATTGAATGGAGGTGCAAACATGTCTCGTATTGGTCGTAAGCCAATCACCATTCCAAGTGGTGTAAATGTAACACTAGACAATACTCAAATCACGGTTAATGGTCCTAAAGGATCCTTGTCCCGTGTACTTCATAAAGATATGAAAGTTAGCGTTCTAGAAAACGAGATTTCCGTTGAGCGTCCTTCCGATAATAAACTCCACCGTTCCTTGCATGGTACAACACGTAGTGTTGTTGCCAACATGGTAAGTGGTGTTACGGTAGGGTTCACGAAATCATTGGATCTAGTAGGCGTTGGTTACCGTGCAAACAAAAGCGGTGACAAATTGGTTCTCAACGTTGGGTACTCCCATCCAGTTGAAATCAACCCTGAAAACGGAATTGAGTTCGATGTTCCTACGAACACGAAAATCATCGTTAAAGGTATTGATAAAGAACTAGTTGGCGCAATGGCAGCGAAAGTTCGTTCCGTACGTGAACCAGAACCGTATAAAGGTAAAGGTATCAAGTATGAAGGCGAACGCATTCTTCGTAAAGAAGGTAAAGCTGGTAAGAAGAAATAAGATCGAAAGATCGCGGGTAATAGCTAAGAGTTTTCGAATGAAAACTTGCTACGTAAGCATAAGCCTCGCATCATAAGATGATGAAAGGAGTGTAAGTATAGATGATTACTAAAAGCGATAAAAATAAAGCTCGTCTGAAAAGACACCTTCGTGTTCGTAAGAAAATTGAAGGTACAACTCTTCGCCCACGTTTGAACATTTTCCGTTCATCCAAACATATGTATGCTCAACTAATCGATGATACAACTGGTGTAACAATCGTTGCAGCTTCGACTCAAGATAAAGAGCTGAAAAGTGAAATTGGTAACGGTGGTAACGTTGAAGCTGCTCGTAAAGTTGGCGCATTAATCGCGGCACGTGCGAAAGAAAAAGGTTTAGACAAAGTGGTTTTTGACCGCGGTGGATACCTTTATCATGGACGTGTTCAAGCATTAGCTGACGCAGCTCGTGAAGCTGGTCTTGAATTCTAGAATACATTAATAAGGAGGTAAAAGACTTGCGTGTAGATCCTAATACTTTAGAGCTAACAGAAAAAGTCGTAAATATTAATCGCGTAGCTAAAGTAGTAAAAGGCGGACGTCGTTTCAGCTTCAGCGCACTTGTTGTCGTTGGCGATGGCAACGGCTGGGTTGGTGCAGGAATCGGTAAAGCTTCCGAAGTTCCAGATGCAATCCGTAAAGGTATTGAAGATGCGAAAAAGAACTTGATTCATGTTCCTATCGTAGGCACTTCGATTCCTCACCTTGTTACTGGTAAATTTGGCGCAGGACGCGTTCTATTGAAACCAGCATCCCAAGGTACAGGAGTTATCGCAGGCGGACCAGTTCGTGCAGTACTTGAACTTGCTGGTGTAGGCGATATCTTGACAAAATCCCTGGGTTCATCGAACTCCATGAACATGGTTAACGCAACGCTTGAAGGCTTAAGCCGCTTGAAAAAAGCGGAAGAAGTTGCAAAGCTTCGCGGAAAATCTGTTCAAGAGCTATTAGGTTAGGAGGGGTAAACATGGCTAAACAATTACAGGTTACCCTAAAACGCAGCTTGATCGGCCGTCCTGAAACGCAACGCATTACTGTGAAAACACTTGGTCTTCGTAAAATTAACCAAACTGTTCTTCACCAAGATAATGCTGCAATCAGAGGTATGGTTAATCAAGTAAGCCATTTGGTAGAAGTTAAAGAAATCGAAGCATAGAATACGAATTTAAGATCTAGAGGAGGTGTGCAACGATGAAGTTACATGAGCTAAGTTCTGCTACAGGTTCTCGTCACACTCGTAAACGTGTTGGCCGTGGTACAAGTAGCGGCATGGGTAAAACATCAACTCGCGGACATAAAGGTCAAAACGCACGTTCCGGTGGAGGCGTTCGTCCTGGATTCGAGGGTGGACAAAACCCTTTGTACCGTCGTTTACCTAAACGCGGATTCACGAACCGTTTCCGTACGGAGTACGCGATCGTTAATCTTGAAGATTTGAACAATTTCGCAGCTGGTACCGAAGTTACTCCAGAAGTATTGATGGAGACTGGTATTGTAAAAGCTCCTAAAGACGGTATTAAGATTTTAGGAAACGGTGAAATCACAGTAAAATTAACCGTTAAAGCGAATAAGTTCTCTCAATCAGCGATTGAGAAAATCCAAGCTGCCGGCGGTCAAACCGAGGTGATTTAATGTTCACTACCATAGCCAACATCTTCAAAGTAGAAGATTTACGCAGAAGGATTCTCTTCACGCTTATCTTGCTAATCGTCTACCGTTTGGGTGCCTTCATTCCGGTCCCGAACATTAATACAGATGTTCTGAAACTTCAAGATCAAGCGAATCAGAGCGATGTCTTTGGTTTGCTTAACACGTTCTCCGGCGGTGCGCTCTTCCAATTCTCCATCTTCGCGATGGGAATTATGCCTTATATCACGGCTTCGATCATTGTTCAGCTTTTGTCCATGGATGTAATCCCGCGCTTCGCGCAATGGGCAAAAGAAGGAGATGTCGGAAGAAAGAAAATGACGCAGGTGACTCGTTACGGTACGATTGTTCTAGGGTTGATTCAAGCATTCGGATTATCAATTGGTTTTAACCGCCTTTACAGTGGTCTAGTCATTGATTCCGGCTTTACAACTTTCGCATTAATCGCTATCGTGTTGACAGCTGGTACAGCTTTCTTGATGTGGCTAGGTGAGCAAATCACGGAGTATGGGATTGGTAACGGTATTTCCATTATCATCTTTGCTGGGATCGTTTCTGCGATTCCTACAAGTATTCAGCAAATATACAAATCACTCTTTACGACGGATGCAGCTTTATTCCTCAATATCGTGAAGTTGATCATTATTGCTGTGGTTGTTGTTCTGATTATTGCTGGGGTTATATTTGTACAACAAGGTGTTCGCAAGATACCTGTACAATATGCCAAGCGTGTTGTTGGCCGTAAAATGTATGGTGGACAAACAACGCACATTCCTCTTAAAGTGAATGCTGCTGGTGTTATCCCTGTAATTTTTGCATTATCACTTTTGATGTTTCCTCCAACCATTGCAAGTTATTGGAGAGGGAATGTAGTTGCAGAATGGATTATCAATAACTTGAGTATTAACCAAACTGCACCATTAGCGATTGTACTTTATGTACTGCTGATTATTGGGTTCACTTACTTTTATACGTTCGTACAAATTAATCCAGTTCAAATGGCTGACCAGATGAAGAAAAATGGTGGATACATACCTGGGATTAGACCGGGTAAGACCACATCGACTTATCTGACTCGCGTAATGACAAGAATTACTCTTTCTGGAGCTTTGTTTCTCTCAGCAATCTCTATTCTTCCAATGTTGTTTGGAGGACTTGCCGGGTTGCCTAGTTCGGTTAAGATAGGTGGTACATCTTTACTTATCGTAGTAGGCGTTGGTCTTGAGACTATGAAGCAAATCGAGAGCCAATTGATTAAGCGTCATTACAAAGGATTTATCAATAAATAGCTAATAGGTTCTGATGGGGCAAGTTCTGCGACATCGGCACCTATTGTGCTGTTCGTAATGCCGAGTGCGATGGGGAGGTTTTAATTGTGAACGTAATATTTATGGGGCCTCCTGGTGCAGGCAAAGGTACGCAAGCAGAGAAAATCGTTTCTGAATTTCAGATTCCTCATATCTCAACAGGCGACGCATTTCGCGCAGCTATGAGCCAAGGTACTCCAATGGGTATCGAAGCGAAAGGGTATGTAGATAAAGGACTTCTTGTTCCTGACGAAATAACGAACGGTATTGTGAGAGAGCGTCTTGCCCAGCCGGATTGCGATAAAGGATTTTTGCTCGATGGGTTTCCTAGAACGGTAGCTCAAGCCGATGCATTATCTGAAATTGTGGATTCACTTGGTAAGAAGATTGAAGTCGTAATCAATCTTGCTGTTGATCGTAGTTATCTGTTGGCACGACTAACTGGCCGAAGAATCTGTAAATCCTGTGGTTCTACGTATCATGTCATCTTCAACCCACCTCAGCAAGAAGGCGTATGCGATAAATGTTCCGGTGAGTTGTACCAACGATCTGATGATAYGGAAGAGAAAGTCGGAACACGTTTGGATGAATACATCAATAAAACGGCTCCGCTTCTGGATTACTACCAAAAGAGGGAATTATTGCGTGAGGTTAACGGGGAACAAGACATTCATGCGGTAACCGAACAAATTAGCTCACTGCTACGAGGTCTAGCGTAATGATCATTTGTAAGTCCGAGGTTGAACTAGACCTAATGCGAGAAGCTGGTCGTATCGTAGCCGAAACGCACCGCTTATTGGCAAGGGCGATTCGTCCGAACATTACAACGAAAGAACTTGATCAGATCGCAGAGGAATTCATTCGCAGTCAGGGAGCAATTCCATCTTTCAAAGGTTACAATGGTTTTCCTGGGAGCATTTGTGCTTCAGTCAACGAAGAATTAGTTCATGGTATTCCTGGTCCAAGAAAGCTAGTTGAGGGTGACATTATCAGTATTGATATTGGTGCTCAATATAAAGGTTATCATGGAGATTCTGCTTGGACATATCCTGTCGGTGAAATTTCTGAAACTGCTCAGCGTTTGTTGACAGTAACAGAAGAATCACTCTATCGAGGCATTGCAGAAGCTAAACCAGATGCTAGACTCTACACGTTGTYGCATGCAATCCAAACTTGTATTGAAGACGCAGGCTTCTCCGTGGTTATAGAGTATGTCGGTCATGGTATTGGAACGGATCTTCATGAAGAACCGCAAATTCCGAACTATGGTATACCTGACAAAGGTCCTCGACTCAAACCAGGCATGGTCCTAGCCATTGAACCCATGGTGGTTGTTGGCGAAAGATTTGTCCAAACACTCGAAGACGATTGGACTGTAGTCACTACGGATCGTACCTTATGTGCTCATTTCGAACATACGGTTGCTATAACGGCAGCTGGTTATGAAATATTAACTTTGCCTAGATCGTAGGTGAACTGAGTGGATAGTAAGATTCCGCAAGTGGGTCAAATCGTAAAGGTGCTTCGCGGTAGAGATCCCGGAGAATATGCGGTCGTGATTGGGATTGTGGATAGTCGCTTTGTCTGGCTTGCCGACGGCGATCATCGCAAATTCGATCAACCGAAGAAGAAGAACCTGAATCATCTTCATTTACAAGAAACGATTAGCAGTGAAGTAGCGTCAAGCATTAGGGAAACAGGTCGTGTTACTAATGGGAAATTGCGCTTTGCAATCGCCAAATTCGTTGAACTTATGCAAGTTGAAGCACAAGAGAAAGGAGAATGACTGTGGCCAAAGAAGATGTAATTGAAGTAGAAGGTACAGTGATTGAACCTCTTCCGAATGCAATGTTTAAAGTTGAATTGGAAAATGGTCATAAAATCCTAGCCCATGTTTCAGGGAAAATCAGAATGCATTTTATCCGCATTTTGCCTGGAGATAAGGTTACCGTAGAATTATCGCCTTATGATTTGACGAGAGGCCGTATAACCTACCGTTTTAAATAAATGTTCGGCTTAGAAGTAATACTCTCTCAAGGCGTATGCTTACGAAGCAAGTTTTCTAACGAAAACGCAACATGGTTGCTTACGATTAAAAGGAGGGCTTAAAATGAAAGTAAGACCGTCAGTAAAACCGATTTGTGAGAAATGTAAAGTAATTCGCCGTAAAGGCAAAGTAATGGTAATTTGTGAAACACCAAAGCACAAACAAAAACAAGGTTAAAAGGAGGTGCATTCTGTAGATGGCACGTTTAGCTGGAGTTGACTTACCTCGTGACAAACGAGTTGTAATCGCGTTGACTTACATTTTCGGTATCGGCACTACAACTGCTCAGAAAATCATTGCTTCCACAGGGATCGATGCGAGTACTCGCGTTCGTGACTTGACTGAAGATGAAGTGAGCAAAATCCGTGATGTAATTGACAAAACCCTTAAAGTAGAAGGCGATCTTCGCCGTGAAATTTCCCTTAACATCAAACGTCTAATCGAAATCGGATCCTACCGTGGTCTTCGTCACCGCCGTGGTCTTCCTGTTCGTGGTCAACGTACTAAAACGAATGCTCGTACACGTAAAGGTCCTCGTCGTACAGTAGCTAATAAGAAGAAATAATAAAGGGGGTTAGAGCTAATGGCAAAACCTAAAAAAGTCGTCCGTACGAAACGTCGTGACCGGAAAAATATTGAGAGCGGTGTAGCACACATCCGTTCAACATTTAACAACACGATCGTAACGATCACGGATCCGCATGGTAACGCAATTTCTTGGGCAAGTTCAGGAAACCTTGGATTCAAAGGTTCCCGTAAAAGTACTCCTTTCGCAGCACAAATGGCAGCTGAAAAAGCAGCTAAAGCAGCAATGGAGCATGGCTTGAAAACAGTTGAAGTTATGGTTAAAGGTCCAGGCGCTGGCCGCGAAGCAGCAATCCGCTCTTTGCAAGCAGCAGGTCTTGAAGTAAACCTGATTAAAGACGTGACGCCGGTTCCTCATAATGGCTGCCGTCCTCCAAAACGTCGTCGCGTATAATTCAGGATCACTTTGTAGTATAATTATTCTAAAATCGTGAATAATGGTTTGAAGGATAGGCATACTATGAAATTTTCAACGAAGTATCCAGAGGGAACCGACGTATTGAATGGAGGGTACATTTCATGATCGAAATCGAAAAGCCAAAAATAGAAACTGTAGCATTAAGTGAAGATGGCGCTTATGGTAGATTTATCATTGAGCCGTTGGAGCGTGGCTACGGAACAACCTTAGGAAACTCACTACGTCGTATCTTACTGTCCTCTTTACCGGGGGCAGCTGTAACCTCTGTCCAAATCGATGGCGTTTTGCACGAATTTTCAACGATTCCTGGCGTGCTTGAGGATGTAACGGAAATTATCCTCAATCTGAAAGGTCTATCGTTGAAGATTCACTCCGATGAGGAGAAAGTGCTAGAAATTGATGCAGAAGGAGAAGGTAATATTACCGCGGCTGATATCCGTGGTGATAGCGATGTTGAGATCCTTAACCCGGATTTGCATATCGCTACCTTGTCTCCAGATGCACGTCTTCACATGAGGATTCATGCGGGCAGAGGGCGCGGTTACGTCCAATCAGACAAAAATAAGCATGAAGAACAACCAATTGGTGTAATTCCAATTGATTCGATCTACACGCCTATTACTCGGGTAAACTACGCTATTGAGAATACTCGCGTCGGCCAAGTGACTAACTATGATAAGTTGACTCTCGAAGTGTGGACCGATGGAAGTATTCGACCAGAAGAAGCAGTAAGCTTGGGCGCTAAAATCTTAACTGAACATTTGCTCTTGTTCGTCGGTTTGACGGATGAAGCAAAAGACGCTGAGATTATGGTTGAAAAAGAAGAAGATAAGAAAGAAAAAGTTCTTGAGATGACGATCGAAGAACTAGACCTTTCCGTTCGCTCTTACAACTGTCTCAAACGTGCAGGGATTAATACCGTACAAGAGCTGATTACCAAAACAGAAGAAGACATGATGAAAGTTCGGAACTTAGGTCGCAAATCCCTTGAAGAAGTTCAAGAGAAGCTCGAAGAGCTGGGTCTGGGCCTACGCACCGAGGAATAATCTTGTCAGAAGGAGGTTAACTCAATGAACTACAGAAAATTGAACCGCGATTCCAGTAATCGTAAAGCATTATTTCGTGATCTGGTAACGGATCTGTTCATACATGAGCGCATTCAAACTACAGAAGCAAAAGCTAAAGAAATTCGTTCTATCGCTGAGAAGTTAATTACTCTTGCGAAACGCGGAGATCTTCATGCACGCCGTCAGGTTGCTGCTTTTGTTCGTAGAGAAGCTGCTAACGAAAATCAAGATGCGATTCAAAAACTATTCTCTGAATTGGCACCACGTTATTCCGAGCGTCCAGGCGGATACACTCGTATCCTTAAACTGGGACCACGCCGCGGTGACGCAGCACCAATGGTTTACCTAGAACTAGTAGATCGCGCATAGAAGACGGTTGGGAAAGGGTGGACGGAATCACTAGATTCTGGTGAAGCCCTTTTTTTGCAGTCTTGGATCGCATTCTAGTGATGAGAGCTGCATGAGCAACTCAGACTAGGTAGAAAGGATGACTCATGGAGGAACAAGCCTTGAGAAATCTACGTTTTACCATAAGCTATGATGGCACATCTTATTCTGGTTTTCAGATACAACCTAGATCTGACACGGTACAATATCGGTTAGAGCAGGCTGTGTTTCTGTTGACAGGTGAGACGGTGAAAGTCATTTCATCAGGGCGTACAGATGCCGGTGTTCATGCGAAAGCGCAGGTTATTAATTTTACAACGAGTTCAAAGATTCCAGTGGAACGTTGGTGTTTAGCTCTAAATGCTAGACTACCCAGGGACATCGTCGCACATACGGCGGAAGAAGTCATTCCTACTTTTCACTCTCGCAAAGCCGCGAAACGTAAGACATACTGTTATACGATTCGTTCGGCGCGCTTCCCTGATGTCTTTCACCGCAACTTCGAGTATCATCACCCCACACATTTAAATGTGGAAGCCATGAGAGAGGCGCTCCCTTGTTTGCTAGGTGAGCATGATTTTACTTCGTTTTGCACAGTGAGAACGGATAAGGAGATCAAAGTGAGAACCTTGTATGAGGTTCGTATGGAGACGGAAACCGATAAGTTGTTGGCGACAGATAAAGTAGAACGCATCCGTTTGATCATAACAGGGAATGGTTTTCTTTATAACATGGTGAGGATCATCGTAGGGACGTTGATACAGATCGGCGAGGGTAAGAGGCCACCTAGTGACATGCTGCGTGTTCTCGAGGCCAGAGATCGATCCCAAGCGGGTCCTACAGCTGAAGCCATGGGATTAACCTTGTGGAAAGTCGATTATTAAAAAGTTGTCATCACTACTTGATTCTTAAGACATTATCGTGTAAAATATAACTTGGCGTTTGGTGATCGGCTAACCCACAGCCCCTGATCACAAATGACCATAACTATCCATCGCTTATGTTAAATTAACAACTATAACTTATGTATTTCAGATATATTTTTAGGAGGATTAAGCATGCGCACCACATATATGGCTAAGCCAAATGAAGTAGAGCGTAAATGGTACATTGTTGACGCTGCAGGCCAAACACTTGGCCGTCTTGCAAGTGAAGTTGCTAGCATTATCCGCGGTAAGCACAAACCGGAGTTCACTCCACACGTAGATACTGGTGATTTCGTTGTTGTTATCAATGCTTCCCAAATTAAGCTTACTGGTAAGAAAATGCAAAACAAAATGTACTACCGTCACTCTTTGTACCAAGGTGGTTTGAAAGTGACTTCCGCTCRGGACCTACTTAACACTAAGCCTGATCGTATGATCGAATTTGCAGTTCATGGTATGCTTCCTAAGAACCGTCTAGGCGACAGCTTGAAAACTAAGCTTAAAGTCTACGGTGGAGCAGAGCATCCGCACCAAGCACAACTACCAGAAGTCTGGAATCTTCGCGGTTAATATAAGGAGGAACGTTTCGTGGCACAAGTTCAATATTATGGAACGGGTCGTCGTAAACATTCGGTAGCGCGTGTTCGCTTAATACCGGGTGAAGGACGCATCATCATCAATAAACGTGATCTAGATGAGTATTTCGGTCTAGAAACATTGAAGCTAATTGTTAAACAACCACTTGCTCTAACTGAAACTATCGGTCAATACGATGTTCTAGTTCTTGCAAATGGCGGCGGCATCAGCGGACAAGCTGGAGCAATTCGACACGGTATCTCCCGTGCATTGTTGAAAGCTGATCCGGAATACCGTGGATCCTTGAAAAAAGCTGGATTCCTAACACGTGATTCCCGTATGAAAGAGCGTAAAAAATACGGATTGAAAGCAGCACGTCGTGCTCCTCAATTCTCCAAACGTTAAGATCTTGTGCCTCTGGGCACTCAAGAAAAACCTTTTCGGCTTATGGCTGGGAAGGTTTTTCTTTTTTTATTTTAAAATAGACCAATTGTGACCTTAGAAAATAAGTTAATACCAAAATGATAAAAAGTCATTGACACCTTCTAGAAGTCGGATATAATGAAAATATAAATCATACAATATCAGTCGGGATTAGTGACTATTGGAGGAATCTTACGATGAATCTATTTGAAAAAGAAGCATTTGTTACGAAAGCTGCAGAAGAATTTGAAAATCAATCGCCTGAAGCCATATTGAAATTAGCCGTAGATACGTTCGGAAGTTTAACCCTAGCTTGTAGTTTTGGTGCTGAAGATGTGGTGCTTGTCGACATGCTTCAGAAGATTAACCCGAATGTTGATATTTTCTACCTGGATACGAATGTGCACTTTGATGAAACGTATGAAACGAAAGAACGACTAGAGAAACATTACGGTACGAAATTTGTTCAAGTATTGCCTAAGCTTACGCTTGAAGAGCAAGCTGAGAAATTTGGCGATGAGCTTTGGAAGAGTGATGCGAACCAATGCTGTAACATTCGTAAAGTTGATCCGTTGACTGACATTCTTAGAAACTATGATGCATGGATTACCGGCATTCGCCGCGATCAAGCGCCTACTCGCGCTAATGCTAAAAAAGTGGAGTATGATGTGAAATTTGGCCTAATCAAATTCAATCCACTAGCAGGTTGGACATCTGAAGATGTATGGCAATATATTCGCGACAACGATGTGATCTACAACCCACTTCATGACCGTAACTACCCTAGTATCGGCTGCACGCATTGCACACGCCAAGTAGCTGATGGTGAAGACCCTCGTGCTGGTCGTTGGGCAAGTATCGAGAAAACAGAATGTGGTCTCCATAAATAAGTTGGGGACGGTTCAGTCTTAGAATATTGTGATGACAACAATCATACAACATGGTGGAGAGCTTATTAGCCGCCTAGTGCCAGTAGAACACATGAATATATTTATAAATCAGCAATGGAAATCGTGGATGCTCTATTCTTAATTTCGCTTGTTGGTGAAACGAAATGCGATGATATTTCCGCTGATGTACGTATGAAAAGTTATCATGTGCTATTAGAAAATTATTATCCGAAGGATCGCACTTTCCGAGGTGTTTATCCAACTGCTATGCGTAATGCAGGCCCTCGTGAGGCGATTCTACATGCGGTTGTATGTAGAAACTATGGTTACACGCATTTCATAGTAGGACGCGATCACGCAGGCGTTGGGAACTAATACGGCACGTATGAAGCACAAGAGTTCTGAAGAAATGGGAATATCGCCGTTATTCTTTGAACACAGCTTCTTCTGTTCGAAGTGTGGTAACTTGGTTTCAAGCAAAATATGTCCACATGACAAAGCTCATCGGTTTAAGAGACCCTGAATATAAGATGTAGTCTGGTATATTTGTCCACCCTGTCCCATATAGATGTTACAGAGTCTATAGGGGAACAGAGGTGGATTTTTTATGCGTAAAAGGAAGAAGAGGTTGGTGGTATGGCTGACCTTTCACAGTAGTCTAAAACTAATGCTCTCTGCCTTATTGGTTGCATTGGTTGTTTTTATTTATGCGTACGAGCTCCCTACAACGAAGACGTGGTCAGATTGGACGCTCCCTCTATCAGGTAAGACAATAGCGCTAGATGCGGGTCACGGAGGGCCGGATGGTGGAGCAGAGAGCAAGGATGGTGTCATTGAGAAGGATATTAATTTGGCGATCACCTTGCGGCTGCGCGATTATTTACAACAAGCTGGTGCAGTCGTAGTTCTGACTAGAGAAACGGATACAGATTTGGCTGAGTCGGGTACTAAAGGCTATAGCAGAAGGAAAACGCAGGATCTCCACAACCGCGCGGACTTGATACAAGACAATAATGCCGATATGTTTTTGAGTATCCATTTGAACAGCATACCTTCTGAGAAATGGAGAGGAGCACAAACATTCTATTATTTGAACAATCCGGCTAATCCTAACCTTGCGGCTCTCATTCAGGCCGAATTAAAGCGGAATTTAGAGAACACGGATCGTGAAGCGAAATTAGCGGATAAGACGGTGTATTTGTTAAAAACTTTGAAAATCCCGAGCGCACTCGTTGAGGTAGGCTTTCTTTCAAATCCGGAAGAAGCGAAATTACTCGCAGATGAGAATTATCAGAAGATGTTGGCTGCATCCGTATATCAAGGGATTTTGAGATATTTTGCAGGAGAAAAAGTGGGTTCCGCTTCATAATGTGTTATAATTAAAGCCGCGAATACAATGTCCCAATAAAGGTGTGATGTGGCTATGGTACATAAAGATCAAATCCTAGAAGCGTTGAACACGTTAATAGAACCTCAGTTCAATAAAAGCGTAGTAGAATTAAATTTGATTCGTGATGTAATGGTGAAGGAAGAAGCCGTATCCTTAAGCTTAATTGTTTTAACAGAAGATGAAGGATTCAAGGAGCAAGCCAAAGCATGCATTCAACAATCTTTAGCAAATATAGGAGTACCACAAGTTCATATTCGTTTTAGATTGATAACGGACCATGAACGTAGTCGATTAGAAGGGACTTCACAGCAGTCGGATCCACTAAATCCGCCAAAGCCTGTTCAACCACCAATCCAGAAGCCGATTCTTGGACAATCCTCTACCGTTGAGTTTATCGCCGTTGCGAGTGGTAAGGGTGGCGTTGGTAAATCGACCGTCACTGTTAATCTAGCAGTTGCTCTAGCTCGTAAGGGGAAAAAGGTTGGGATCATCGATGCGGATATTTATGGTTTTAGTATTCCGGATATGATGGGGATTGAAGAACAACCTCAGCTCGTTGAAAATGTGATTATTCCTGTTGAGAAATTCGGAGTAAAAGTTATTTCGATGGGGTTCTTTGTTCAAGACAATGCACCTGTTGTATGGCGTGGACCGATGTTGGGTAAAATGCTGCGCAACTTCTTCAACGAAGTAAATTGGGGAGATGTTGAATACATCCTGCTAGACCTTCCTCCAGGAACGGGGGATGTCGCGCTAGATGTGCATCAGCTCATCCCGCAAAGTAAAGAGGTCATTGTCACGACTCCGCATGCAACAGCTGCCTTTGTAGCTGCTAGAGCAGGTGCAATGGCGATTCAAACGAATCATGAAATTTTGGGTATCGTTGAGAACATGTCCTATTATGAGGGTAAGGACGGTAGCGTTGATTACATTTTTGGTAAAGGTGGCGGAGCTAAGCTTGCAGAAGATTTACATAGCGAGCTATTAGCACAAATCCCTTTGGGGGCTCCGGATAATCATATTTCTGAAAAAGATTACTCACCATCGGTGTATAAGGCAGATTCGAAAGCAGGGCAAATCTATTTAGATATAGCAGATAGAATGATTGCGAAGCTTGAAAAATGAGAAAAGGAAGAGGGTGCAGAGAATTCTGCAATCTCTTCCTTTTTTTTATGAACCAGAGTCAGAACCGCTATCTTTTTTCTCTTCATCTTTTTTTTCGGAGTCATCTCCTGAGGAATCGTCCTTCTTCTTTTCATCCCCGCCCTCTTCTTTTTTCTCCCCTTCCTTGGCTTTATCTTCACTCTTTTCTGCGCTTTTTGCGGAAGGCATTTGATCAGGCTTGCTTTGCTGAGCGATAGCGGCCTTAAGTAATTCGACCATTTGTGCCCGAAACAGTGGGCTCTGGATGGATTCTTCCATAACTGTCATCATTTGCTGACGGTAAGGCGCTGTTTTCATGACATCAAGAACCATCTTCTCGTAATCAGGATTTTTCATGACATCAATTAGAGATTTTTGGTAAGCAGGATCCTTCAGCAATTCTTTGAACATCTGTTTAGTATCCTTTTGAATCGCAGTAGCAAAGTCACCCGCGAACTTAGGATCCTTCATCATGTCAGCCAAAAACATATTATTTTCCTTAGCGGTTAGAACATCCTTCACAGCCATCTGGAGTTGGAGGGATTCATTGGCGGATAATAGTTTGATTTGGGATTGCCCTGCAACGCTATTCGTGCCAACTTCGCCATTCATAATACTTCGATTTGCAGCACTGATAGCTTTCTTACCGTCATCTGATTTAAGGATATCGAGGATCATTGTTTTCTGCTCTTTATACGTATTGGCTTGTGACTGGCCTTGTGACGAGTTATCAGTTCCGCATGAAGCAAGAAGTAAAGCTAATGAAATGACCGGTAGGACCTGAAGCTTTCTAAGTCTTGTTTTAAACATAACTACATGCTCCCTTCCCTTAACTTTAATAGTCATAGTATGTGTGGTTAGGGTCAGAATATAAGGGGTCAATATTGGCTTTTTATCACAAAGGTTGGTACAATTAACAATTAGAGTTGATGTGTGGAGGTAATTGAACGTGACATTGCGTAAATGGTTTCACTTAATTTGGACAACATTGGTATTTGGTTCAGTAGCTTCAATAGTAATGGGACTTATTCTTCAATTTTCTGACAAAGAGTTTTCTGTGATGGGCATATCTGGCGTTGGGTTTAATGTGTTCAATATGCTCCTATGTGGCGCATTAATAAGTGTATTTAGCCAAATGGGATTTTTTGCATACTTAATCGTTAGATTTATAGCAGTTGGTTTTGTTCGATCTAAGACAATATTTGAGCTTATTCAAATTGCCATCATTATTTTTGTGTTATTTGAGCTTGTATTTCTGAGAATCACTAATTCTAAGAATTCAGAAACCATGAGTAGCTACTTCATTTTACCAATTATACTTTTAATAATTTCGATAGCAGTGAGCTATTGGAAGTCGAAGCTAACTAATCGTAATGCATTTGTTCCAACCTTGTTTTTTATGTTTGCCGTATCTATCCTAGAAGCTGTACCTGCTTTGAAATTGGATATGGCAGCTTCAACTATATTTATGTTGGCGCCTTTACTCGTAAGTAATGCATGGCAAATTCTGACCTTACATAAAATATTGGACAACAAAAAGAGCTAATTCAATTAGCTCTTTTTTCAAATCTATTCGTTTAAATTAGTGAACTTGTTTCATGGCTTGATCCTCAACGGGAGTTGTATCAACTTGCGTTTGTTTAATGAGTTCACTCACACTCACAAATTGATACCCTTTTGCTCGTAATTGCTCAATAATCTCGGGCAATGCCTCATGTGTTTGTTGAGAAGAATCACTTGCATGTAGCAAGACGATATCTCCAGGGTGCGCTTTGCTAACAACGCGGTTAACTATAGTGTCGACCCCTTTATTAAGCCAATCCTGAGAGTCTGTATCCCACTGGATAACTGAGTAGCCGAGATCATCAGCAATTCGTAACACGCGTTTGTCGAAATCACCATTAGGTAAACGAATGAGATTAGGTTCTTTTCCAATTAATTCAGTTAAAATCCCATGGGCTGTAGAAATTTGGTTGCGGATTTCCTCATCGCTAAGCGTACTGTAATTGTCGAATTTATTCCCGTGACTACCAATTTCGAAGCCATTACTTTTGATATGTGCAACAATATTAGGATGACTCTTGCTCCAAGGAGATGATAAGAAAAACGTCGCATCTTTAACACCATTGTCTTTAAGAATTTTCAAGATGGGTTCAGCACGAGTATCCCCCCAAGAGATATCAAAGGTTAGGGCTATAACCTTCTTTTCGGTTTGCACGCTGTAAATAGCCGAAGGTTCAGAGTTCATAAAGACGGATACGTTACTCTGTTCGGAATATACAATGGCCGCGGAGAAGATAATGGCAAGAGCAATAAATAAGTATTGTTTGAATTTACGTGCGTTGATTACAAAAAAGTAGTTCATGATTAGCTTGTACCTCCTCTATGTCAGGCAGTTGAAAGCTTGTATACCCTCTAGTAAATAATGTATGCTCGTACTCATAGCACTTATGCTTCCGAAATTGGAGGAAATAGAGAATGAATTTACAGGCATTACTTAGACATTTTAAAGAAATGAAGCATTACTTTATTGTGGTTGTTCTAGTTTTTGGTTTTAGCTTTTATATGGGATGGGCGAATTCAGAACAATTTACACATTTTTTGGAAAAGCAGTTAGAAGGGCTCCGGCCTCTGATTAAATCAATAAGCAGCAAAGAGAATCCCCAGGTTTGGCTGTTCTTTTTTATCTTTTTGAATAATGCGATTAAGACCGTTCTTGTTGTTTTCAGTGGAATACTCCTTGGTGTTCTTCCTCTCTTTATGTTAATCGCAAATGGGATGATTCTAGGCTATGTACTCTCCTTACAGGAGAATGAAAGTACCATAACCATAGTCCTAAAGGGTATATTGCCACATGGTATCATTGAGATTCCAGTCATTTTACTGGCATGTGCATATGGACTGAAGTTAGGGATGCTAGTTTGGAAAATGGGAATTCAACTTTTAGTGCCGGCAGAGAAGAGAAGTGCTGGAATTGAATTCAAAAGAATACTACAACTATCGAAGCCGCTAAGCGTAGTTATTGTCATTTTGCTTTTTGTAGCAGCTATTATAGAAAGTACGCTTACTTACTGGTTGGTACATTTGTAAAATATTTTCAACCCTCTGTCATAAAACTGGGAAAATCTGAGCATAACAATAAGGCGGAAATGAAAAGGGTGTGTTTGGCCCTACATGTCTGCCTAACGAACTGTTAGTGCCATGAATCTCTACAGTCGAGAGGGGTTTGGATGGATGTATGCTCGGATTTTTGTTCAATGAGAGAGAATGCAGAGAATTGGACTATGTACTGCGTAAAGAATTAGATGAAATGTTATTCGATCTCAATGATAAGAGGATTGATCAAGAGATAAAGGGAGCTATAGAATCCAGGTATAAAGTCATCTTCCGGATGTATGCTCGCCTAGCAACACCGAAGGAAATATCGAAATATGCGAGAAACCGTAATTACCAAGCTCAAAAGAAATAGGGGGTAAGTGCTTGACTTACCCTCTCTACCTGTGTTACTTTATAACTCGTCACTTCGAAACAAAGCGAGTGAGTCTAATTAAACAGTATTTCGAAAAACATTTCAAAAAAAGACTTGCAATCTTCGTGGGCACTGTGATATATTTAAAAAGTCGCCGCTAAACGGACGATGAACAAAGACGAAAGAAATTGATCTTTGAAAACTGAACAACGAGTGAGTAAGCACGAACGAGAAATCGTTCAAAAAAGAGATTGCAAAATCTCGCTAGCAACGCAAATGAGCAATTAAGCTTTCAAATAGGACGAGGAATCGTCCACTATTATGGAGAGTTTGATCCTGGCTCAGGACGAACGCTGGCGGCGTGCCTAATACATGCAAGTCGAGCGGGTTTATCCTTCGGGATAAGCTAGCGGCGGACGGGTGAGTAACACGTAGGTAACCTGCCTTTAAGACTGGGATAACTATCGGAAACGATAGCTAAGACCGGATAACTGGTTTTCTCGCATGAGAGAATCATAAAACACGGAGCAATCTGTGGCTTGAAGATGGGCCTGCG
>NZ_JBFUHL010000038.1:0-58381 GCF_056402415.1 Paenibacillus sp. P4_A9
GATTGACATTGCATGGACAGGATATCTATTGGATTATCCAGGTGAAGTCAACAAAGGTTCTTATATCGAATTGGATTCATTAGTTGATAAATATGCACCAGAAATTAAGAAAGAAATTCCATCTTGGGTATTGGACCGCGCTCGTGTGAATGGCAAATTATATGCGATTCCAAACTATCAACAAGCGGTWGATAACCGTCCAACGATGCGTGTACCGAAAGAGTTTATTGATAAAGGATACATCGATCCGAAGGTAGCACAAGAAACTTTCTACAAAACGGGTCCTGCATCCAAGGAATCACTCGCTGTCATCGAAAGTTACCTAGAGAAATTGAAGCAGAACAATCTATTACGTAAAGGCTTTAGCCCGAATGTACTTACAGGAATGGTGCATCACAATATCATTACACCATCTTTCAAATTAGTAGGTGATTTGAAGGATCCGAAGAGCTTAAAGGTTATCAATTTGTATGACACACCTGATGAGCARCGTTATATCAAAACAATGACGGATTGGTATGCTAAAGGTTACATCCGTAAAGATATTTTGAGCTTGCAAAATCAACGTCAAGATGAAGGCAAGCCAGACGGAAACATTGCTTGGTTCCATACGATGGTAGGCAGTATCGAAGATGTTTCRAAAGCAGATTCTACAAGATATGGTTTCCCAATTCAGCTAATTCCAATGGAAGAGAAGTATGTTATCTCCAACTTGTCTGATTCCACGAACTTAGCTATTACAAGAACATCTAAAAACCCTGAGCGCGCTATGCAGCTTATTAACTTGTTAGATACGGCTAAGGGGAAAGATCTTTATAACCTTCTCGTATGGGGTATTGAAGGCAAGCACTATAAGAAAACTGCCGACAATAAAATTGAAACAATTGGTTACTCAGGTCAAGGAACAGCAGATGCTAAATATGGCGCATTTGTCTGGGGTCTTGGTAACGTAGCTAATAGCTTCGAAACACAAGCAAATCCAGCTAATTACACGAAAATTTGGCAAGACGCGAATGCCACTGCAACCGTTTCACCATTGCTAGGTTATAAACCAAATCTTGATCCAATTAAAACAGAACTTGCACAAATCGCGGCAGTTGTTAAAGAATATGCTGGTGCAGGTGGATCAGTTATCGAAACAGGAGCAGTTGCTGACTCTGACAAGAAATATGCTGAATTCATTGAGAAAATGAAAAAAGCAGGTTCAGACAAAGTTGTAGCTGAACTTCAAAAACAAGTTGACGAGTTCTTGAAAACTAAGAAATAAGTTGAAGTAAATGGATTGAATGAAAGGAGTCATTGCTTTGTATGAAGCAATGACTCCCTTTCACTTAGAGAAAATTTGGACTACTGGATCTTTTATTTCAAATCAGCATGAGAGCGTTTACATAAATTGAAAAAATGCTGAGATCATCTTCAAATACCCGCTGAGACTAGATGCAGGCTGACTTAAATACAAAATGGAGGTATAGTTTATGCATAAGGGAATAGCCMGGAAATCGAACAAAATGATTGCCTTATTGTTAGCGATTCTTATGATTTGCGCACCCATTCTGTCCATGCCGGATACAACATTAGCGGCAGGTGCGACAAGTTATTATGTTGATGGTACAAATGGTAGTGACGCTAACGTTGGTTCTTTAGTGGCACCTTTTAAGACCATCCAAAAAGCGGCAGATGTAGCAGCTAGCGGTGACATAGTCGAGATTAAGGCTGGTGTTTACCGTGAGACGGTTACTCCTGCAAATAACAATGTGACATTTAAGAACTACAATAGTGATAAAGTTATCATGTCCGGTGGCGACTTGGTGACAGGATGGACAGAAACCGTAGATGCTGGTATTTTTGAGGCTAATGTGCCTTGGAATTTTGATAGCGGTAACGGCAACATTGCATTTTTTACGGATTCGACTGGTAACCCTGTATCCATGAGCCCAGCAAGATTCCCATATATAAAAGACAGTGAACTCTTAGTCAAGTCAAAGTATGGAAAATTTGTAAATGCTTCAAATGCAGATACTGACCCAACGGGTACTGTGAATGCAGATGGACAATTTTTAACGTATGACAACGAGTATCTACGTGGATTTACTGGCATGACAGCGAATGCTTGGACAGGTGCACTCGTGTATGCATCGTCAAACAATGGATTCTCTGCACAGACTGGTGAAGTTGTTAGCAATACGGCCAATCAAATCAACTTTAAGTGGCCGCTATCTGGATACACACCAAAATCATTTAATCCAGGAAGTGGTATGTACCTTTCTAACAGCTATCAAGCGCTTAAGCTTATTGCTGGCGCAGCTACAAAACCATCGAACGCAGCAGTGTGGTATAAAGATGTTGCTGCCGGTAAGTTGTATGCGTACTTAACAGATGCTTCTGCTACAGTTATTAACCCAAGTAGCGGTCAAGTTGAGTTCAAAAACAGAGAGAATGTGTTTAACTTAGATGGGCGTTCAAATATTACCATTCAAGGTATTAACATTCGTTCTGCGGGAGTGAACTTTAAAAACTCTCATGACAACACATTCAAAGGTGCTGTTATCGAAAAAGTAGATTCCTATAACAAACTTTTTACAATGAGTGTGCTTACAGATGGCCTTACAAAATCGTTTGAGTTAGATGGTTATAACAACACGGTACGTGATTGTGAAATCAAAGACATGTATGGTTATGGCATCAAAATGTTGGGGCATGACAACAAGGTAATCAACAACAACATTCACGATGTTGACCTTTTTGGTTATTATCAAGATGGTGTAGGTATCTTTGGCTACAATCAGCTGGTTAGCCACAACGAAATCTATAACGTGGGTCGTGCAGCTATTGGCGGTAAGTTCCAAACCTCCGTCATTCAGTACAACAAAATGCATGATACGATGAAGATTTCCTTCGATGGCGGTATCATCTACCTTGTAAACCATGACTTTGACGGTTCAGAAATTCACCACAATATTCTTTATGATGTGCCTAACTCGGCAAACGTAGAGGGTATCTATCCTGATAACGTGTCTGGAAACTTAAAAATCTATGACAACATTATTTACAACACTAAAGTTGCTATGCTTATCAATTTGCCTAACGAGCGTATGACTATTGTAAACAATACAATTCACAACTCAAAAGACAATAGTTTTGGCAATTGGGGCGACCCTAATGACCAACTTGAATCTTTTGGAACGGTACTCATGGGCAACATCTTGGGTGGCGCATTTGCCAGCCAAACGGCAGGTGGAGCAGTTGAGCAGTATAATACTACGGGTACGAATGCTGTTATTGGTGCAATTTTTGTAGACCCAGCCAATGGCGATTTCAGACTGAAAACACCAGAGCAGTATCGAAGCATAGAAATTCCAGGTGTAACAGATGGACACACGACTGGTTTTGCTGTACAAGGCGCAGTTCAGCCGGGATCAGTTTGGACTGCTGGCTATGATATTGCGAATGCTTCAAACATTAACCCAACGTTCCAGTTGAAGGATTTACCTTATCAACAGTTGCTAAAGAACGGCGGTTTTGTGGACGGATTGGATAATTGGACTACCGTAGGTTCTCCATCTATAATTACACATAACGCATGGGATTTTAGAAACGGTGGACAAAAAGCACAAGGTATGCTTATAAAAGATGGCTACAAAGGTGCAGTCCTAAAAAATAACGAACAGATTTCCCAAACAGTTACTGTAAAGCCAAACACCAAGTACACTGCCTCGCTTTGGGGTAAGGTAATGGGTGAACGTAGATACTATTCAGATGCAATTCCAATCACACCAGCAACCGCTCCTGATTCTTTTTCTTTCCGTAATTCAGAAGGCGCATTTATTGCAGGTTCATCTGTTACACTTAAATTCCCAGGTGTTGAGTTTGCAACTGGTGTAGACAAAGTAATGTTTGGTACTGCTTCTGAAAACTCTACTGGTAAGATAGAGATGTATAAGGGTGACCCAGCGGCAGGCGGCGTGTTGATGGCTTCGCAGACACTGGGTAGTAATGTGGGTTGGGGTTATAGGGCCATAAATACTCTGGCAAACGTACCTGCAGGCGGTGCATCAGTGGATATTTACTTGAAGTTTACAAACACAAACCCAGCGGCTTTGGCACGTACTTGTATGTTTATGGATTTCATCGTATTTAAACAAACGCCAGTAGCAGCCTCAGACTATCTTGAATTGGGCATTACTGGGCTTGCAACGAATCCTCCTGTAAAGCAAGCAACGGCTTCAACCTTTGGTGGCGCTGGTGCGACAGCCCGCCCTACACATAGTATTACTTTTACAACTGGACCGAATGATACCAGTTTGACTTACTATGTGAAAAAAAGTGGTACCAACACTTTAAGAGGCTACATTGACGAGTTGGGATTATCAGAGGATTCAGCTTACACCCCTGTCTATCCAGCGGGCAGCACATACTTTAATGGCTTTGAAGATTCATGGCATCCTGCTAACTGGACTTGGGGCTTGGGTACACCTCTTCTCGATTCAACGATTAAGTCAGAGGGTAACTATAGCTATAAACTAGATGGCTCTGTAGACAAAAATGCAGTCTATAGAGTATTAAGCTCATCCTATGCAAAGGTTGCAACAGTAGATTTCTATGACGACATGGCGGCAGGCAATAAGAGCCTTATCGCACATGTTGACAACAGTGGTGCAACAAACTTTGATAAGATTGCTTATATGTATGGCGCAGGTATCCACACTGCGAATTCTGCAACGAATTACTCGATTACACTTGGCACAGGTGTGTGGCAAACGTCAACCGTTCCTCGTACGCCAGGTTGGCATAAGCTTACATTTGATTATTCATCTGGTACTGGTGTGGATATGTATATTGATCAAGTTTGGGTAGGGTATTCCAACAAAGCTTTTTCTTTTAACACCATTGCGTTGGGAGACTTTTTCACAGGGGAAAACAGTACAGGTAACTTTGATAATGTGAATGTTGTGGATACAACCACTCTCAAAGGACCGTTGGACTTCACTGTACCTAAGAACTTGACAGTGGGAACAGCTACCACGACAGATACCAGTGCCGTAGTGAGCTTTGTACCTAAAATCAGAGGCGGAAATAATCCGCAAGTATCCATGACTGTGACAAATGCTCTTGGTACAAATCAGCCCTTTACAACTGGTGGTTCGCTTCCTGTTGGTTTGTCCACAATGACCGTTACGGTAACGGATGGTGCTACAGTCATCACGAAGACATTTTTTGTGAATGTTATCCAGACATACTACTTTGACAACTTCGAGAATGATCCAGTAGATATCTCTGGCGGAAAGGCTAACACAACTAACAGTGCAAATCCTACTTTGATGGGACCTTGGAAGGCGAATACTTCCGGAACTGCTGGAATTGTAGCAGCAACACCTGCTACGACTTCCGAATTTAGTTATGATGGCTTTAGTAGTTATCGCTCTGCTGGTGCTTCCACAAGTACCAATGGCGGCAACTTAAATGCTATTAATCAAACCAAAGCTGGTTGGGATTTCCGCAACAAGGTTGTTACCGCTTGGTTTTATGAGAGCGATCCTACAGCCGCTGGTATTAATCAGGTGTTTCAGATAAAAAGTAGTACTGCTCCTACGAACTCTTGGTTCCTTGGGCAGTATTTAAATGGAGCGCAAGGCTCAACATCAAATTATAGTATGCGTACACCGAATACGAAGATTGGTACTACGTTTAACCAGTTTATTCCGACTACTTCTGTAAGAAAAGCAGGATGGCATCAATACAAGTTCGACTTTACCACATCAGGTAAAGTAACACTTTATATCGATGGTAAGTCGGAACTCACAGAAACACTCACTACAGAAGTTCCCAATTACATTGCCATAGGTGATTTTTGGGAAAATGCAGTGACAAAAGTTGTAACCTCCTACTGGGATAATGTAGCGGTAACCACCTCTTTAGACACCATGGGTCCTACGATCACACCATCAACCAACACGACCACATACTATGCGGATACAAATGGTGTAGCTGTTGACAGTGGTATTACCTTTAAAGATTTGGATTCCGCCACTATACTCAATACTGCAAAAGTAATGGTAAGTATCGTGGATGGCTTCAAGAGTGCAGAAGATGTATTGCAGCTTACCAATGCTCCTAGCACGATGGGAGATATTGCAGGCAGCTACGATGCAACCGCAGGTATTCTTACACTTTCTTCTGCAAGTGGTGCAACTGCTGCTCAATGGCAGGCTGCTTTGCAAACTGTGCAGTACAGTAACAACTCAGCAACTCCAACCGTTGCACCTCGCGGCTTGAGCTTTGTAGGCTTTGATGGTATCAATCTGGGGAACTCGGTTACCAAAACCGTTGTGGTTTCATTGAATAAGCTGCCAGTAGTTGCTAACACAACGCTTACAACTACTGTAAACTCAGCCGTTTATCTTGCGGCTACAAATTTTGGCTTTAGTGATCCAGATAGTGACGCCTTGGTTAATGTCAAGATTCTGACGTTGCCAGCCCACGGTACACTGAAGTTAAGCGGTGCAAATGTAGCGGTAGATCAAGTGATTCTTGCAAATGATCTTGCCAACTTGTCCTTTACGCCTGCTACTGATTATGTAGGAGCAGATGTATTTACATGGAATGGTTTCGATGGAAACCGCTATTCGACATCAGGTGCAGAGATTCAAGTCAATGTTATAGATGCGACTGTGCCGACCATTACGGTTTCAGGTTCTAATTTTACAACAGTTTACTTGGGTTCGACATACACAGACGCTGGGGCGACAGCTACTGACAATGTGGATGGCGATGTAACGAGCTCGATTGTAACAACCGGAACAGTTGATACATCCAAAGAGGGTACTTATTCAATTACGTACAGTGTCCAAGATCATGCTGGAAACACAGCAATCGCTACGAGAACGGTTCAAGTAATAAACGTCTATAAGTTTAGTGGAATTTTAAATCCGATAAATTCGGATGGTTCAAGTGTTTTCAAAAAAGGAAGCACAGTCCCAGTGAAATTCCAACTAACGGACGCTTTAAATCAATATGTTTCCGATTTAAGTGCAACAATAAAAGTCACTTACTTGTCAGCTAATGTAGATGGAACAGATATTGAAGATGTGATTTCGACTGACGCTTCGACAGGAACGCTWTTCCGTTATGATAGTACAGCTAAKCAATATATCTTTAATTTGAGCACCAAAAATCTGGCAGCWGGGAAATATCAAGTTGAAGTTGTATTACCTTCAACSYATACMCTTGTTTCAACAACGCCTCTTAMAATTACWTTCAGTTTGAGATCTAAATAGGATGTTGTAACGAAAGGGCACTCTCTCAGGGAGTGCCCTTCGTTTGTTCATGAGATGTTTATTTTGTGCAAAAAAACAACAATTCAGTGCAAATTAGCGAAACTTTACCGAGGCTATGTAAATTAAAATTACAGTATGCACTCTATCTTTAATATGTCTTGATAGGAAGAAGGGATGATGAAATTGCTCCAGCAATTAACCTTTCGTCAACTAAAGAATGCTTTAGAGGAAACGCAACAGTTACCGTGTACACTTTATTCAGAAGCAACCGATGCTGAGAATTGGAATCGCATCCGGGAAGATGTAAACTATTCCGAATTCTGGCGTTCATTAGAGAAGCAAGCAGCAGATCTCATTCAAAGTCCCGCTCGAGCTCCACTTTTTACGGAGTTCACTTTATTTGGTGATACGGGAGATAGAGCGACCTATCAGAAAGCGTTCGAACAGCTCTACTCAGGTATCTATACTTTCAGCATGCTTGCGATGACAGAAGATAAGCCGGAATGGAAGTCCGGACTTGAAAATGCGATTTGGAACGTATGTAACGAATATACCTGGGTGTTACCTGCACATTTTGGCCTTTATGTGAACGAGTATCCGAACGGCATTTGGGATCAACTTGTACCGCCGCGTGAAACGGTAGATCTGCTAGCAGGGATGACTGCATTCACATTAGCGGAAACGGTTCATTTGCTTAAAGATCGCTTGCATCCTTGGGTTGTACATCGTGTGAAAGAGGAAATTGAAAAGCGAATATTCAACGTCTATTTCAATGACCCCACACCTCAAAACTGGGAATTGAAAACAAACAATTGGCCGGCAGTTTGCTCCTCAAGTATTGGGGCAACGGCCATTTACATGATTGAAGATAGTGAGAAGCTAGCAGGCATGCTTTGGCGTGTGATCGGGGTGCTGCGTAATTATTTCTCAGGATTTGATGAGCAGGGTGCGACTCCAGAAGGGCCCGCGTATTGGCAATACGGGTTTTCACATTTTGTTTATTTTGCAGAATTGTTAAAAGAACGGACCCATGGACGAATTTCTCTCCTTGCCGATGAGAAGGTCGCAGCGATTTCGCGGTTCCCGCAATTTTGTATGCTGACGGGAGGGAAAGTCGTCAACTTCTCCGATTCAGCCGAGGAAGTCACCTTGAACCCAGGACTGATACAGCGGTTACAGCACTATGTACCAGAACTTCAGCTTCCAACGATTGAGTATCGATTGAAACCAGTTCCAGGTAATTGGCTAGATGTAACGAGAGGGATGCTGTGGTCGCTGGATTCGGAAACTGTACACGCTACAGAAGATGGCGAGAGGCTTCAAGAACAGATTTTCACGGGTAATCAATGGGTCATCTCGAAAGTAAGGAGTTCACAAGGTGGAATTACTGCTTTCGCAGCCAAAGGTGGATTTAATGAAGAGCCGCACAATCATAATGATCTCGGGCACTTTATTTTGCATGTTAATGGACAAAATGTTCTCGCGGATTTAGGCCTGGGGCGTTATACCAAACAATATTTTCAACCTAAATTTAGGTATGAGATGATCAACGCGGGTTCTCATGGCCATTCTGTTCCGATTATAGATGGCTGTCGACAAGGATTTGGGAAATCATACAGGTCCGAGATCCTGCACCAACAAATCTCAGAAGATAGCCTCCAAGTCAGTCTTGATTTGACGAAAGCTTACGACTGCGATTCATTAGTAAGTCTCACTCGCGAGTTTGTGTGGAAGCGTTCAAGCCATGAGTTGCCCCAATTGGTCATTATGGATAGGGTCGCTTTGAATAAAGCGCCGGCAACATTTCAGGAGGTTTTCATTAGTTCCGTACTGCCTCGTGAAATAGGTTCTGGACAATTACAAATGAATTCGGTGATATTTATCTACGATCCGCACCTATGGAAACTTGAAATCGAGCACCTATTGGTAGACTCTCACTATAAATCTGGCATGCCATTCTACCGGATTGTGTTGCATCACACGCAAGTAAAACAAGAAATGACTGCTGAGTTTCGGTTTGAAATCAGTGAGGGTTAATTAAGGCGGTTCAGGTTAGCCCGTGACTATTGTCATGGGCTTCCTCTCGCATATAAATAGGATTTTAAATAGGAGGGGAGGGAATCAGGAAATCAGTGAAGTAAGGCAATCAATGAATGAAGGCAATGCAGCTCTGTGTTAGCGGGATTATATTGTGTTTGTACCATGAAACAAACCAATGATCAACGAGGAGCGTGTGCGAATGATTAGGAACAACAGTGGATGGAAGAGTCGTTTGTCGAAATTCATATTGAGCGCTTTACTAATCGCACCTTTAGCTGTAGCTGTCCCTAACACAGAAGTAAAAGCCGCAGGAACCACTTTTTATGTAGCCACTAATGGAAGCGATTCCAATAATGGAACATCGGTTAGTACACCCTTCCTAACCATTCAGAAAGCTGCGCTCACGGCGCAAGCTGGTGATACGGTTACCATAAGAGGCGGGACATATCGCGAAACTGTTACCCCATCCAATTCAGGCACCGCGGGGAACAAGATTACATATCAGAATTACACAGGTGAAACAGTTATTGTTAGTGGTAGTGATGTCGTTTCGGGGTGGACGCTGGACAGCGGTAATGTCTATAAAGCGCCAATGAATTGGACTTTAGGGGCAGGCAACCAAGTGTTTGTGAATGGTGCGATGATGGATGAAGCGCGTTGGCCAAATCAAACGGGTACATTGATACAGCCGACCCGAGCCACTATGCAGTCTGGGTCAGATTTGACGCATATTGTCGATACGAATCTTCCAGGAGCGACTGGATTTTGGAATGGGGCTACACTTTGGACCACAAGTGGAAGCAGTTGGATTGCAATGACTTCCACCATTACTGCCTACGATGCTACAACGAAGAAACTGACTTTCGGTGCTTTAAAGGTTACAGGAGCCTCGTATGTTCCAGCATCAGGCAATAAATATTATTTATCAGGGATCAAAGGCGCCTTAGATGTAGAGAAGGAGTGGTGGTATGATTCTGCCAATTCCATGCTGTACTTATGGGCACCGGGCGGCGGAAGCCCATCAAGCGTGACAGTTGAAGCCAAAAAGAGAAATACGGCCTTCGATCTATCCGGCAAAGGTTATGTGGATCTCAAAGGCATTCAAACGGTAGCGTCGACGATTCAAATGAATAGTTCGACCAATAACTGTTTGCTGCAAGGCCTCGTTAGCAAATATATTTCTCATAATAAGCTCAATACCATTGCGAATGAGCAAACGAATCTTGGCATTATTTTAGACGGAACCAATAATGTGATCAAAGACAGTGAGCTTGCCTATAGCTCAGGTAGTCTAGTTACGGTAAAGGGTACCTCAAACAACGTGATTAACAGCTATATTCATGAAGGCGGTTATGTACCGGATTGGGAAGGACTAGTGAACCTGAAAGGGTTAAATAGCCTGATTAGTCATAATACCGTTAGCGATTCAGGCAGGGTTACCATCTACTTCTACGCGGGGATGAGTGCCAATGACATTCAATATAACAATGTCTATAACGCAGGGTGGCTAACCAATGACCTTGGCATGCTCTATGGACCGAATACAGATGGTGGAAACACAGAAATTCATCACAATTGGGTGCACGATGCCAAATCTGCCAGTCTAGGTATGGGCATTTATTTGGATAACTACACCAACAATTTTATTATTCATCATAACGTGACTTGGAATAACGCTGGGTTGCAGTTGAATATCCCATCGGAATATAACCTCGTCTACAACAATACTTCATGGACGAATGCGGGTACGGTTCAAGCTTGGGGGAATATTTTTACAACGGATATGTACGGCGATCGTATCTTTAACAACATTGTGAAGGGCTATGATGCGGAAGTAACGGCCTATACAACCATTGGAAGTAATCTAACGACTACTCCTGGATTTGTAAATGAAGCAGCGCGTGACTATCAGTTGCTTTCGACATCAGCCGCCAGAGATACAGGAATCATCATACCTGGTATTACAGATGGCTATGTAGGCAGTGCGCCAGATATTGGTGCCTATGAGTATGGCGGCACGAATTGGACGGCTGGTCATAATTTCACGACTCCGCCTAGTCCGACATATGCGAGCCCAAGTACACCTACAATGAATAGGGTGATCAACGCAGGATTTGAGTTAGGGAATTTATCKGGTTGGTCCACTACGGATGCCGGCAATGCTGTTGCTTACAATGAGAACCACTGGGGGCTGGCTGCCAATGCCGGACATTCTCGTTCTCAACTCTATGGTGTCAAGCTCAGCGGCGGTGTTGACGGTGTTGCTCAAACGATTACAGGTCTGCAACCGAATACGAGCTATGTTGCTGGCGGCTGGCTAAGAACACCAGCTGGTGAAACTGCCGCGTTAGGCGTTAAAAACTACGGCGGATCCGATGTATCGACGCCATCCAGTAGCGCTACATGGACATTTGTAAAGGTCAATTTTACTACAGGGGCAGCGAATACGAGTGCCACGATTTACTTCAAGAAAACGTCTGGCACGGGAGAAGCTTACGCGGATGATGCAGGATTAGTACTAGATCCAACCACTTACCAATCCATGTATTCGTTTGATGGTTTCGAGAGCGGACTAGGGAATTGGGTTGTCGTTCCAGGTAAAGGGACGCCTTCGACGAGTACTGCAGTTAAACATTCTGGAAGTAACAGCTATATCGTCAATGAAGATATGGATGCCATACAACAAACATTTAACACTAGCTACAATAAAGTGGTAACCATGTGGTTTTATGACAATGCCAGTGCAACGAATATGCAGGTGGCTGGTTTTGTAGACGATGGCGTCACGGTTCGTGGCATTGAAGTCAATACGCCGACTTCCTCAACGAAGTATTCGATTCGCTTAGGGGGGACGCATTCTGCTACCACGGTAACACGGACGACAGGCTGGCATGAATTCAAGTGGGATTATACGTCAGGTACGAAAGTTGATATGTACATTGACGGTACACTAGTTTCATCACCGACAGGTTTGACTAGCTTTAAAAAGATACAAATTGGGGATCTATGGTCGGGTAATACGAATACATCTTATTTTGATGATATAAGTATTCAGTAAAAGATGAGGACCAGACTTGGAGCGAGTATGCTCTAAGTCCGGTTTTTTTCTATATATATGATTTGTGCAAAATATCAACAATATTGTGAGAACCAGCTAAACTTTACAGTCGTTGCGTGAAGTACAATAAAGGTATTATTAGGTTCATGGACATCCATGTCAGGGGGCATTTCAATGAAAGAACATCAAATCGAAGAGCGGCCAAATGCGGGCAAACTTGCCAATTGGCTGCTTTCTTGGGTACAACCAAGTGGAGAGATTCATGGGTTTCATAATCACTCAGTTTGGGGCTCGAATCCGTACCGTTGGTCGGATTTCACGAGCGGTCACAGCACATGGGGCAGCCCATTAATGCCAACGCTAGCGCTGCTGTTGAAGGAAAGACGGGATACTAATCTTGAAAGTCAACTACTTCAAATGATTCGCTTTCAAACGACTTCTTTTCAAGAAGATGGTCAATATGACCATATCGGTTTTCAGATTGGAGATAGTGCTAAATTTGGGCTTATTCATAACGGGATTACGAATGTTTCACTTGGTCTAACTTTGCAATATGGGGAAGACTTTTTATCTCTAGAGGTGAAAGGCCAAATTCTTGCTGCCATGGAGCGGAACTTTGAAGCGATCGATCGCATATATTCGTTTGGCATTATGAATGCCAAAGGTAGAGCAATTAGTAACCAAGAATATTCGCGAATTTGGGGTAAGCTGCTTCATCATCGTGCTATCGACTCGGATGTGGAGCGAAAAGAGGAGCTGCGACAACAACTGGACTTCATGATTGAACAGTTCCACTTCCGTGGACTGCCGGATATGGATTGCGAAGCCTCATACCGATATGGTAGTGATAAGACGAGTACCGAGCCAGGCGAATATTATGGTTTACTGATTGGACCGCTTGTGCTGGCTTATAAATTGTTCGGGGATGAGGGATATTTGGAGCATGCAGGAGCGCTTTGCCGCCACGTTGCAAGGAGCTCATGGTATGACAGCCGTAACCAAGTAAGGATGCACCGTGTCTGGTACCACTCAGGCAGTCAATGGGTGAAGCTTGACAAACCGATGTTAATTGCGGGCATGGGGATGACGCTATATGCGATGGAGGAATACTTAAAGCATGTTCCTGATGCTGAACTTAGCGTGTTTTTGGAAGGATGCGACCAGACGTATGCCGCTTATCAGAATCCGAGAGGCTACTTTGCTTCCGCAACCGACTGGAACAATGAGGCAGATGTAGCCCCTTCGACCGCATGGCATTCGCATGATCTTCTCTATCTTGTTACTCGTAATGGAACGGATGATAAATTTTGGGAAGAGTTACAAGATAAAGAGGCAGGGAAAAGGATCTCCGTCCTGCTCGGGAATGGTTGCATGTGGGTAGAAAGGGATCAGCATTGGACGATTACGGATTACTTCGCACGCGATCAGTACCAGCTTATTGGCCGCAAAGACGAAAAGCTGTTTGGAAGAGATATGAGTTGGGTAGGCGGGGATCGTACATTACCGGAACATTTCATATTTGGAACGAAGCCTATCTTCATGAAGACGAACGATGGCATCTACTTGATGTCAGGTGAGTGGGAGGAATCCGAGCTGCAGATATCCAGTGTAGCAGATGCTCCTTACCTAGGCAGTTGGCGATAAGGAACCCAACAATATTTTTGCTAGTGACTATTAAGATAAGTTAGATGTCAGACAAACTTTTGGAGGTGCATCATGTTTTCAGCAGATGAAATGGCTTATTTAGAAAGTTTAAAAGGACCAAACCCAATTCAACCTCACATTGATAGGTTTCAACAAGAAAGTAAGCACGATAATTTTGAAGTTACGGGGTTATCTCGTGACATTTATCTGGATTTCGCGGAAGCTCGGATTCGTCAATTTTTTCCTTATCAAAGTGAAAATGGAGCGATCTTGGATCCTAGCGATGGGAAAGAGCATGAGTATGCGACCGCTTCTTTTGCCAAAACTGGAGCGGTTCTGCTCGCGAATGGACGCTGCGAAGATTTGCAAGATCTGATTTTGCTCGCGATGGATTGGGCGTGCACTTGTTTAGGCGAGAATAGAGTCCCGGATGACCACGCTGATTTCACGACCTACATGCTGGTTCGGGCTTATCAACTACTGACGCCGATGGTGGAGTCGAAGAGAAGCGATGCTTGGGAAGTGAATTTGTCCAAGGTTGAGCCAGAGTCCTTCTATTGTCAAACTGTGCGTAACTTCCCTGATATTCGGACCATCCGTAACTGGGCTACCTATGCCATGCATGGTGAAATGATGAGATATAGAGAAGGGTTCACGGACTCTAGAGCTTTCATCGATAAGTATTTGACACCGCAAATGACACGATTCACGCGCGAAGGGCTCTATCGCGACCCGAATCTTCCTACGGCTTATGATTTGGCAGCGCGTCAACAGCTTAGCGGATTAATCGATGCGGGATATAACGGGGAATGGAAGGAATTCCTGGAATTACAGCTGCGCAAAGGCGCCCAAACGATGCTGTTTATGCAATCTACGACTGGTGGGACGAGCTCAGGAGGGAGGAGTAACCAAATCATTTGGAATGATTTGACCTTTGCTTATCTCTGTGAACGTGAAGCCGCGCGCTATGCGAAGGAAGGAGATCAAGCATGGGCTGGCATCTTCAAGCGCGCTGCACGCAAAGCGCTGCAATCGATTATGCGCTGGATCGAAGATCCCGTAGAATTTCGATTATTGAAGAATCGGTTCGATAGCGAGCTTCGAAATGGTTGGGAATTTTACGCTTATTATTCCACGTACAGTTTATATGCGGCTCAAATAGCAGCTTCGTGCTTTGAAAGCGCAGATGAGCGTATTCCCGAAAAGGCTGCGCCTTCGGATACGGGCGGATATGTGGTACCTATCGAGTCCTTTTATCGGATCTATGCAACAACAGGACCGCAGCAAGGCGGTTATCATGTAGTGATGGATACCGCAGCGCAGATGGGACATGATGCAACCGGTTGGGTTCGACTGCATAAAGCGGATTGTCCCGAGGAAACAGCTCTTTCGATGGGGATTCCAGGGCTGAACGGCAATGTTCATTTGAATTATTTTGTGGCGAAACAAATCATTCCACGTCCCCATACACCAGCAGCGATCGGTCTGTCCTGGAGGGATGGGGGGGGTGTCTGGCACAGGTTAGCTGGCTTTGGCCGAAGAAAGCACGAAGCGTTTGCAGCGTTGAATGAGGAAGGTGTACCCGTCAAGCCTGAGAAGCTGCATTGGCAAGCATACCTTGACGAAGTGGCTATTGGTGAAGAGGCACTTTCCTTCCAAGTGCGTTATCGCTCAACGGGGCTGCAGCTCTTAAACGATATGGATTTACGTACACCAGATGACGATCTTCATCCAGCCTATAAACGTGGCCTAGCCGATATGCTGCCAAGGCCAGGTACAGAGGGTGTTACCGGTATTACAGAAGCATATCGAATTGCTTGCGAAGGTGTCACAACCGAATGGTCCGTGGAAGCGGCAGAAGACATGCCATTATCCGCAATTGGTGTCACGGTTCCAGTACTCGTATCCAATGGAACAGATGAGAGTGTTATTCGGATGGAAGGGAATAAGCTTGTTGTCTCCTATGGTCATGCTAGTTATGTGATTCAGCCTGAAGGTGATAATAACGAGCTAAAACTGGAGCTTCTTCCTGGATTGATGCCGAATCGCAATGGCAATTATCGTCTCGCTCAATGGATAAGTAAGGATGCGAAGCGAACGATTGCTCTTCATTTCGCATTAGAGACAGGCGAGACCCGCTAAGGTAAAACCGAGCGATTGCAAAGTAAAAAGACAACACCAACAGGAGGTTGTTGGTGTTGTCTTTTGTATATTAGCCATTGTTCAATACTTTCCCATAAAAATAACATACAAAATTCGACAGAATTACCTTATAATAAAGAAATTAAATGCCTTGAGGGAGATCATAAGCATGTTTGCATCTTTAGAAAAATTCCCGCTAAAAACAATATTGATTTTTTTGATCGCCGTTTTAAGTATGAATATTACTTATTTCCAACATTCGAAGGTTCTTTTAAATAATCATCAACAAGAGAAAATAAACCTTGTGGCTGCTACGATTTCATCTGAGCTTAATAAGCTGAGTGAAGTAGAGGCAACATATGATGAAATGCTGGCTCATAGGCTAAGGACGGCATCCATTGCTATCCAAAAGTCTTTACAACCTGACTTTCATCAGGTTTCAAACGATCAGTTAGTCGAATTGGCCAAGCAACTGAATCTAGATGGTATTACGTTATTTGAGAGACGAGATGATGACTTTATTGGGGTTAGATCCTCGGATCCCAAAGAAATCAATGTAAGCTCGAAAACGTGGGGCATTGTGTATGCAGCCCAATTGCAGTTAACTGATTTGAAAAGTGTAGATGTAGGCGCGGGCGTATCCCTCGACCACTATTGGAGCGGCYCCATTGATACGGCATCAACCGATGTCGCGAACATACGGAAATGGGGGCAATATTATGATGCTACAACCAATTACATCATTAATCCTTATATGAACGTAACAAGTAGTCTTGAGCATTATCAAGAAAAAGTAGGCGTGGATATTAGCATCCAGGAGATGCTTGCAAATAACAAAGGAAATTTGATGGAAATAGGGGTCTTAAATCCGGAGAAGATATTCGATAAGGAACCTGCTCGCCTTAATAGAGACAACTATTATTCAGAGCGACTCGTTTTAAACGGTTCTTATGTGTATAGAGATAACGAAGAAGAAATTAAAATTAAGGAAGCGTTAGAAAAAAATAAAACGGTTTTTTACAATGTCGAGATAGATGGAAAAAACATTTTAAAAAGCTTTACACCTATTGAAACTTCCAATCTGAAGTACAAGCGGGATGATTTKCCGAAAGTGGTCATGGTTGCAACTGATTACAGCCAAATTGAAAACATATTAAAACAGCAGTTTCGTGAAGTGTTCATTTTCATGAGTATTGTCACGTTGTTGGCCGGAGTTGTTATCATCATTCTTTATTCCATCACGCGGAAGAAGAATGAAGGAGCTGTTAAGACCGTTCAAGATGTCTACTTAGAGAACATTAATTCCATTGTTCAGTCGATCAAAGAACAGCGTCATGATATCATCAACCATATTACGACCATCTCGTGGATGATGAAATTGCAGAAATATGAAAGCTTGCAAGAATATATCGAACCCTTAATCCAGGATGCTAAATTGATTGACAACAAAATTAAAGCAGTTGAAATTAATATTCCAGCATTAAGCGGAATTATTCAAGCGAAGCTTGCCCAATCCGAAATGCATAACATTGACATGCAGGTTGATTTTAAAAATATGGAGAACTTGCGACTGACGACGATTAAGACGACGGATTTAGTTCGCATATTGAGCAATTTAATTGATAATGCTTTTGACGCGACCAATGAACTTCCAATTTATGAGAGAAACGTGATCGTAGTTGGGAAAGTTCAAGCGAATCAACTCATTATCAAAGTATATAATTCTTGTCTTTCTATCGATCCTGAGCGTAGTACAAGAATATTTGAATCTGGGTTTTCCACAAAAGCAGGAAAGCACAATAAAGGCTTAGGACTGCATATCATCAAACAGGTAATTGAACGATATAAAGGCACGATTGATTTTTCATCGCAAAAAGATGGGGTTACGTTCTCGGTTGTCATTCCACTAAAACATGAAAATTAAAATTTGAATGTATAAGATTTCCTTACACTCCACATCCTAAGTGTACACCACGAGAAGGAGTGATTTACGAATGGCTAACAACAACACATTGCTAGTTCCACAAGCTAAGGCCGCTTTAAATCAATTGAAGTTTGAAGTTGCTCAAGAGTTAGGAATTGCACTGCAACCGAATGGTTACAATGGCAATCTCCTAACACGCGACGCGGGTTCAATCGGTGGTACGATCACTAAGAGATTGGTACAAATCGCTGAACAACAGCTGCAAGGCTTCAAGCGCTAAACCTTTGGATTTAGGCGCAAGGACCAAAAGACTACAATCACTCTTCCTACTCGGGTGAATGCAGTCTTTTTTTTGTTCTAATTTCACATACATCTTTAACATTTAGGAACGTAGATACCTAACAATTATAGACTAAAGTGAATATATGGATAAGAAGTCAAAACGGTTTCAATAGGCCGAATAGGGGCGAGAAGAATGACACAGAACTTGCAAAATTTATTAATGGACAGTGTAAGGGTTTCGATCGGCAACATGATGCCACAATCGTTAGATCAAGCAGAAGTAAGTACAAGCAATGAACCGATCAGCAAGGATGAAATTGGTGTCTCTATTAATTTTACGAACAGCGAGTATTGTATGATACTTGACGGGCAGCGGGTTGTGTTTAGCCGAATGAGCGAAGCGATTTTTGGGATGTATATGGAAGGTGAAATGCTCGATAGCTGTGTTAGTGAAATTGCCAACATTATTGCTGGCGGAACCACGACGATCTTAGGTGAGCAAGGTGTTTCTCTGGATATCACAACGCCGTCCTTGCTGCAGGATAATTTTCATTTTAATGAACAGTCAAGCAAGCTGATGTTGCCTATTTCGATTGAGACAGTTGGAGATATCCGAGTGGTCTTACTGAAAGATCATTGATTAGAGGAGAGATATATAATGGCAAAAATTTTAATCGTAGATGACGCAGCTTTCATGCGAATGATGCTGAAGGATATTTTGACAAGGATGCAAATGCCAAGATTGTGATGTGTTCCGCCATGGGTCAGCAGGGTATGGTTGTTCAAGCGATTCAGGCTGGGGCCAAAGATTTTGTTGTGAAGCCATTTCAAGGTGATCGTGTTTTGGATGCCATTCGTAGAGCCATATAATACATAAGAAAACGCTCATTACCTTGCTTCTAACGCAAGAGGATGAGCGTTTTTAATTCGAGCCTAATTGGGAGGAGGATCCATTTTATGAATTTGGTTTTTGCTGGAATGCTTATACGACTAACCTGTATAAGGAATCCTTTCAGATGACTCAAATTCAAGATGAATCATTGTACTTAATGTATGCGATCGAACTTCCTGAGAAATACAAAAATACGAATATAAATGAAGTCGTTAAGAATGTGTCCTCTTCCTATGAGCTTTCGATGTATGATTTCTCGGATAAGATTCTCATAACTTTGCGAGATTCGGTTAAAGTTGTAGCCATGAAGATCGCAGCATAATCGTACAATGAAAAGGCATGCTACTCTCACGTAGCGTGCCTTTTCATTGTGCCATTCGACACGAGGAATCGACATATATATTTTCCAATAACTGATACAATCTTCATGATTCGACTGTTTAGGTTGAATACATCACTGTAAGTTGTTGGAGGATTAAAGTGGCACACATAAAGCGCGCAATGGCGTTACTCGTTTTCTTGTTGGTTAGTGGTTTAGTTGTGGTTGGCTGTAGTGTCCATGAAGGCAACAATTTGCAGACTTCCCCAGCACAGCTACCAACCTTTCTTCTAACTGCAGACCCAACTCCAGATCCAGCCCTAACTCCAGTTCCAGATCCAACTCCAGTTCAAGTTTCAGTCCCAGTTCCAGTTCCAGATCCAACTCCGTCGCCTAAACCAGTTGTCTCGAAAGCTGGACTATCGGCAATTGGCGATATTCTGATACATAACACCGTGTATCAGGATGCGGCAGGGCCAAATGGAACTTACAATTTTAAACCCATGTTCACAAAAGTAAAGCCTATCATTCAAGGGGCGGATGTAGCGATAGCTAATCAAGAAACGGTCATCGGTGGCAGCAAGTTAGGCTTATCCTCTTATCCGTTATTTAATAGCCCGTATGAAGTCGGTGATGYGTTACTCGATACCGGCATTTCAATGGTGACGAACGCGAACAATCATGCGATGGATATGGGGGAGAAAGGGATCTTAAGCGCTTCGGAGTATTGGAACCAAATCGGCATGCTGTACACCGGTTCTTTTGTTTCACAAGCAGATAGGGACCGGATTAGGACGATAACGAAGAATAACATTACATTCTCTTTTCTAGCCTATACGTATGGTACTAACGGGATTACTGTTCCGACGAATAAGCCCTATTTAGTCAATGTATTTGAAGAAGAAATGATGAAAAAGGATATCGAGAAGGCTAAGCTGATCGCCGACGTAGTCGTCGTGTCTGCCCATTGGGGGATCGAAAATGACACCACGCCAAGTGATGACCAATTAGATCTTGCTCAAAAATTAGCAGATTGGGGAGCAGATATCATTATTGGCACACACCCCCATGTGCTACAGCCGATGAATTGGATTACGCGTAAAGACGGCAAACGCACCTTTGTGATGTACTCCTTAGGGAACTTTTTGTCAGCCCAAGATCGTATAATACAATTAATAGGCGGGATCGGACAGATTACTGTTGTGAAAACGCAATGGTTAAATAAGACTTCCATCGAACTCATTGAACCTGTCTTTATCCCGACATATAATAAGTATGAAAGTTTCCGTCATTTTGAAGTTATTCCGTTAAGCGAAGTAAGCGAACAAGAAAGGGCTCAACTTGAATCAATATGGAAACCACTCAAGCAAACGATGAAGGCCGAAATGCCCGAATTAACCATTCGGGAATAAAGTTCGAAATAAAGGAAGATGACAACGATGAATGACAGAAGAGAAAGAGTCTACCTCCGTGAGCTTGGGTTAGAAGACACTGGGACTTTACTGGATCTTATGGAACGTAACCGTCAATTATTTGAGGGTGTCTCCCCATTGCGAAATGAATCTTTTTATACAGTAGATGCGCAAGCGAAATCCATTGAAAACTCGATTCAACTGAGAGAAGAAGATAAGAGATATTCCTTCGGGATTTTTCTGAATGAAACACATGAACTGATTGGCGACGTGTCACTTTCTGATGTGAAGCGCGGGCCGCTACAGAAATGCATTCTTGGCTACTGTATGGATCAGACACACAATGGCAAGGGGCTCATGACTGAAGCGATTCATCTGATTTTGCGTTTTGCTTTTATCGAAGCAGGGCTCCAGCGGGTAGAGGCGGGCGTCATGCCGCGTAACTTGGGGTCGATGCGGGTTTTGGAAAAGGCTGGCTTCCAGCAGGAAGGAATTGCACGCAAGTTGTTGGAGATCAATGGTGTGCGTGAGGATCACGTACAGTTTGCGATTTTGGCTGAGGATTATCTGAGTGTTCAGGGTGAATGTAAACCTATGATTCCCCTGGAGGATTCCTTACGATGAGCCTATTACGATTATCAGATATTCATTTTCGCGATCCGTATATCTTAGTTGATCAGACGAATGGCAAATATTACTTGTACGGTTCTACTGGGCAAAATGTGTGGGAAGGTCCAGCACTCGGATTTGATGTCTATGTGAGTGATGATTTAGCTGGATGGGAAGGGCCTTTCCCGGCTTTCCGACCTTCGCCTGAGTTTTGGTCCAATAAGCACTACTGGGCTCCAGAGGTTTATGCGCGTGAGGGGCGCTATTATATGTTGGCCAGCTTTAAAGCTGAAAACCGTTGCAGGGCTACATGCTTGCTTATCGCCGATACACCGCTTGGGCCGTTTGAACCGGCAGGTGATACGCTCACTCCTCGGGATTGGGAATGCTTGGATGGGACGCTATACGAAGATGAATCAGGTACGCCTTGGATGATCTTCTGTCGGGAGTGGCTGGAGGTACAAGATGGTGAAATGTATGCTGTTCAGCTTCAGGCTGATCTTCTGAGAGCTGTTTCCGAGCCGATCCTCTTGTTCCGAGCTTCTGAGGCTCCATGGTCGGTTGGGTTTGGAGATGATAAGAACAACTACGTCACGGATGGCCCTTTCCTTCACCGAATGCCGAATGGTGAGCTTGTCATGCTGTGGTCTACGACGGGGGTAAATGGTTATACGATGGGCTTAGCACGTTCAGCCTCGGGTAAAGTGACAGGACCATGGATACAAGATGCGGACCCTCTGAATATTCGTGATGGCGGGCATGGCATGTTATTACATAAACTTGACGGAACGCTGCAATTGACCATTCATCAACCGAACAAGCATCCGCTAGAGCGCCCAGTGATACTGCCGGTGCTTGAAAGCAATGGTGGACTTCKAATTTTCGAGATCTGAATAATGAATCAAGGCGATACACCAAACGCTCCATCCAACTGCCRCAGATCCCTGATCTGCGGTAGTTTCCCTTTTCGGATGTCACAATCGTTGCTTGTAGATAGAGGTAAAAAAGAGGGGGATTGAGCAGTTGCTGTTTAGAAATGTAACACTTGTGGAAACGGATTAGCTTCTCTAATACTATTAGTTAGCTAAAGATTTAGACGGAGTGAAACACACGCTCTGGTATTCGGCAATTGGAAACTTTAACCCTCTATCCGGAGTGGGAGGTGCGTGATTCGAATAACGGATATCGATATCTGGATCTAGCGTATATGCCTGAAGGAGGCAAGGGTGTTGTCGAAATCCAAGGATGCTTTGTCCGAAAACAAGGGACTCATAGTAAGCACCTCTTTGCAGGTTCTGCTACTTCCAAAGGTGGTGATTTTCTAAGTGAAACCCAGCTAAATGGCACTTTCACAGCAGCCAGCCAACCCAAAACCTAATCAAATGATTATCATCTGAGATAGTGATTATGACTGGTTAAAGAGACCTATTTTTACCTCAGAAAGTTAATTTATGTAAAAATGATTATTGCCGCACCTGGTAATCACTGGATATAGTCGGGGGGTGACATATACAGGCTAGTTCCTCTTTGAAGCCGGGAGAAATAGGAGTGAGGGGGTGTCAGACTGTTAACGGCTTAGCATCACTTATCGATTTGACATGGTAGTATGGAGCAAATGTTAACGTGTTCATAGCATATGACATCACTTGAAGGAGGAAATACAATAATGAAAAAGCTTAAACCTGCGCACACCCTTACTGCGCTTATATCATCTACACTGATCGCTGGCATGATGGTTATACCTTCCGTTTTCGCAGCAAATTTATTCAGCGACAATTTCGATGATGGGGATGCAAGCGGCTGGTCGACGCAGAATGGTACATGGACGGTGGTTCAAGACAATGGCTCCTATGTGTATCGCCAAACCAGTTCAAGTGAAGGACGTGCATCAGCGGGCAATGCGTCTTGGACGAATTATGCCGTTGAGTCCAAAGTGAAAATAGATAATTGGAATGGGACGAATCGAGCATATGTGGCGGGGCGTTATCAAGATGGTAACAACTTCTATGCGGCATCTTTGTATAACAGCGGCGGGGGGAAGCTTGAAATCCGCAAAAAAGTAAGTGGTTCCACTACGACGCTGGCAACCTTGGATTACCCGCTTACGACTGGGACTTGGTATACCGTCAAGCTAGAGCTATCTGGATCGACGATCCGCATGTATGTAAATGGGGCGTTGCAGCTTACTGCAACGGATACGAGCCTAACCTCAGGTGGTATCGGTTTAGTCGGCTATAAAGCGGCTGCTAGCTTTGATGATATTCTTGTTTCCGACAGCTCGGGTTCGACTTCGACACCGGCGCCAACGCAATCTCCATCACCGTCACCATCAGCCTCACCATCGCCGTCTCCATCGGTTCCACCTAGTGCTTCACCATCACCTACACCTCCTCCAACTGCAGGTGCGGTCTATGTGGATCCGAATGGCTCCGATAGTAATCCAGGAACATTGGCGAGCCCAACGACATTGAGTTCGGCACTAACGAAGGTAGCTGCAGGCGGCGTCATTTATTTGCGAGGTGGAACATATAGCTACAACAGTCAAATTACGATTGATCGTACGAATAACGGTACGGCAAGTTCGGTCAAACAGATTATGCCATATGGATCAGAGAAGCCTGTTCTAGACTTCTCCTCACAAAGCTACAATTTGTCAGACGTATCTCTTAATGCTAGAGGTTTACAGGTGAATGGCAGCTATTGGACCATCAAGGGACTGGAAATTAAAGGAGCCGCCGATAATGGCGTATACGTAGCAGGCAATAACAATCGTTTGGAGAACTTGGATGTCCACGACAATCGAGATACAGGCGTTCAGCTTGGTCGATATGCCTCAACAGCAACTCGCAGTGAGTGGCCTGCAAACAATAACATTGTGAACGTATACTCGCATGACAATTTCGATCCCGATAACGGGGAAGACGCGGATGGATTCGCAGCTAAGCTGACCACGGGTCCTGGGAATGTGTTTGATGGTTGTATCTCGTCTTACAACACAGACGATGGTTGGGATTTGTATACCAAATCAGAAACTGGAGCGATTGATCCCATCACGATTAAGAACAGCGTAGCGCATCATAACGGTGCAACGTCATCGGGGAACTCCACAAGCAGCAGCGATGGGAATGGATATAAATTAGGTGGGGAATCCATATCAGTTAACCATATTGTGATCAACTCCGTCGCCTATCTCAATAAAAAACACGGATTTACGTTTAACAGCAATCCTGGTTCCATCAGCTTGACCAATAATACATCCTTTAGCAATGGACAAAGCAATTTCGCATTTGATTCCGGCACGCACATGTTCAAAAATAACTTGTCATACAAAGGAACTTCGAGTGATAAAACCAGCGGAACCGATGTTGCTAGCTCGAATGTTTGGTGGAAAAGCGGTCAGAGTACTAATGCAGCAGGTCTCCTAGCGAGTGATGCAGATTTCGTCAGTCTAACGCCAACGCTCACGCGGAATGCGGATGGTTCTCCGAATTTAGGCAACTTCTTGAAGCTTGCGACAGGCAGCGATTTAATCGGTGCGGGTACACCAAGCGGAACTAATATTGGCCGGAACTGACATTGGTAGAAAAGGGATCTGATTTTTGGTCACGAACGTGGCTAGGATAAATCGGCATACGTTCATAACCGTACAAACACGAGGCTGTCCTTCTTAGGGCAGCCTCTTTGCGTTGCTAACTATTTCACTCATTCATTGTCAATTGTTTATGACCMTGAATAACATGTTATAGATGCCTACGCCCTCGGGACATAAGAAGAAAGGATATGATCGCTAACCAATGAAAAAGACATATAAGGTCAGTGAAATTGCACGTGCAATTAGAAAAACACAAGGAACTGTGGTGGAATGGTCCAAACAATTTGCTGATTTTCTTCCAACCACTGCTGTGGGAGGATCATACAGATATACAGAAGAAGCTGTCGAGGTATTTCGATTGATTTCCAAAATGAAAGATGCCAATAAATCTGTTAGGATGATCAACGAGCATTTGCAGGAAGTGTACCAGAAAGGAATTCGTACTCCGAATGGTGAAGAAAACCTGATAACGCCTTCGCCCACGGATGTTTCAGAATTGAGCTTACCTCTGACAGAAAATAAATCCACCCCCCATTTAAGCAATGAAACCTTGGAATTACGTAACTTAGTACTGCTTTTCACGCAAAAAATGGAAGCCAATAAATCTTCGAGGCGAATAAACGAACAAGTGGACGATAGTCAAATGGTTAGTATATCTTCCATCTCAAGTAGTAGACAAGAAGCACCAACTAAAATTTACGTCAACGGACTGTTCGATCAGCTCACGAATGAAGTTACGGAAATTCGAAGTATTGTTCTTACATTTATGGAAAAGATGATAGAAGTCGCGAAGAATGCTAATCAAGATGACCGGATTAACACCATGGCTGAATCATTAAATCTTCAATTTAATGGTATTTCCGAAGAAGTTGCAGAGCTTCGTAATATCATCAAGATTTTTACTTGCAAGGTAGCTGAGGTGATTGAACAAGATGACAGCAGCGAAATTGCCGCCAATGTTGAAGTGCTAGATAGACAATATCAAAGTGTTTCTGATCAGGTGAAAGAACTGCAGCATGAGCTCTATACCGTTCAACCCAAGCTGACAAAAGCGCTGGAGCAAACCCTTCGAGCTGAAATGCTAGCATCGAAAACTGAAATACAAGCATCGACAAAAGAACTACAGGAGCAACAACAGGAAGGATTCACAAAGTTAGAAGCTGAGCTCGAAGAGTTTCGTACCGTTCATTCCGAGCTGACAGAGACTCTAGAGCAAACCCTTCGAAGTGAAATTCTAGCATCGACAAAAGAACTACAGGAGCAACAACAGGAAGGATTCACGAAGTTAGAAGCTGAGCTCGAAGAGTTTCATGCTGTTCAGTCTGTTCATTCCGAGCTGACAGAGACTCTAGAGCAAACCCTTAGAAGTGAAATGCTAGCATCGACAAAAGAACTACAGGAGCAACAACAGGAAGGATTCACGAAGTTAGAAGCTGAGCTCGAGGAGTTTCATGCTGTTCAGTCTGTTCAATCCGAGTTGACAGCGGTACTTGAGCAAACCCTTAGAAGTGAAATGCTAGCATCGACAAAAGAACTACAGGAGCAACAACTGGAAGGATTCACGAAGTTAGAAGCTGAGCTCGAAGAGTTTCATGCTGTTCAGTCTGTTCAATCCGAGTTGACAGAGACGCTGGAGCAAACCCTTCGAGGTGAAATGCTAACATCGATAAAGGAACTGCAGGAGCAACAACAGGAAGGATTCACGAAGTTAGAAGCTGAGCTCGAAGAGTTTCATGCTGTTCAGTCTGTTCAATCCGAGCTGACAGAGGCACTTGAGCAAACCCTTCGAAGTGAAATACTAGCATCGACAAAAGAACTACAGGAGCAACAACAGGAAGGATTCACGAAGTTAGAAGCTGAGCTCGAGGAGTTTCATGCTGTTCAGTCTGTTCAATCCGAGCTGACAGAAGCACTAGAGCAAACCCTTCGAGGTGAAATCGTAGCATCKACAAAGGAACTGCAGGAGCAACAAAATGAAAAATTCACGAAGTTGGAAGCTGTGCTCCACGAGACTCATACTGTTCAGTCTGTTCAGTCTAAGCTGACAGAAGCTCTAGTGCAAACCCTTCGAAGTGAAATACTAGCATCGACAAAAGAAATGCAGGAGCAACAACAGGAAAGTTTCACGAAGTTAGAAGCTGAACTCCACGAGACTCATACTGTTCAGTCTGTTCAGTCTAAGCTGATAGAGGCCCTGGAGCAAACCCTTCGAGGTGAGATGCTGGCGTCGACAAGTGAACTGCAGGAGCATTTCCATGAAATTGTCGGGAGGATGGAACAAGAGCTTCTTACCATTCAGCCTAAGCTGACAGAAGCTCTAGAGCAACAGATCCAAACCATTCAACCCAAGATCACTGAAGCTCTGGAGCAAAATCTCAGGGAGGAAATGCATGCAGCGACATATGAATTACGAAAGCAACATAAGGAAAGTATCAATGATTTAGAGCAAAACATGCGTGAAAATTACAATATCAACACGCAGAAGTTAAATGATCTAATAGATCAAGTAGTCACCGCTCAAGTTGTTTCAAATGAAGAATCCCTAAACAATCGATTTGACAGCATATCGATACAATTGGCATCCCAGCAACGGTTGCTTGATAAGCTTGCTAAATTTTTAGGTATTTAGAATTTGAAGGCATAAGATAACGCCACATCATCTGCGTGGCGTATTTTTCTTTTGTACATCTTAGTCGCAAGATCTAAGTGATACACTTACTTACACAAGCTCGTACTTTGTGTTATCATCTAATGAAAAAGCCTGCTCGATGGTCTGTGAGGGATAAGAATGGAACGAAAGTATTGGGTCCCAGCACTGGAGCGAGCACAAGACGTGCTTCAGTTAGTAGCAGGACAGCCCTCAAAGCTGAAATTGATGGATTTGAGCGCAGCAACGGGGATTAATAAAAGCACGATGTTTTCCCTTTTACATACAATGGAGACCCTGAATTGGGTGATCAAAGAAAAGGGTGACACGTATGCGCTTGGCTCCTTTTTCGGAGTGATGGGCAACGCTTATTTCGCTGGCATGTCACTGGTGAAACTATTTGAAGAAAAGGCTGCTCGTTCTGTGGAACGACTTGGTGAAACCATTCAACTAGCCCGATTGGAGAAAGGTGAGCTCGTGTATTTGGCCAAAAAAGAGGCAGCAACGCAAGTCCGCTTAATCTCTGAGCCTGGTATGCGTTTACCCGCTTACGCAACGGCCATGGGGAAGGTGTTGCTATCCGCGATGGCAGATAAACAGGTGCTCTCCTTGTATGAGGAGGGCAGCTACCAAGCATTTACTCCACATACAGTTCGGAACGGAGTAGAACTGCTGGAACAGCTTCGAATCACACGAGAGAATGGATATGGGGTTGATCAAGAAGAAATTGTGCTTGGCTTTTACTGCTTTGCAATGCCGATTCTTGATCGTAACGGTGATCGGATTGCGGCAGTTAGCTGCTCCATGCCTGTTCATCAATGGACGTTGAAGCAAGCACTGGTTAAGGAAGAGATTCAACTTCTGGCCCAGGCTTTGTCGGCTGTTTTACCACTTTAGCCTAAGATGTGACTACGTATTAAGTATGATAGTTATCAGTATGCTTCTCAAAACCAGTTACCATCCAAAAATTGGACCGTAACTGGTTTTTTTTTGGATTGACTCAATAAAAAGAGGATGATAAACTATATTTATACTTTTAAATATAAAACTAAGTTTATTATAATAAACCAAGAGGTGAACCAAATGAGATTGCTTAATAAGGTAATCATGATTACAGGTGCAGGATCAGGCATTGGGAAGAGCACAGCACTGCTTTTTGGTCAACATGGAGCTCATGTCATTGTTAATGATTTGGACGTGATTAAAGGAGAGGAGACCGCTTCCGAAATTCAAGCTAACGGTGGCAAAGCTCTCTTCTTACAAGCGGATGTGACAGATCCTGAGTCGGTCAAAACGATGGTGGACAAAGCAATCGAAGCTTGTGGACGTATTGATGTGCTTTTTAATAATGCGGGAATTAGCGGTGTTGGCGCCCTTCATGAACTTGAGCCTGAGCAGTGGGATCGCGTTATTCGCGTGAACATTCGCGGCGTATTTCTACCTTCCAAGTATGTTATCCCTCATATGATGGAGAAGCGCAGCGGCTCTATTATTAACATGTCCTCCTGCATTGCGGAGATTGGGCTAGCTAGACGCGCTTCCTATGCAGCTACCAAAGGAGCCGTATTGGCGCTGACGAAATCGATGCAAGTCGATTATGCACCGTATAACATTCGTGTGAATGCGCTGTTGCCGGGCACGATTCTGACACCTTTTGTTGAGAATTATTTAAAAACATCTTATGATGATCCTGAAGCTGCAATTAAATCTCTGAAAAGTAGACAGCTTAGCGATGAGCTTGGAACGCCAGAAGATGTTGCGCAAGCCGCGTTGTTCCTAGCTTCGGACGAATCCAAATTCATGATGGGCTCGCCATTGTATATCGATGGTGGCGCTGTGTTCGGTAAGAATGCGTAATAAAGGCCTAATTCAATAAACCTATTAGAGAGAGGATGTATACTTTTGAAACTAGTCACGATTGATCATTCCGGTGTAAGTCATCTTGGTGTGAAGTTGGAGAACAACGTATTTGATATTACGGAGGCTTTGAAAGCATTTCCTGAAGCGAGTATTCCGACTGACATCATGTCCGTTATTGGTAACTCAGAAACAGTTTTGCCTCAAATTGAACGCTATATGGCAAGCGTGTTAGAGGGGGCAACAGAAGGAAGTACATTCCTACTAGATGAATCCCAAGTCAAATATGGTCCATGTGTGACGCATCCAGGCAAAATCATCTGTGTTGGCTTAAACTATCGCAAACACGCTGAAGAAACAAATGCGCCAATCCCACAGTATCCGATCTTGTTCAATAAATTCAGTAATACGATTGCTGCGCAAGGGGATGATATTCCGCTTCCGAATCGGGTTACAGATMAGGTTGATTATGAAGCTGAGCTGGTTATAGTTATTGGGAAGAAGGCCAAATATGTAGCCAAGGAGCAGGCATTGAGCCATGTTTTTGGCTATTGCAATGTGAATGATTTGTCTGCACGTGATTTGCAAATGCGAACTCAACAATGGTTGCTTGGGAAATCCCTTGATAAGTTCAGTCCGCTTGGCCCTTATTTGGTCACGGCAGATGAAGTTGGCGATCCGAACCAGCTGACAATCACTTGCACGGTGAATGGCGAGAAGAGACAGAATTCAAATACGTCCGATATGATTTTCCACTGCGATGAAATCGTTAGTTATATCTCCCAGCATATGACGCTGTCGCCTGGCGATATTATTTTGACGGGAACCCCTGAGGGTGTGGTCTTAGGTAAGCCGGTGGATCAGCGCGTGTACTTGAAAAATGGGGACGTTGTGACAATCGAGATTGAGAAACTCGGTGCTTTGACGAATCGCATGGTGGATGAGCCAATCAATTAGTTAATTAAGGAGACAACCTGCGGGTTGTCTTTTTTTTACGCTACTCGACCATATTAAAGACAACAAAACGATTTGTCTTTTAGTCGAGAACAGGCGTATACTTGATCTTATTGATCAAGTAAAGGAGCCGCCATACATGGATATTCCGAATCGAATTGCCATTGGAATTTTGGGGCCGGAGGCTCTTGTGAATAAAGTATTAAGCGTCATCGCGACGTCCTTTCCATCCTTCCAGCCCATTGCTCATGCATGTTCAGCAGAAACAGCTTCTGAAATTGCCGAGCAATTGCTTGATGAGGTCGAAGTGCTTCTCATAACAGGGCCAACACTCTATCGACGAGTGAAAGAGCATGTTGTTACTCATCTGCCTGTACATATGATTCCATTAACAGACACAGGACTGTTTAGCGCCTTATATCGTTTGCGCAGCAAACCGCAGCTTCATGCCGCGGAAACGGTTTTTAGTATTGATTCCTTCACCTCCTCAGCCCTAAAACGACACGTCAAGGAAATTGGTGAAACGCCAACTAGCTTCCACATCTATGATGGCGCTCCTTACCCGCAAGTGGAGACGATTATGCAATTTCATAAGGAGTCTTTCCTCAAGGGAACTACCCAAGCGGCGATGACAACTGAAAGTGAGGTCGCCGATGCGCTTAACCAAGAGGGGATTCCCTGTGAGTGGATTGCACCAACCGATCAGAATATTACCGTAGCTTTGGAGCGAGCACTGTTGTCAACCGAAACTCGGCGCAGTAAAGAAGCGCAAATCCTAGTGGGCATGATTAATGTGGATGATTTCGGTAAAAAGCTTCAGCAACAGAGTACAGAGCATGATATTCAGCGATTCAAGCTTGAAGTGCACAGAAAATTGATCGACTATGTGGAGTCGCTCGATGGGTATTTAACGCATCTAGGTGCAGATGAGTATTTGTTTTTTACGACACGGGGGATATTCGAACGCGAGACGGTTGGCTATAAGTCAGTTCCACTCGCACGTGAAGTCTGGAAATCGCTTGGCCTGTCTCTAAGTATGGGAATTGGCTTCGGACGCAGTGCGAATGAAGCGGGTACCCATGCGCGACTTGCGCTGCGTAGATGCAAAGAAGCAGGCGGAAATACTTGCTTCATAGTTCGTGAGGACAAAACACTCATAGGCCCGCTGGAAATGGCAGACCCACTCAGTCGAGACTTGTCGGTGACAGACCCTGAGCTGCTGAAGAGCGCTGAGGATGCAGGGATGACTTCGACCTATCTGAGTCGTCTCATGGCTACTGTGGCGCGAACGAGCAAGCTAGACTACGAAGTGCATGAGTTAGCGAGTATTCTGGGGGTTACGGTTAGAAGCACACATCGTCTGCTCCTGCAATGGATGGATCATGACTTGATTTCGATTGTTGGCTATGTGAAAGTGCCAAAAGGAAGACCGAAGCAAACATTCCGACTCCGATTTCTGGAGAAGCTCGCCGCCGATCCCAGCGTAGTATAAGTGTGAGAAGAGAACCGCTCTAGCGATGGCTTCGGCCAAAGGGGCGGTTTTTTCTATGTAATTAAAAGACGATTTAAAGATTTGTCTTTTATGTTCGGGAGTCCGTATACTACAGTCAGGAAGCTTATATAACGATCATGAAGTGAGGAGATTGCGTAAATGAAAACACTAGAAGATTTGGATAAGGTCATGTCTGCCCCATCCCCGGCGTTAATAGCGTTTATGCAGGTATTAGAAGGGGATATTATGCTGCTTGGCGTTGGAGGAAAGATGGGACCGAGTCTCGCCAAGCTAGCGATGAATACAATTCGAGCAGCAGGTGTGGATAAAAAGGTGTACGGGGTCTCCCGATTCTCAGAAAGTGGTTTGCAGGAAGAGCTGCAATCCTATGGCATAGAAACGATTGCGTGTGACCTCTTGAATGATGATGCTTTGCAGGCATTGCCAGACGTTCCTAACATTATTTATATGGCAGGCACCAAGTTTGGAACAACAGGGAAAGAGCATTTCACATGGGCGATGAACGCCTACCTGCCAGGGCGTGTAGCTGAGAAATTCAGCAAGTCCCGAATCGTCGTGTTCTCAACAGGCAATGTGTATCCTTTCACACCGGTGACGTATGGTGGGGCCCACGAGGCCATGAGTCCAGCACCGATCGGTGAGTACGGTCAGTCCTGTCTGGGCCGCGAGCGGATGTTCGAGCATTACAGTTACAAGAATGGAACACCGGTGTTGATCTATCGTTTGAATTACGCCATTGACTTGCGTTACGGTGTGCTTTTGGAAATTGCCAAGTCGTTGAAGGAAGGACGCGCTATCGATCTATCCATGGGGCACTTCAACTGTATTTGGCAAGGTGATGCGAATGAAATTGCGATCCGATCGCTGTTGGCCACACAAAGTCCAGCTAATTTCCTGAACGTGACGGGACCGGAGACGGTATCCGTGAAATATGCGGCACAGCAGCTTGCGCAAAGGCTTGGCGTCGAGCCAACCTTCAAAGGTCAAGAGTCGGAGACGGCGTTACTTAGTAACGCTGCGAAGAGTATGCAGCTATTTGGTTACCCGCGGGTGTCACTGCTCCAGATGTTTGATTGGGTGGCGGAGTGGATCGAGCATGGGGGCAGTATGATCAATAAACCTACTCATTTCCAAGAGCGAGAGGGGAAATTCTAACGATGACGACACGTCGGGAATTAAGTAATGAGCAACGAGTTGCGCTGCATGATGGACTCGTCATTCCAGCTCATCCTCTCGCATTAACAGCTGATCGTTTGCTGGATGAGCAAAGTCAACGGGCATTGACACGCTATTATATGGCCGCAGGTTCGGGAGGAATTGCTGTCGGTGTGCATTCGACACAGTTTGAAATCCGTGATCCGAAGTTCAACTTGTTCGAGAAAGTGCTTCGTATGGCTTCGGAGGAAGTGGACCGCGCCGGGCTCACTAGACCGTTTATCAAGGTTGCAGGAATTTGCGGACCTACGGACCAAGCGATTCATGAAACAGATATAGCAATCTCTCTTGGCTATGATGCTGCTTTATTATCGATGGGCGGCTTGAGTGGCTGGACAGAGGCACAAATCTTGGAGCGGACCGCACGAATTGCGGAAAAAATGCCGGTGATCGGCTTTTATCTTCAGCCATCCGTTGGAGGCAAGGTCTACAGCTTCGATTTTTGGAAGCAATTTGCGAATATTCCGGGCATTGTCGCAATCAAAATGGCCCCGTTTAATCGTTATCAAACGATCGATGTGGTGCGTGCCGTCTGTTATTCAGAACGTCGAGATGAGATTGCCATCTATACGGGAAATGATGATAACATTGTGAATGATCTCCTGACGGTTTACAGATTTCAAGTCGAGGGTAAGCGCATTGAGAAAAGAATTGTTGGCGGCTTGCTTGGCCATTGGGCAGTATGGACACAGAAAGCGGTGGAACTGTTAGAAGAAGTTAAAGGGGTAAGAATGAACCCTGAGCTCGCTTCGGAATGGCTTACACGCAATATTGAAGTGACAGAAACGAACGCGGCATTCTTCGATCCCGCACACGGCTTCGCTGGTTGTATTCCAGGTATTCATGAAGTACTCCGTCGGCAAGGACTCATGAAAGGAACATGGTGCTTGAATCCGCATGAACAATTGTCTCCAGGACAATTCGAAGAAATCGACCGCATGTACAGCGACTATCCACACTTGAATGATGATGCCTTTGTGAAGGCGAATCTCTCGAATTGGTTATCCTGATTAGTAAAAAATGGTAGCCCCTCAATGAAGTTTCTTTCCACAAGGTGTTACCAAAGCTTTAACGCTAAGTTATGATGAGATGACGGGAAAGTACATGATCGCAGGCACGTGCATATCTGGTGATTTAGTAAGAATCTAGCATTTTTTTGTGAAATTTCGTAAAATAGAGTAGTTTGCTAATAGTTTCTTAACAATCATCAATTATGATGTAGGTAACAGAGCGTTGAGTTATCCACAAGAAGAATAATTTCAAAATCGGAGGGATCAATATGGAGCAACGATATGAGTTGGAAAAGAAGATTGAAGCGTTAAGAAATGAGCTGAATCTTGCTAGTCAAACATATGGCCTATTGTCTGAAACGGTATTGAAACTTTCTATTGCATTGGATGATCTGCTTAATACCTATTATGAATCACTTTTTATACGAACCATCGCATAATATAGGAAGACCGAGTTCACACTTGCGAGTGTGAATCTCGGTTTTTTTTGTTTTTTAGCCTAAATTGAGGATATTTCTTGTTCACTCATTCAACTTGACATGGTATAATTTGTTAGGAAATTTAAACGTTTAACTTAGAAGAAAGCTTGGGCTAATCAAAGGAGGGTTCGTCGCAATGACAGCATGGTTGGAGCAAGGGGATATCGTTCTATTTCAAGGGGATAGTATTACGGATGCAGGACGTATTCGTGAGAATGGCAATGATCTAGGCAGAGGCTACGCACTTATGGCGGCTGCACAGTTTTCAGCGAAATATCCAGAGAAACAGATTACCTTCCTGAACCGCGGGAATTCTGGTAATCGTGTACCTGACCTGCAAGAACGATGGCAACAAGACTGTTTGGATTTGAAGCCAAATCTAGTTTCGATTTATATTGGCATTAATGATACATGGCGAAGATTTGATCGTAATGATGGGACCTCGACGGAGAAATTTAAAGAGGGATATCGGCAATTACTTGACCAAACAGCTAGTACGGGAGCGAAGCTGCTTCTTATTGAGCCGTTTGTTTTGCCTGTGCCCGAGGATCGTAAGCTGTGGAGAGAAGATTTGGATCCGAAAATTACCGCTGTTCGTGAATTAGCGAGAGAATTTGGCGCGCGTATTCTATGTTTAGATGGTTTATTTGCACAAGCTTCAACGCTAGCTAACAGCGCATTCTGGGCGCCGGATGGTGTACATCCATCTCCTGCTGGACATGCGTTAATTGCGAATGCGTGGCTGAAGGTTGTCGGGGCTGCTGAGTAATTTAAATAGGTTGGGAAAGAAGGCTTCCGCATCTTGCGAGAAGCTTTTCTTCTATTAGTACGAAATGGTCAAAATTAGACTTGAAATAGTAAAAATAAGTACTAGTTTGCCGTTGTTACTAGAAGTTATAGTTAAGGATAAACGTGTGGTTTAGGGAGGATCAACTATGAATAGTAGATTATTATTAGAAGCTTTGCTAGAAGCTGAGTCCGATCACGGAAGCTTGATTCACGAAGCCTTACAGGTGGCTCGATCACCCATTTTACATACGGAAAGTCCCTTACTCACTTCTGTCTATAACGAGATTGCGCCGCTGGTAAAGGAATTTGAGAGCAAGCCAATCGCGGCACTGCCATTTAAAGAGTGGGATTTATATCGATCGCAGGGTTCACGAATCGAATTTGAAGCGCTTTATTTTGATCGTCGTCGGCGGTTAGCCGCTTTGGTAGTGGCGGCGTTGAAGGATGGAGTCGAGGCTTATCTTCCTGCGATAGAAGATACCATTTGGGCTATTTGCGATGAATATACGTGGTGTTTGCCTGCACATTTGATGAATCATGATCCTGCGGTTGAAGGCGAAGAATTCAAACATATTGATTTATTTGCTTCAGAAACGGCACATGCGCTAAGCGAGACTTGCCATATTTTCCGAGATCAGCTTAATGCGCTTGTGGTGAGAAGAGTGCAACGTGAGATTATGGCGCGGGTTCTGGGGCCCTATATGGCACTCAAGAGAGCCTATTGGTGGGAAACGTGCGAGATTAATTGGTCAGCCGTATGTGCGGGAAATATTGGTATGGCCGCGATTTACTTGCTGCCCGATTCGAAAGCGCTGATGCCTATTATTGTGCGGGTTCTCGGATCGATGGATTGCTTTCTAGAAGGTTTTTCAGAGGAAGGCGCCTGTTTGGAAGGCTTGGGGTACTGGTATTATGGCTTTGGCTATTACGTATATTTCAGCGAACTGCTGAAGCAGCGTACGGGTGGTAAAGTGGATATCCTCCAAACGGATGCCAAAGCGCGCAAAGTCGCGAAATTCCCACAGAACTGTTTCTTGCAAGGCAACCATATTGCCAATTTCTCCGACTGCTCTCGGACAAATGGTATTCAAATCGGGATTTTCAGCCGATTGTGCGAGCAGTTTGATGATATTCGAATTCCGACGCTGGAACATCAGCCTGTAACCGTCGATCATTGCGGCCGCTTCGCAAGCGCTGTGCGTAATGTGGTGTGGTTGAATGAAACGCTGCTTCGCGAACGTGTAGACATGCCGCTTCAAACCGAATTTCTGCCAGAAGCACAATGGATGATAAGTCGAGCTAAGGTTGAGGAGAAGCTCGTTAGTTTTGCAGCCAAAGGCGGCCATAATGATGAGCCCCATAACCATAATGACCTCGGACATTTCATCTGGATCGTAGATGGCATCAGATGGTTCGAAGATCTCGGAGCGGGACTGTATACGAAGGGATATTTTGGTGAGGAGCGGTACGACATTCTCTGTAACAGCTCATCTGGGCACAGCGTTCCAATTATTAACGGCAGCCACCAGCAAGAGGGTATCGAGCGATGTGCGCAAGTATTAACTGCTGATAGCACGGATGCTGGTGACAGGTTTAAGCTTGATTTGACTCGAGCGTATGCAGTTCCATCACTTGAGAAGCTTGAGCGAAGCTACGAGTTTGATAAGCTGCAAGGCAAGCTGACCATTTCGGATTACTTTGGATTCCATGAATCTGGCGCAGCCGTGACGGAACGCTTCGTTACGCAGCATAAGCCAGTCATCGTGCAGGCTGGTGAGATTCGGCTTGTGAAAGATGATGCGCAGACGTCTGCTGCGAAAGGCAAACGTCAGCAGTTGATGCTATATGACGCGAAACAGTTGACAGCGTCCATTCAAGTCGTGGAGCATCAGAATCACGAGGGCGGGACGGAGACTGTTTACTTGATTGATCTAGCAGCTGCAGAGGTGGGCGCACAGGTGAGTATTGTTGTTACGTTGGAGTTGGGGTGAGTCGGAAACCGAGCCTAAAGTGCTCGCCTGCGTCGAATAGTCTCGGAAACCGAGCCTAAAGTGCTCGCCGATGGCGAATAGGCTCCGAATCCGAGCCTAAAGCGCTCGCCTGCGTCGAATAGGCTCCAAAACCGAGCCTAAAGTGCTCGCCTGCGTCGAATAGTCTCGGAAACCGAGCCTAAAGTGCTCGCCGATGGCGAATAGGCTCCAAAACCGAGCCTAAAGCGATCGCCTGCGTCGAATTGGCTCCGAATTCGAGCCTAAAGCGCTCGCCGATGGCGAATAGTCTCGGAAACCGAGCCTAAAGTGCTCGCCTGCGTCGAATTGGCTCCGAATCCGAGCCTAAAGTGCTCGCCTGCGTCGAATAGGCTCCAAAACCGATCCTAAAGTGCTCGCCGATGGCGAATAGGCTCCAAACCGAGCCTAAAGCGCTCGCCGCCGGTAAATAGGCTCCAAAACCGAGCCTAAAGTGCTCGCCTGCGGCGAATAGGCTCCAAAACCGAGCCTAAAGTTATCTCCGTAGTCGAATAAGCTTTCTTTACTTCCTACTTAAACCTACGGATTACTCCCTCTTGCATTCACATTAGCATGGTTAAGTGAATAGCTACGGATGCGGGAAGTTCCATGTCCAGCTGGCACAAGAATTGCTTTTGCAAGCATTTCTTTCAAAATACGTTGTGCTTTTCCTTGCCCAAACTGGAATAGTTTTTGGACATCAATAGGTTTGATGGGTCTATTAGTTGAATTTGCGAAAAGAAGGATTTCTTTCTCGATATAAGTGAGGGAGGTATCTTGCGCGAAAGATCCGCAGAAATACTTCCCTAAGCATTGTTGCAGGATTTGCTCACACATACGTGGTCGATTTTTAATATCATCTAAGGAAAATCGAAGAACCAACCATCCGTCAAGGATGAGATGATTTTGACGAATTAACTGATCGGAGAACTGAGTTCGGCTGAGCTCCATATAATGTGGACCATATCCATCGATTTCGATAGCAAGTTTAAGCGAATGACGAATAAAAGCGAAATCTATGAATCGTATTCCATCACGAAAATCTTTGACCTCATATTCGGGGTGTAAATCATCAAAGTTACCAAAGGCCTTCCACCAAAGATAGCGGAGAAAACTGGTTTCTGCATATCCATGGCCTTCCTTTAATCTCCTCAAGCGTTGACCTTTTCTGAGTGACATATGCTTGGATATGTAGGCTTCGTGTGCGATTTGAAAATTATCCATATTACATTTACACCTCGCTTCAAAATAAATAAACCGCTCCTCAAAGTCAGGAGATGCTGACTTGAGAAAGCGGTGTGTGCTTCACAACCGATATTGAATATACTTGAAATAATAACACATTTTCACATATATTTACAATAAAAATATAAAATTGTAATCATTGTATCCCCAGCTATCCAACCCCGCTAATCATTCAACCACAACCCAAACTGCTGCCGATACTGGATCGGGGTGAGTCCGGTTTTGGATTTGAACAGCCGTGAGAAATAGTTCGCATTATCGACACCAAGCTCATAAGAAATTTGAGAGACGGGCTTCACGCTGGTAGCGAGGAGCTTTTTGGCTTGTTCGATTTTGATGCTATGCACGAAATGGAGTGGTGCCTGTCCGGTTTGTTTGATAAACATTTTGCGTAAATGGGAGTCACTCAGTTGAACAAGCTCAGCTAGTTCTCGAATTTCAGGCATCCGTTGTGGATGCGCGTGTATAAAGTGGATGATGGTATGGATCCGCTTGTCCAAGTGTGAATAACGGGAGCTTGGCTCGTTCGCGCCCCCTTTATGCAGCAGCTCATATAAGATACGGAGCAGCGAAGACTGCTGCAGCAGATGAGCATAAGGTGTCGCATCACGCTCATGAGTTAGCATCTCTTGAACAACACGCTCAACTGTGGTCGTACTATCCTCAAATAGTATCGGAATATTCAAAAGCTGCACCCAGCTTCGATTGCTGACTAAGGAGATTTCGGCATCGAAGTTAATGCTGGTTAACGACAGCTCATCGGAGATGGCGTGAAAGCTAATCAAACTATGGGCAGGCAGAATGATGATTTGGCCTTCTTTACAACGAAAGGCAGTTTGGTCGATCTCGAGCTGGAAGCTGCCCTTATGCACGAACCACATCACGCAATGTCGTAGGGTGCGACCTTTTGCCTGCCAGGAATAATCGAGCTGATACTGTGTAATATGCAGAAATCGAATCTCTAACGATTCAATCATCATCTGAAAAGAATTCAATGCGCACGCCTCCTCACCCTACGACTCGTCGGTCCTCTTATTCTACCATGTTCGTGTCAGCTAGACGAGGTAATGCAAGGAGGAGGACTGTCGGACCAGTCATTGTGTTCAAGGTTTTGATCTATGCCTGAGGCACAACGCCCTTAATATCTTCATTCCGCTTTAACGTATCTTCACCGTTCACGAGGAAGGTTCGAATGCGCGTGGTGTCGCCGCCCCACTCGTCAATCTTGAATTTGACCTCAGGCGTTGTGTATCGTACCGAGAAGGCTACGCGTGGAATGTTCGATTTATTATTTTCAGATCCATGGAAGGTAGCTTCATTAAAAAAAGCAATTTGACCAGGCGACATCTCTAAGTCGATGGCTAGGGATTCGTCGATCGACTCCGCAGGGAGGCCCTGCTCGAAAGCACTTTGATCGGTTCCCGTAGAAACATGCGTAACGATCGATTTATGTGTTCCTGGGATAACACGCAGGCAGCCATTTTCGCGAATGGACCAGCCCAAGCTCACCCATGCCGTTGCATTAATTGCGGGCTCCATTGGCCAATAATTTATATCCTGATGCCAAGGAATGAATTTATCATTATTAGGCTCTTTGTACCAGAAATGCATGGCCCACAACACCAAGTCATCACCCAGAATCTGCTTCATCGCGTTAACGATACTAGGGTGCGTAGCAAGTGTATATGCCCATTGATGATGTTGATGCCATGCGGATAGGTTCTTTTTTGTAGGACCAGGTTCAAATTTATTCTGTTCAATCACCTCGAAAAAACGGTTATAGTACATATCGGATTCTTCCAGTGACAGTCCTTGCATAGGTCCGCTATAGCCTTCATTGACGTACTGGGTGAGCGAGAATGGATTTCCCTTCGTAATCATTTGTGTAACCTCCCATGATAGATAGCCTTTTTCTTTGCATAATGTAATTGTAAACCTCGAAGCATCTAAGAATAAGGAAGTAAAACGATTATGAATAGCACAAAACGATTATTTTTAACAGCCGATGGTGGGAGGTGACGTTATAGGACATTCTTTGAAGGGGAAATATAGAGTCATGTCGAACTGATAGTACATACGGCCCAACGCGGGCGTAAAGCTTAAGTTATTCGGATAAAGGAGTCATACGAATGGCAATTCCTGCAACGACAACATTGGATTTGAATTTACTGCAAATGATGCTGGATGATATTGAAGACTCTATTTACATAATGAAGGTTACGGGTGCGGAGATCACGTATTTTTACGTAAATAACGCAGCAACGCGATTTAGTAGGATCACGATGGATCAAATGGGGAAATCTTTTTTTGAAACCAATTCGAGCGGGATGGCGGACTATTTATATGCAAAATATGCCAGAGTTGTCGACGAACGTCGGACGATTCGGTATGAGGATGGCGTAATGTTACCCAATGGGATGCTAAGTGGGGAAAGCATTTTAACGCCTATTTTGGATGAAAACGGGAATGTCAACTTTATTTTTTCAGTTACACGGGATATTACCGAGCGTAAACAGCATGAGAATACCCTGTACAGCTATGCGTATCAAGATGATCTCTCAAATCTGTTTAATCGCAGATATTTACTAGAGCATGTGTCAGAGCCTTCAACGATCTATTTATTGGATTTGGACAATTTCAAAAATATTAACGATACCTTCGGTCATCAGGCTGGAGATTCGGTGCTTGTAGAAGTGGCATGCCGCCTCATTGAGGTGTTTGGTGATAATCGTTATTCGCTTGTTCGCCTTGGCGGAGACGAATTCGTTGTTGTCGATTCCGTGCCTTCGGGACGTGTCAAGGAAATGGCGGAGCAGCTGAGTCACCTATTTCATGATCCTTTCCGTGTAGATGAACATGCTTTGAAAGTGAATGTGAGTATTGGCATCGCGGAGCGAAAGCATGATGAAACGATTCAAGATTTGCTAAAGCAAGCGGATATCGCTCTTTACACGGCCAAAGGGGCTGGTCGGAAGCGCTATCATTTGTTCGAAGCTTCTTCTCGATACGATCATGTGGAAAATTTCATCCATGAGCTAGCCCTGTCGCAAGCTATTGAAAAGGAAGAACTGCATTTGCATTATCAGCTTATTTATAATCCGGCTTCAGGAATGGCTGTTGGTGCGGAAGCTCTTCTGAGATGGCATAGCGAGAATGGCGGACACATGCAGCCGAGCGATTTCATTCCGATTGCGGAGGAAACAGGTCTCATCGTGCCCATCGGCTATTGGGTTATTCGTCAAGCCTGCAAGGATTGGCATCAACTGAAAGAAATTTACGGCCCCCTATTCAAAATATCAGTCAACATTTCGCGCATACAGCTCAATGAGGCGTGCTTTGCCAACCAGGTATTGCAAATTTTGAAAGAGGAGGGTGTGGAACCACCCGCCATGGAACTAGAAATTACAGAAAGCACGACGCTGCACTCGCTGCAGGAAGTGCAACTCATCTTAAGTAAGCTGCGCGCGGCTGGGTTTACGATTTCGTTGGATGATTTCGGAACAGGATATTCCTCGTTGAGCATGTTAACGCTTCTGCCGATTGATAAGCTGAAGATTGATCGTATTTTCATCGCGGACGGGAATGTCCCCTTGATTGCAGCTATTTTAGCTATGGCCAAAGCGTTGAATTTAGAGGTTGTCGCAGAAGGCATCGAAACAAGCGAACATTTCCACATGCTCGCAGATATGCAGATTTGGGGAATCCAAGGCTACTATATCAATAAACCGGTAGCCTATACGGAGTTACCTTTACTCCATGATCTGACGGGTGCTTAACCATAAGCTGTCACTATTTCTCGTGCTTTCATTCGCTGCATAGCGAGTGGAGGCATTTTTTTGTTTCTTCAATCGTGTATGTTAAAATGACTACGGTTAATTAAGCGCGGGAGGTTGCATATGAAAGCATTAATCTTCGACCAATTTGGTGGTCCCGAAGTTCTCACATATAAGGAAATACCAGACGCTATGGTGGACAGCGATCAATTACTAATAAGGACGAAAGCGATCGGTCTAAATTTCGCCGACGTGTATCGTCGCAAAGGTCATTATCATTTGGCAGGGAAGCCGCCGTTTATACTGGGGTACGAAGGGGCAGGGATCGTCGAGTGGGTGCCTGCTCATATCAAGCATATTCAAATTGGCGATCGGATTGCCTTTGCCGACGTTCCTTTTGCTAATGCGGAGCTGGTCGCTGTTCCAATTGATCGCGCGATTCCGATGCCTGCGGACATCTCGTACGAACATGCGGCTGGCCTTCTACTGCAAGGGATGACAGCGCATTATTTGGTGAACGACAGCTATCGTGTTCAGGCTGGAGATGAAGTTCTCATCCATGCCGCAGCAGGCGGAGTGGGTCAGCTTTTGATCCAATTGTGCAAAAGTAAAGGTGCAAGGGTGATCGGGCTCACCTCATCCGAAGCTAAAAAGCAAGTCGCGCTTGACGCTGGAGCAGACGAGGTCGTACTCTATTCGACGGACTGGGTCCAAGAAATTCGGCAATGGTCTTATGCAAAAGAAGGTGTCCAAGTTGCCTATGATTCCGTAGGCTCCACCTTAATGGACAGCTTCGCAGCGGTCCGAACGAAGGGAATTGTCGTTTTCTATGGTATGGCAGGCGGAGACCCAGCCCCCGTGGATCCCAGAATGTTGATGGATACCTCCAAAACCTTAACGGGCGGCGACCTCTGGAATCACGTGACTAGCTTGGACAATCGTATCGGGCGAGCCACCGACCTGTTCGAAGCGCTTCGCGAGGGGAGCCTGAAGATGGATACCATGACGACGTTCGCCTTGAAGGACGGCGCTGAGGCCCACCGGTTGCTCGAGAGTAGACAGAGTACAGGCAAAATTTTGCTAATACCATGAGATAGAAGCGGTAAATCTTAGATAAGATCTAGGATTGCTGCTTTTTTACATTTGAAGCATTTTGAACATATAGTCCATGGAGTTGCTTATCCTAGGTATTCTCGCTATGTCCAAATCATGTTAACTTTAAGGAGTAGTTATTCAAAGGAGGCTTGAATGTGCAATGAGCATAAACAAATTGAGAATTGGTGTTATCGGTGCAGGTTCCATTTCAGATTTGCACTTTGCGTCATATATGAAATCAGATGATGCTGTCATTGTGGCTGTCTGTGACCTTAATCGTGAACGAGCAGCCGCGAAAGCGGAGAAATATGACATTGCTCATATTTATACGGACTACAATGAACTATTGGCTAATCCGGAGATCGATGCGGTCAGTATTTGTACATGGAACAATACGCATGCCGAGATCAGTATTGCTGCTCTTCATGCTGGCAAGCATGTTTTGGTAGAGAAGCCGCTATGCAAAACCGTAGAAGAAGCACAGCGCATTCAAGATGCGGTTCGTGAAACCGGGAAAATTCTACAAGTTGGATTTGTAAGAAGATATGATACGAATGCTCAGCTTGTGAAGCATTTTATAGATAATGGTCAATTGGGTGAAATTTATTATGCCAAAGCGTCGTGTCTCCGTCGTTTAGGTAATCCTGGCGGTTGGTTCTCGGATGTTGAACGCTCCGGTGGCGGTCCGCTGATTGATATTGGCGTACATGTGATTGATGTATGTTGGTACTTAATGGGCAAACCGAAGCCGGTTGCGGTAAGCGGGCATACGTATAACAAGCTTGGCAATCGGAAGAATGTAAAGAACTTATCCTTTTATCAAGCAGCCGATTATGATGCGGAGCGCAATACCGTTGAGGATTTGGCGAATGTGTTGATACGATTTGAAAATGGGGCATCCCTCATGGTAGACGTTAGTTTCACGCTGCATGCTAAGAAGGATGTAAACGCTGTCAAACTCTATGGTGACAAAGGCGGCGTTGAGCTTGAGCCTGAAATTGTGTTTGTAACCGAGATACTAGACACGATTACGAATGTGACTCCACAAATCAATAACAAATCGATTGATGTCAGCAGCGCTTTTCAAAATGAAATCAATCATTTCGTTTCCTGTTGTCAAACAGGTCAAACACCGATTAGCCCGGTGGAAGATGGACTTGAAATGATGAAAATCTTATGCGGCATTTATGAATCAGCAGCCAAAGGTCAAGAAATCAGAATATAGCCCGATCGAATCGGAGCATAGGAGGATCGCGTATGAAGTTAGGGGTTAGCACATATAGCTTGTACCAGGCGCTAAAGTCTGGCGAAATGTCGATCATGGACGTTATCGATTGGATTGCGGATCAGGGCGGTGAACATGTCGAGATTGTGCCATTGGGGTTTGATTTACCGGGTAACTTTGCGCTTGCGGATGCGATTCGTGAGAAAGCTCAGTCTCGAGGTATAGCGATTTCCAATTACGCCATCGGCGCCAATTTCTTAACAGAGACTGAGGAACAGTATTTGCAGGAAATTGAGCGTGTGAAGGGCGAGGTCGATCTTGCTGCCAGACTGGGTGTTTCGAAAATGCGGCATGATGTTGCGCGAAGTGAGGATCTCTCAATTCGAAATTTCAACGCTAACTTGGAGCGTCTAGCTGAGGCTTGTCGTCAAATAGCTGATTACGCGAACCAATTTGGGATTGTTACAAGCGTTGAGAATCACGGTTTCTTCGTGCAGCATAGTGAACGTGTTCAAGCCCTGATTCATGCCGTTGATCGTGCGAATTTCCGGACAACCTTAGATGTTGGTAATTTTGTTTGCGTAGACGAGGATTCCGTTGCCGCCGTGACGAATAACCTTCCGTATGCTTCTATTGTCCATGTGAAGGATTTCTACATTCGTCCATCCAATCAGAATCCAGGAGAAGGCTGGTTCAAGTCCTCTTATGGTACCTATTTGCGCGGAGCGATTGTAGGACAAGGGGATTTGAATTTGCGTGAAATCCTACGTGTGGTCAAAAGCTCAGGCTACGACGGCTACATTTCCTTGGAATTTGAAGGGATGGAAGAGTGTAAGAAAGGCACGTTGATTGGCTTACAAAATATTCAAAGAATTTGGTATGAAATTAACTAACGCTATGCTCATGATAAGGAGTGTTTGAAGACATGATGATCAATCCAATTGGAATTATGGTAGATAGCTTGCGTCTTGGTTTACGAGATGGATTAAAGAAATCGAAAGAGCTCGGAGCGGACGGCGTCCAAATTTACGCAGTTTCCGGTGAGATGGACCCAGCTAATTTAACGCCGGGGGCACGTAAAGAGTTACGTGACTACATCGCGTCGTTGGATCTTCAAATTTCAGCTCTTTGCGGCGATTTGGGTGGACATGGCTTTCAGGATCAGACGGTGAATGCAGCGAAAATTGAGAAATCCAAACGCATTCTTGATCTTGCTGTTGAGCTAGGCTCCTCCGTTGTAACCACACACATCGGTGTTGTACCAGAGGATCGGAACGATCCTATTTATCAAACGATGCTGCAAGCTTGTGAAGAGCTTGGGGTGTATGCGAGCAGCTTGGGCGCATATTTTGCAGTGGAAACAGGGCCGGAAACGTCGACACATTTGAAAAGCTTTCTAGATAACCTATCCACCAAAGGTGTCTCTGTTAACTTTGACCCGGCGAATATGGTGATGGTGACAGGCGATGATCCTGTTCAGGGGGTATATACGCTGAAGGATTACATCGTCCACACGCATGTGAAGGACGGCATTCGCCTGCGTCAAGCAGACCCGCGTGAAGTGTATGGCTCTCTAGGCTATAAGCCAATGACGCATGAGAATATTGCGGAGGCAGCAACATCGGGAGATTCGTATCGCGAGTTAGCTTTAGGTGAAGGTCATGTTGATTTCGGCCGCTACTTCCAGGCGCTGCAAGAGATTGGATACAAAGGCTACCTAACGATCGAACGTGAAGTTGGGGATCAGCCAGAGAAAGATATTGCTAGTGCAATAGCTTTTATTCAAAAGTATAAATAGGTGCTGGGACCTCGCCATTGGCGAGGTTTTTTGCATTAATGCATTAACAATATTTACAAATTGGGCTTCTTAATCCTCCAAAATGAGAGTAAAATAGAGGACAAGAGGAGGATTGATTTATGATGAGTACACTGAAGAGTTTCACGGATTCGGAACAGCAGATTTCGTTGGAGTTAAGAGATGATCATTTAACAGTGCTTCGTTTCTACGGTGAAACATCCATCTACCCTTTCAAAAATATTTCACTTGCCTCTGACCCCATTCCCGAATACCCCCATAATCGCGTGGCTTTAACCGTTATTGATTTCCACACTGGTGTAACCGATTTCAAATTTTCGTCGAATTTACGAGACTTTGAGATTTTCGTCCAGAAGCTGCTGGAAGTGCATAGCGAATTCATACCCAATCATAAAATCTCATAAATTGATGTTTTAAAAACCGCCGCGGCGGTTTTTTTGTGTGTCCCGACCAGCTATTCTGGAAGTCTAGCGAGTATCTAAGATAGAATAACTGGATTTTATGACGCTAAATTTGCTCGAATGATGTAGGGGCGCCTATTTAATATAAGGATGCCGAAACACATCTGGCGTCTGGCCAACGGCTTTACGGAATGTAGAGATGAAATGCGAAGCATCGAGAAAACCCGTTGCCTCGGCGATTTGCTTAACCGTTAGCTCAGGCTGAGCGATCAGCATTTCTTTGGATTTCTGCAGGCGCAGCTGAAGCAGGTATTGGTAGGGTGAGAGCCCAAAAGCGCGACGAAATAACGTGTTCACATGCTGCGGAGACACAGCGAGCTGGGTGGCCATCCAGCTAAGTCCAACGTGTGGCGCGGCGAAGCCATGCTCCAGCTCGAGCAGCAATGGCAGAAGCCGCTCGTGGCTTTGCGAGAATGAGGCGCTTTTGTTAATGATGCCATGCTTTTTAAGCAACGTAAGGAATTGATATATTTCCAAGGAACCGTTGGTTCCGGTGAAGTCGTGGCTATCGCGATATTTTTCATAATAGTAGTCATGAATGCTAGCAAGAGGCGTGTCAGCTCCCCAACTGATGGGGGTAGACAGCGGGATTTCTAAAGCATGTACAATGGACGCGGCTAACGCGCCATCAAATGTTAAATACCAAGTCGACCACGGGGTCTCTGGTACTTGATAAGAGTGAGGGACGCCGCCCGCGAGCAACATGCCTTGCCGTTCACCAAGCTTAACAGGGCCGCTGTCCAGAATGATTTCACCGCTGCCGGCAATCGTTTGCAGCCAGTGGAAGCATGGATAACCTTCCTCGCGCTCATAGTATTGCTGTTCACGCTCATATCCGATCGTTTCCAGGATAAGGGGGAGCTTGCGGTCGGTTTCCGTAATGACGAAAAACTTTCGATAATCAGTTGCCAAGGAAAGATCATCTCTTTCATTTTTTAATATAGGAGGCGTTGTATCTTATATTTTAAAAGAAATAGTTGTCTTGTACAATAAGGGGAAGCAGGTCGATTCATCATCCAATAACCTAAAGTGAGGAAAAACATCCATGGCGAACAAATTTGTATACACAGCACCTGAAAACGGTTACCCTGAATGGAATAATAATCCGCAAATATACCAATTGAATCGGTTAGAGGCTCATGCCACCTTAATGCCTTATCATACAGAAGCAGAAGCGTTGGCAGGCGTTCGTGAAGCTTCACAATTTTACCAAAACTTAAATGGCACGTGGAAATTTCATTTTGCAGAGAACGCTGATGGACGTCCACAGGATTTCTACAAGAATGAATATGACACAAACGAGTGGGCGGAAATTGCCGTGCCTTCCCATTGGCAGCTGCAGGGCTTCGATTTCCCGCAGTATACGAACATCATTTATCCGTGGGTAGGTCATGAGGATCTTAAGCCTCCTTTTGCCCCGGTGAAGTATAACCCAGTCGGTTCTTATGTGCGCAGCTTTTCGATCCCAGAGGGTTGGAACGGGCAACCGGTGTATATCAGCTTTCAAGGTGTGGAATCGGCCTTTTACGTGTGGGTGAACGGTGATTTGGTTGGCTTTAGCCAGGATTCGTTTACACCTGCGGATTTTGATATTACGCCTTATCTGATCGAGGGCGAGAATAAGCTCGCTGTTGAAGTCTATCGTTGGAGCGATGCAAGTTGGTTAGAAGATCAAGATTTCTGGCGTTTGAGCGGGATTTTCCGCGATGTTTATTTGTATACAACGCCTACGGCGCATATCGCTGATTTCAAAGTAAACACGTATCTAGATAACGCATGCCAGGATGCGGAGCTGCACATTCAAGCTACGATCACCAATTATGATCTGAAAAGTCAAGGCGTGCATCAGGTGGAAGCGATGTTATACGATGGTGAGCAGCAAGCACAATGGGAAGAGCCTCTTCGCGTTGGGATTCAAACAAGCGGCACAGCTACGCAAGCGGTTGAATTCTCCGCTCACATGGATCTGCCAGCCAAATGGAGTGCAGAAAGTCCGTATCTGTATACGTTAGTTCTTCGTTTATGGAATGAAGAAGGTACACTCCTAGAGACGGAAAGCTGTAAAGTAGGCTTCCGCAAGTTTGAGATCGAAGATGGCTTGATGAAAATTAACGGCGAAGTGATTGTATTCAAAGGCGTGAATCGCCATGAATTTGACCGGGATCGCGGACGTTCCGTCGAAGCGGAAAGTATGCTTGCCGATATTTTGCTCATGAAACAATATAATATCAACGCTGTGCGGACTTCCCATTATCCGAACAATCCGATGTGGTATGAGCTTTGTGATCAATACGGCTTGTATGTCATTGATGRAACGAATCTCGAAACCCATGGTTCCTGGAGCTATGGGCAAGAGGAACTAGGAGAATCGGTGCCAGGAAGCCGACCTGAATGGACGGGAGCCGTACTTGATCGAGCAAATTCAATGCTGCAAAGGGATAAGAACCATCCCTCCATTGTGATCTGGTCGCTTGGCAATGAGTCCTCGGGCGGCGACAATTTCTTGAAGATGCATGATTTCTTACGTGAAACAGATCCTTCCAGAGTCGTTCATTACGAAGGTGTGTTCAATTGGCGCGCATCAGATGATGCTTCAGATATCGAAAGCCATATGTATTCCAAAATTGAAAAAATCGAAGAATACGCGAAAAACAAACCGAAAAAACCTTTTATTCTTTGTGAATACAGCCATGCAATGGGGAACTCTTGCGGCAATCTGTTTAAATACTGGGAGCTATTTGATAAATACCCGATTCTACAAGGTGGATTCATCTGGGATTGGATCGATCAATCCATTCGCACGACGACACCAGATGGCATCACGTATCAAGCTTATGGCGGCGATTTCGGTGACACGCCGAATGATGGCAACTTCTGTGGCAATGGCTTGATTTTCGCGGATCGCTCAGTTTCACCGAAGCTGCATGAAGTGAAGAAATGCTACCAGAATGTGAAGTTTGAAGCTGTTGATGCGGCGAAAGGTCAAATCAAGGTAACGAATCAATTCTTATTCACGAATCTGAATGAATTTGATTGGACTTGGACCATTGCTCGTTATGGTGTCGCGGCGGCTAGCCGTACGATTAGCGCTCCTTACTCGGTTGCACCTGGTGAAACAACGATCATTGAGCTTGCACTGGACGCTGTAGAAAGTCAATTCCCGAACGATGAATTCATCCTAACGCTGAGTTTGGTCTTGAAGGATGACACGCAATGGTCCGTTAGAGGGCATGAAATTGCTTGGGAGCAATTTATCCTGCCTGCGGTTAATCGAGCTGCACACTCACGCAATTGGGAAGCAGAGAAAGAATCAGCTGCAACGATCTCTACGGACGCAGCTGTGCAAATTGTTACTTCAACAGAAGCGATTGCGCTAAACGGAGAGCATTTCTCACTTCAGATCAACACAGCAACGGGCGATATTACCTCCTATCAGTTCGACGGAGTTGAGCTATTCCAAACAGGACCGGTACCGAACTTCTGGCGCGCTTATACCGATAATGACCGCGGGAACCAGCACCACATTCGTTGTGCGCCATGGCAGGAAGCTGGAAGTGGACGTAAGCTGCTTTCCTTGAACGCAAAGTCGCTAGATGCTGGACGCGCTGAGGTTCGTGTACGCTTTGAACTGGCGACACAGCCTGCTTCCGAGGCACAGCTCGTTTACACGGTGTCTTCTTCAGGAGAAGTTGAGGTTAGTATGCAATTAACGCCTGGCGACAAGCTGCCAGAAATCCCTGAAGTAGGCGTCATGTTCGAAGTGGATGCTGCCTTCGAGAACTTAACCTGGTATGGCCGCGGGCCGCACGAAAACCACTGGGATCGCAATGTAGGCGCGAAGCTTGCGCTTCATAGCGGGACTGTAGAAGAACAATTCGTTCCATACTTGCGCCCGCAAGAATGTGGCAATAAGACTGATGTTCGTTGGGCGACCTTAACGAATGCGGCAGGCCGCGGGCTCCGTATTGCTGGCTTACCAACGGTCGAGCTCAATGCGCTGCCTTACTCACCATCCGAGCTGGAAGCGCACGATCATCCGTATAAGCTTCCGGTTAGTGACAAAGTTGTCGTGCGTGTGAACTACAAGCAAATGGGTGTTGGCGGAGACGATAGCTGGGGCGCAAGAACACATCCCGAGTTTACGCTATTCGCGAACCGTACGTATGCGTATGCGTTCACTTTCAAAGGGATTTAATTAATAACAAGGTGCCGTTTGGATGGTAGATTTACCATTGAACGGCTCCTTTTTTAGTTCCCAGTTTGACCAGAATGGGCGAGGGTGATAAGTTTAAAAGGTAACGAGAGAAAGGTGGACACACACATGACAGAACATATAGCGAAACCAATCATAGGACTCATTGGAACAGGTGTTATGGGTAAGAGCATGGCAGGACATTTTATGCAAGCAGGGTATGAAGTTCATGTTTATACACGTACGAAAGCCAAGGCGCAGGAGCTCTTGGATAAGGGAGCGACTTGGCAGGATTCACCTGGGGAATTAGCGCAGAATTGCCAGGTTATTATGACCATGGTCGGTTTCCCGAGCGATGTCGAAGCTATTTATTTTGGGCAAAATGGGATTCTGACCATGGCACAGCCAGGCAGTTATCTGATCGATTTGACCACCTCGAGTCCTTCCTTGGCGAAACGGATTTATGAAGAGGCGCTGACTCGTCAGCTATTCTCCTTGGATGCACCTGTATCTGGTGGGGATATCGGGGCTAGAGAAGCCCGATTGTCCATTATGGTCGGCGGGGCTCGCGAAGTGTTCGAGCAGATGCTGCTTATTTTCCAAAAGATCGGCACGAATATCGTCCATCAAGGTGCAGCGGGTGCGGGCCAACACACGAAGATGTGCAATCAAATTGCGATTGCAAGCAACATGATGGGTGTGGTTGAAGCGCTTGTATATGCGAAGAAAGCAGGACTCAATCCTACGACGGTGCTGCAAAGCATTGAAACTGGTGCCGCTGGCAGTTGGTCCTTAAGTAATTTGGGGCCGCGGATGATTGCAGATAATTTTGCACCAGGCTTTTACGTCAAGCATTTCATTAAGGATATGACGATTGCCCTGCAATCGGCAGAAGAAATGAAAGTAGAGCTCCCAGGCCTGACTCTGGCCAAATCACTCTATGAACAATTAGCGGCCATGGGCGAAGAGGATAGTGGTACCCAAGCGTTGTATAAATTAATTAATAAATAAGCTTGTACAGTGCGTATGACCAGGAGGCTGACTTATGAAAATCGTAATTGCACCGGATTCGTTTAAAGGCAGCCTTAGCTCAGAAGCGGCAGCCATGGCGATAAGAGACGGGATTCTGCGGGCTAAGCCAGAGGCAGAAACCGTCCTCATTCCTATGGCAGATGGGGGAGAAGGCACGGTGGATAGCCTTGTACAGGCAACACACGGTGTTAAGATCTCTATCCCTGTGCAAGGACCGCTGCAAGATGAGGTGACCGGCGTGTACGGTGTCCTTGGAGACGGCGTCACGTGCGTGATTGAAATGGCGACGGCTTCCGGATTAATCCTAATCCCAACGGAGCACCGAAATCCGATGGTGACGACAACGTACGGCACAGGTCAGTTAATTCGGCATGCGCTGGATCACGGCTATCGTTCGTTTCTTCTTGCGCTTGGCGGCAGCGCGACGAACGATGGTGGATGCGGTATGCTGCAAGCTTTGGGCTTACAGCTTTTGGATGAGGATGGGCGCGAGGTAGCCGTTGGAGGACAAGCGCTGTCTGACATTAAGCGGATCGATGACTCAAGGTGGGATGAGCGCATTGCCCAATCTCGATTTATCATTGCATCCGATGTCACGAATCCATTCATTGGCCCGCAAGGGGCATCGCTAGTCTTCGGACCGCAGAAAGGTGCGACGCCGGAGATGGTCGAAGCGCTCGATGGAGCGCTCACTCATTGGGCAGATATCATAGAAGTGCATACGGGGAAAGCGGTACATCAGTTGCCTGGGGCTGGCGCGGCGGGAGGGCTTGGCGGTGCGTTTCAAGCATTCTTCCCTTCGAGCACGAAACGCGGTATCGATGTGGTGATTGAGATGACCAAGCTAAATGAGCATCTGCAAGAAGCAAGCCTCGTCTTCACCGGCGAAGGGCAGACAGATGCGCAGACTGCTTCCGGCAAAGCGCCGATGGGCATTGCGCAGGCTGCACAAAAGCACGGCGTTCCCGTTATCGTCCTATCAGGCTCAATCGGGCAAGGGATTGAGAAGCTGTATGAACATGGCCTGACCAGTATTCACAGTATCGTGAACGGTCCGATGACGCTTCAAGAGGCGATGAGTCGAACGCCTGAGCTTTTGGCGCAGAAGGCGGAGCAAGTGATGCGTACCTTTTTGGCAGGGCAATTAGGCAAATGAAAGGTATACATACAAGTCACTAGTCATAAATAAGGTTATCATGATGATAAAGGAGCAATCACATGACATTGGCCAACCAATTCTATGTAGCGACTTCTGGGAATGATGATCACGATGGCAGTAAGGAAGCGCCGTTCTTAACGATAACGAAAGCACAGATGACAGTTAGGAAGTTCATCCAAAACGGGATGAATCACGATGTCATCGTGTTTTTGTACGGCGGCACCTATTATTTAGCGGATACCTGGCAATTCGATGAGCGCGATTCAGGCAGAAATGGCTGCCGTGTTACCTACCGAAATGTACCTGGTGAAGAAGTGAACATCGTAGGCGGCAGGGCAGTTACGAACTGGGAGCCATATCGCGCAGACATGTGGCGAGCATTCGTGGGGGCTGGAAGCAGCTTCCATACGATCTATGCGGATGGGGAGCGCATCGCCAAAGCAAGATTGCCAGCTGTGGGGTATTTTCAAGTGGATGGCGAGCCAGAATCCGCTTACCAAGAAGGAATCCACTACCGTGAGGGGGATATTTCTAAAGGGAGCGACCTGTCTCAAGCGCAGATATTCATTTGGCCTGGCAAAGGAGAGTGGAACTGGTTTTCAGAGCTGCGAGCATTGAGGTCGCATGATGCAGAGGCAAGATTTGTGCAATTCCAGCATCCCTCGATCTGGGGTATAGGCGCAGGCTCACGTTATTTTATCCAGGGCTCACTCGATTTTCTTCAAGCACCAGGTCAATTTTACTTGGATGAAAAGGAAGGCTGGCTCTACTATAAACCGAAGAATGGCTCACCGTTACAGCAAGAGATTATCGTACCAACGGTCACAAGGCTGATTGAAATGAGAGGCAACGGTCATGATGAGCCTATTCAGCATCTCCATTTCCATGGACTCCATTTCTCCATCACAGACTTCTGGTCAGAGTATCGGATGATTCAGGAAGATGAAGGCTTGAGCAACGTGGAGCGGGATGAGCATCGGGAAGGATTACTCTATCTCAATTATGCAGCGGATATCGAAATATCGCATTGCCAGATCATAAACGCAGGCAGCTGCGGCATATTCTTGGATCAGCATACGCGAAACATCCATATTCAAAGTAATCGAATCGAGCATATGGGATATATGGGGATATGTGCTTCCGGATTTTCACCACTTCAAGGCTCATTTACCTCTGCGGCAGCATCCTACACGAATAAAGAACATACAATTACGAATAACACCATTCGGTATGGCGGCGAGTTAATTGGTCATGGTTGCGGGATTCTGCTCTATCAAAGTGGTCATAACCACATCACACATAATCTGATTTCGCATATGCCGCGATACGGCATATCGCTGAAAGGCTTACGTCACAAAGTTATGCCAGATACCATTTATGGGATAACGGTTACATGGGACAATCATTGGGATTTCCTACATACGCGCAATAATTATATGGCTTATAATGATATTTCGAATGTCATGATCGACAGCCAGGACGGCGGTTTGATTGAATCATGGGGTGTTGGGACACATAACACGATACACCGTAACCGCTTACATCATAGTGGGATTCATTTTTCTTTTGGCTTCGGCATTTATTTGGATGATGCATCGGATTACTTTACCGTTACTCAAAATGTCCTAACGCAGCTATATAGCACAGGGGAAGGGAAGCTCTGGATGCTGATTTTCTCCAAAGGCATAGGCAACCTCATACAGGGGAATTTGCTCGTTGCGAATCCCGATGCCATAGCCGCGATTGGTACCCAAGAGATGGCTGGCGAGKACAATAAGGATGTTAGGGTGCTTGGGAACGTGGTGTATAACTCCGGCTACTTATACTATTTCGTTAATTGGCGCGATGATAAATTCGCTGAAGCAGATCGTAATCTATATTGGCAGGATCAGGCGAAGGGTGTCTGTCAGGTTGCAGGTGTCCTACCTTTATCCTCATCACAGGTAGATGTACTTGGTCGGCACATCTATGACTGGCAGGTGTGGCGTTCCTTACTCGGAGGGAAGTTCGATGCCCAATCGCTCATTGCCGATCCGCAGATCATGCACACAGAGGACGGTTACTCCCGACTTCATCCGAATTCACCTGCTTATTCCTTAGGCTGGAAGGACATCGACGATCATCAGATAGGGCCAGCCGTACAATCGACATAGTGAGAGGGGCTTGGTACATTTGAAAGGATTTGGCTTCTATAAATCCAAGAAATATTTGCAGCGCGTACTAAGCTCGATCATGTTGTCGATGGTTATTGTCCTATTAGCCTCTACCTTTGCTAATACGTACCTTCTAGAGAAATCGGTGAAAAGAATGCAGGAGGATTCGAATCTCAAAATTCTCACGCAGATGCAATATAACTTCTCGTACATGAATGAAATCATCACGCACTTATCGAGCTTTGTTCTGAAGGATAACTTATTGATTCCGCTTATGTTTGATGAAAATTTGCCCAAAATGGATTTAATCCGCGGTTACCAGCGCATGTCGAATATTTTGGAAAGCTCTTCCTTTTTACATTCCATGGTTGTCTACAATCATACTCAAAATGAGATCTACGGCACGACCAGCAATTTCTTATTGGATGGTGGAGTAACGAAGAAGAAAATTCAAGATTGGCTGCACGATCCTACTCAAAAGCATGAAACCTCCAGGCTAATCCCTGTAAGCCTTGAACGTGAGGATGATCAGATTGATACGTTTGCTTTCGTCGTAACCGATTCCTTAAAGCCGTTCTCGTCCAAAGAGTCCGCTATTATTTTCTATATCAAGTCGGATTGGGTATTCGATAGCTTGAAGAAAATGAATGATACAGGCAGTCGTTCGCAAGGTGATATTCTCATGGCTGATCAGGATGGACGGCTCTACTCCTCGCAGCTTAATCTCACCTATGCCAATGTTCAGACGCAGGAGGCCCTTCACACCTTCATTGCCAATCATAAACGAGAAACGAACCAACCTTCAGGATTCGTCATTGGCGATGTGGATGGTAACAAAAGCATGATCACGTATATGGCGAATCCGATTCCGAATTGGACGATACTCTACGTGCAGTCGTACGACAAATTAATGGCGGAAGTCACCCAGACGCGAACGAAGTCGCTGCTTGTTTCTGGTGTATTGCTTCTTATTGCGATAGGGATTTCAGTTTGGCTGTCTTATAAATTGTATCATCCCATTGAAGATATGCTGCATCGGATTCGGTTTCAGCATCCGCGTGATCGGCCATCCGCGCAGTCAGAAGGCGATGAGCTTCACGCCATGAGTGAACACTATCTGAAGCTATCAGATACGTTACATGAGATCAGCTCCGAGCATATCGTAAATAAATACTACATCCGGAAATTTATTTCGGATGGTCAATTATTTTCACATCAAGATATCAGTAGTCTTATTGAGAAGTATGGGCTGAACATCGCCTATCCGTCTGAAATCGTTGTTTGTGTGCTCCGTTTGGATCATTTCGAGGCCTATAGTCGGAACACAGCGATATCCTTGAAGAAAATGCATAGCTTTGCCATTACAAATATTGCACAGGAAATGATGTCAACCTTGTATCCCTGTGAGGCCGTTGAGGTTTGGGGAGATCATGTAGTGCTGATTGTTTCTCTTACCGACACTGCTGACAATACGCTTGATGACCATTTCTTACCTCTCTTAAAAGATATTCAACTCACAATTGAGACTTATTACGGACTAAGTCTTTCATGCGGCATAAGTGATCGGGTCACTCAGCTTACTCAGCTATCTTCTGGTTATACGCAAGCCATGCAAAACAGCTTGTACAAATTAATTTTCGGTTACAAGTCCATTATTACAAGTGAAAGGGTCCAAGAAAACAATGCCAACAAGCGAGTTTCGATACCAGATACGATCGAGCGGAAATTATCCGAGAGCTTGAAGAAGGGTTTAATGACAGAAGCGGGGATCGAGCTGGAGAAAGCATTCTCCCTTTTTGCCACCTTTCATTATCATGATATCCATCGTGCCGTAACGAATTTAGCTTGGGTAATCAAGTATACGGTCGTTGAAATTATGGAAAATCGAGTAACGAAGATGAGCTTCAACGTGGATTATATCCATCAAATTCCGCAGCAGAAAGAAACACTAGAGGAGATGTACGTATCCCTGCTAGCCTTATGTGCACAAATTTGTGAGGGTCAGAAGCCGTCCAATGTGGAACGGAATGACATGATCCTGGAAACGGTCAAAGAACTCATTCACCAGAAGTATGCGGATATTAACCTCAGTCAACAATCGATTGCCGCAACAGTAAAGCTGTCATCCGCTTATTTGGGGAAATTGTTTAAGGATAGCTATCAGTTGACACTCACGGAATATATCAACGAAATCCGCCTAAAGCATGCGCAGCAGTTCCTTGAGAACGGAGATCATTCGGTCTTAGATATCATGGAGAAATGCGGTTATGCGAATCCAAGTTACTTTTTTCGGCTGTTCAAAGCTAAATTCGGCAGTACACCGAAGGAATATCGCATGAAGAAATCCATTTCGTAACAAGGGGAATGTGTTTGTCCGACCGCCACTTCTACCACCACTTGGTGACTGGAGGGCGGTTTTTTAGCATTTTAGGGGGAGAAAGAGAGTAATTCGAACATTGTACACATCCTTACTACATGAATTCGAACATCGTACGCTATGTAAACGCTTCAACCTGTGGCAAGATACGGATATGGAGGAGGAGCACAATGAGGAAATCACATCCAAACCAAA